>JAKQHY010000096.1 GCA_029555965.1 Chloroflexota bacterium | reverse complement strand
TACAGGACTACGCCCAGTGAGTAGATGTCGGTGCTGGCTGTGCCGGGTTTTCCCATCCCGACTTCGGGGGCCATGTAGGCCGGCGTCCCCACCATTGCGCCGCTGGCGGTCAGACCGGAGAGAGTCAACATCTTTGCAATGCCGAAATCGGTGAGCACCGGCTGGTGATCGCCGGTGAACATAATGTTGGCGGGTTTAATATCGCGGTGAACCATGCCGCGCTTGTGGGCATAGGCCATCGCGTCGGCAATCGCCGCGCCAAAGCGCATGACGTCCTCTTGCGGCAACAGGCCCTCGGTCAGGATGTTTTTGAGGGTCGGCCCGTCAATGAACTCCATCACCATGTAGTAGATGTTGAGTTCGTCGTTGTAATCGAAGTCGTAGACCTGGACGATGTTGGGATGGCGCAGGGTGGCGACGATGCGGGCCTCCCGCTGGAAGCGCACGACGAAGCCTTCCTCATCCGCCAGAAAGGGGTGCAGCACTTTGACGGCCACCATGCGATCCAGTTGGACGTGCTGGCCTTTGTACACCTCGGCCATGCCGCCGTGTCCGACATGCTCTAGTACCTGATATTTCCCCAGTGTTTTGCCGAGAAGAAAGTTTACGCTGCTCAACGCACGCTCCACCTGTCAGATTGACAAAGTAAAGGGTAATGAGAAATGAGTAACCGGAAACCGGTCGTTAGGCATAGGATTGGATAAGGTCTGTTAACAAGGCCCAGGCCCGGTCGAAATCTCCCGCCGGGACGAAAAGATGATCCCTGGAAAAAGTTGAGAGGGCCAGGATACTGATACCCGCTTCGGCCAGCACGGCCGTCCACGCGGCCAGATAACCGACGACGCTGAAATCCAGCGGGGTATCCAGCGTGATCAAGCGGTAAATTGGTGAGACAGGCCACGCTTTACGAGCCAATGGGCTGTGCTCCCACACCGACTGCGCCACCAGCAGCGACGTTTCGTCCTTATCCCGAACCAACGCCGCCATCCCCGCCTCCGTCCCCCAGGCCGCCAACACCTGCGCCGCCGATTCTGCCGGAATGCGCACCATGATATAGTCCACCGCATCGGTGAACAGGTGTGTCTGCGCAATGATTTGAGTGAGTGGCAATGGAAGGTTCAACGGCGCACCCGGTCAGAAAATCTGCCAATGGACGAACTGAATTCATTATACCTTTATAACGGCGAAGGGACAAGAGCAACCGGGACTATCGCACGGGGCAGAACATAAAACGCCCCCCGTTCTTGACCCCTGAACTGCCCGTAATAAAATTTACATGTGGGAGAGAAAGACTCACGCAAACGAGCGAGAATTTACCGCAGAGGACGCAGAGCACGCAGAGATTTTTATAGGGTCTCAGCGGCCTCAGCGTGCTTTGCGGTGCAAAAGCGCCATCCTTGCGTAAGTCCTATGGCTATCAGACTATCTGACTAACGACTATCAGACTATGTTTGAAGGTGAACCCATGACAAACTGTGCCGAGGGGCAGAAGTCGGCCAGACGTTCTCAAACCCTGGTCGCGTGGTTGTTGCTGGTGGTGTGGGTCGCGCTGCTGGTCAGAACCGCCTGGTTGTGCGATGACGCTTACATCACGCTCCGCACGGTGGACAATTTCGTCCACGGCTACGGGCTGACCTGGAACGTCAACGAGCGGGTGCAGGCGTACACGCATCCATTGTGGATGTTCGTCCTGGCATTTTTCTATTTCTTCACCCGCGAGGCCTTTTTCACGCTGCACATCGTCTCCATCGGCGTCTCGTGCGCCGCCCTGCTGTGGGCGGCAAAAACGGCGCGCTCGCCCTGGACGCTGCTGCTGGGCGGCTCGTTGTTGCTGCTGTCGAAGGCTTTCGTGGATTATTCCACGTCGGGACTGGAAAACCCGTTGACGCACCTCCTCATCGCGCTGTTCCTGTGGGTCTACCTTCGCGCGGAAACCTTTGACCCGAAAACTTTGAGCAAGCTGGCGCTTTTCGCGGCATTGGGCATGTTGACTCGCCTGGACCTGTTGCTGATTTTTGCACCCGCGCTGATCTATGCCGGGTTGAAAACCAAGAGTTGGCGCGGCTGGCTGGCCCTGGGCGCAGGGTTTTTGCCCCTCGTGCTGTGGGAAGCCTTTTCCATCGTCTACTACGGCTTCGCTTTGCCCAACACCTACTACGCCAAGCTCAACACGGGAATCCCCCACGATGAGTTGATCAAGCAGGGCCTCATCTACCTGCTCAACTCGCTCAACTGGGATCCGCTGACCCTGACCGGCATAGCGTTTGCGCTGCTGGCGACGGTTAAGCGGCGCGTCACGCGCGATTGGATCGCGGCGCTGGGCATCCTCCTGTACGTTGCCTACGTGGTGTGGGTCGGCGGCGATTTTATGAGCGGGCGCTTTCTCACCGCCCCGCTGTTCTTCGCCGTCATCTTGCTGGGGCAAAGCGAGTTTATGGAAAACCTCTCGGTTAAATACCTGCCCTTCGCCCTCATTTTCCTGGTGGGGTTGCTGTCCCCCTTCCCCACCCTGATCAGCGACGGCGCTTACGGTCTCTCCGGCGACGCTTTCGCGGGCAATCAGGGCGTCGGCGACGAGCGCGGCGTGTATTACCAGGCCACCAGCCTGCTCACCCTGGCGCGTGACGTGCAGATGCCCAATCACCCCTGGGCCGTTGAAGGGCGCAACCGCCGCACCGACGGCCCCCGCGTCTTTTCGCGCGGCGCCATCGGCTTTATCGGCTTCTACGCCGGCCCTAGCGTTCACATTGTGGATGACAACGCCCTGGCCGATCCGCTTTTGGCGCGGCTGCCCGTCGTCAAACAGCCCTGGCGCATCGGGCACTTCCGCCGGGTTTTCCCGGAAGGCTACCTGGCATCCCTGGAACGGGGCGAAGCCCTCATCGCCGACCCGAACCTGGCGCGGTTTTACGACCAACTGACGCTGATCACGCGCGGGAGCCTGTTTGCGCCGGGGCGTTGGGAGGCGATTTGGAAGATGAACACCGGGCAGTACGAGCGCCTGATTGACAAAGCGTTTTACAGCTATTATGCCTCGCGGCTGCCATTGCAAGAGATGAGCGCGATAAAAGAGGGCGCCGTTCAGTGGGACGAAGTCTTCACCCTCAACGCCGGCGGCCTGTTGATTGCGCTGCCAGGCGCACAGCACGCTCCTTACGTTGAGGTGAGCCTGTATCATACCGATGCCGTTGCTCTCTTCTACTACGAGGGAAGTGACCTTATCGCCCAACAGTCAATTCCGCCCGCGCCCTTGCAGCCGGAATACCTGAATCGCTATTGCGTCGCCGTCCCCGAGGCGGCAGTGAGCGCAGGCTACGATCAAATCGGGGTGACACTTCTCAGTCAAGGGTGGGACTTCACCGATGCGGTGGGGCATTTGCGCTTATGCGAAGAGACTCTATGTAAGCCCTAGCATCCAGGGGTAACTGTGGAGTGGATTTGCATAAATCCTGGTTCAAATGTGTCATAAGGGCGTAAACCTGAGTTATAATGAGAGTATCCCTGCCTGAAATCCTCACCCCTCACGTTTCATCACTTTGCTACAACGGGCGATAAGAGGAGCCGCTATGTCGCATGAGGAAATGGTCGCACTCATCCGCCGACGGGGCGTGCGCGACACGCTTGTATTGGACGCGCTCACCCGGGTTCCTCGCGATGCCTTCGTGCCGGAGACGCATCGCTGCGATGCTTATGGCGACTACCCGCTACCCATCGGGTATGGGCAGACGATCTCGCAGCCCTACATCGTGGCGCTGATGACGGAAGCTCTGTCGCTCAAATCTGGCGAGCGCGTGCTGGAGCTGGGCACCGGCTCCGGCTATCAGGCCGCCCTTCTCGCCGCCATGGGGCTGGATGTATACACGGTGGAGCGCATCCCCGCGCTCTATGAGGCGGCGCGGGCGCGACTGGACGCGCTTGGTTACACTGTCCACTGCAAACTCGATGATGGCTACGTCGGCTGGTCGGAGTTCGCGCCTTACGACGGCATCCTCGTCACAGCGGCCCCTGCCGAAGTCCCCGAACCCCTGTGGGCGCAACTGGCCGAAGGCGGCCGGCTCGTCATCCCCGTCGGCCCGCCGCATGGCTATCAAACCCTGTGGAAATTCATCAAACACGGCGACCGCATCGAGCGTGTAGACATGGGCGGCGTCGCGTTTGTGCCGTTTATTCACGAGTGAGGAGTTGCGAGTTGGGAGTTAGGAGTTAGGAGTTGCGAGTTGTCTTGCTCCTCACTCCTCACTCCTCACTCCTAACTTCTGAGCACCACCAACCGCTTCCCCGGAATCTGTTTGAACGTGGCGCCCTGGCTCACGGCGAGAACGGCCAAACCAGGATCTACGACGAGTGTTCCTGCAATGACGTTCACGCCGGCGTCGAAGAGTACCGGCGAAAGCGGCGTCGTCCCACCGAGCATCACCACGTAAGCGTCCGGGCGGCACAGCGCGATCAGGGCGTCAAATGTGTGGTTGAGCAGCGACGTACCGGTGAGCGCGACCACATCGGCCTGCGGCAGCACCTCGGCGGCGCAGTCGGCCGGCAGATCGCCCGCGCGCGGATGCAATTCCAGTACCCACAGCGTCTCGGCGATCTCGCGCAGGTGTGGGATGAAGGGAAAGTGCCCAACCACCGCCACTTTGCGCCCGGCGCCCTGCTCGGCGAGGAGGTCGGCGGCGTTAAGCTCTTCGCAGGCAGCCTCGTCCACATCCAGCAGCGCGTTGATCGCGGCGAAGCCCACGCTTGCCTCCTGCGTGCTGTCTGAGCGGGCCAGCGCGGCCAGTGTCGCCGCATCCGCATCCAGCAGCCGCCCGGCGTCGCGCACCGGCCATCCGCCGCCATGATGATGGTCATCTCCGCCGCCCAACGTCGAAGACAACCCCGCCCGCAGCCGTTTATCCACTTCAAAGGTTGTGATGCTCCAATGCGCGCCAATGCGCACATCTACCGGCTTCGCCCGCGCTGCGTTGGGCGCAATGGCTTGTAACAGTTCTGTGATGATGTCCATACATAGTCCTTTCGAGAAATGGGAAATGAGTAATTCGCAATTCGCCGATCTGCCGATCCGCCACCCTTGCTTCTTACGCCTCCCCTATTATAATCGCCACTTATGAAACTATTACTGGCGCGACATGGACAATCGGTATGGCAGGTGGAAGGTGAAAGCGCGGGCAAGGATGCTCCCTTGACGCCGCTTGGTGAGACGCAGGCGCATTATCTGGGGCAATATCTGGCGCAGAATGGCCGGCCAGATGCGATTTATGCCAGCCCGTTGCAGCGCGCGCGGCGCACGGCGGAAATCGTGGCCTCGTATCTGAATATGACGCCAGAGGTCGAGCCGGGCCTGTGCGAATTTGAGGATTGGGAAAATGGTTGGGCGCCCGCGCCGGTTTCGATGTGGGATATGTCGCCGGCGGCGGCGTTATCGCCGGGATATGGCCGCTTTCGAGCGCAGGTGTTGGGTGCGATGCAGCGTATCGTCGCCGCGTATCTGGATGGCGAACGCACGGTGCTGGTCGTGGCGCACGGCGGCAGCATTGGCACGATATTGCGCATTGCGTTGGGGTCGGATACGCTGGGCGTGTATCCGTTTAATGCCGCATTGAATCAACTGGAGTGGACCCACTCACGATGGCGTGACACCTGGTCACTTTTTGTAGTTAATCAGATGGACTATCTGCCGCCGGAGCTACGGACAGGATGATGAACGCCCCCTTGGATACCCCTCCCGTTGCGCCGGAATCCCGCCGGGCCGATTTTGCCCCGTTTTGGGTCTGGGCCGGCCTGCTCCTTGCCGTGGCGGGGAGCATTGCTTTCTTGGCCCTGACGCCCCCGGGCTTGCTCGCCAAGATTGATGTCATCGCGTCGGCGGTGTGTCATCGTATCGCGTCGCACTCTTTCTTCATTCACGAGCACCAACTGCCGCTGTGCCAGCGTTGCACCGGGACATTTCCCGGCGCACTGACGGGACTGTTGCTGCAATGGGGACTCTGGCGGCGACGGACAGCGCGCGGTTTTCCCCGTTGGACGATGCTGCTCGTCTTTGCCGGATTTGCCGCCGTGTGGGGGCTGGACGGCTTCAACTCGTACACCACGATGTTGCTCAATCGCCCGGAAGGAATTCTGGGGTACGCGCCGCAACCGTGGCTGCGCTTGCTTTCCGGCGTGCTGATGGGGGCGGGGATGAGCGCCATCCTCGCGCCGGCCTTCAACCAGACCTTCTGGGCCGATGGCGATGAGTCCCGCGTGCTGCGCTCGTGGCATGAATTGGCGTTGCTAGTCGTGATCGAGGTTGCGCTGGCGGCTCTTATCCTTATGTTGGAACCCTGGCTGCTCTATCCCGTTTCTCTTTACAGCGCGTGGGGAGTGCTGACGATGTTCGTCACGCTTGGCGCAATGATCTTTGTGATGCTCCTGGGCCGCGACCGCGCCTTCACCGGCTGGCGGACGGCCTGGTTGCCTCTGGTCTGGGGCTTCGTCTTCGCCCTCGCTGTCATCGGCGTGATGAGCAGCCTGCGTTTCATCGCCCTCGGCACCGTCAACGGCGTCCCCGGCCTATCGTGACGCAAAGCGTGGGCCAGAAGGCGGCTGAGCCACAATCTGAATTTTGCACACGGATTGAACGGATCAGACGGATGAACACGGATTAAATCCTAAAAATTATCTGTGTGAGCCGTTCAGCCCGTCCAACCCGTGTCCCTGAAAGATGCTCGTGGATTACGCCAATCTTGCCGAGTAACATTGTGATGAATCTACGTTTTGCGCCTTTGCTTTTATGCCGCAATTTGTGGCGGTGGCGTGGTGGGTGGGGGTGGGGTACGTTTCGTTTGGGCGCGCGCCTCTTTTTCCAAAGCCGTGATCCGCTCGTGCAGCTCCGTCAGCAGCAGCAGGATTTGCCCGATGGCTTGTTCCGTGGTCAGTTTGCCCATATCCCATGCCTGGATGGCGCCTTTCAACCCATAAGTACCCATGTGCGGCCTCCTTTGATTGATACACGTTAGCGTGTAGTGAAGATAAAAACAAAATCCCTGACAATTGGATTAGGAATATTCTACACGCAAACGTGTTTCTTGTCAAGCATCAGTAAATCAACCCCAGGTCGCGCAGTTTCCGTTCCAGGTCTTGCAGTGAACGCTCGCCAAAGTCGGGAATATCCAGCAATCCCTGCCGGTTTTCGCGCCACCGCGCGACGACTGCCGCGACGGTGTGCAAGCCGGATTGCTGCAAGGCGCTTGTCGCACGCGGCTTGAGCGCGAGCCGCGTGATAGGTTGTTCCGGCCAGTCGCCGGAAGCGTCCGGCGCGGCGTCCGTCGGGAGAAAGCTGACGCGCTCTGCCACCATCGTCAGCAGTGTGATCATCCCGCCGCGGGGACGGTAACGGTCAGTCTCCCACTCGCTGACGGTTTGCTGGCGGATGCCCAATTCGGCGGCCATCTCTTGCTGTGACAGCCCCATGTGGCGGCGCAAGGCCTGGATGCTGTGGGCGTTCCATTTGTATCTATCGGGTTTAGGGTTCATCAATGCCTTCGTTATAGGTCAAGGTAAAGTATGAGGCTATCATAGCATTGAAGGGGGATGTAGGCAATTCCCCAAGAGGTGTAAAATAGGCTCGCTGGCGCGATGAGCAATCGGTTGAGCGCGCGTATCACACTTTTTCAGGCGAGGAATTGGGCAGGCTATGCAAGGTATTGTCACGAACATCCAACGGTTTTCCCTCCACGACGGCCCTGGCATCCGCACGACCGTCTTTCTTAAGGGCTGCAATCTGCGCTGTTTCTGGTGTCACAACCCGGAGACCTGGTCGCCCAAACCGGAAATCCAGGTGTTTCCATCCAAGTGCATCGGCTGTGGGGCGTGCCTGGGCGTGTGTCCGCAGGGCGCGCATGGGATGGTGGACGGTGCGAAAGTGTACGACCGCGACAAGTGCGTGGCCTGCGGCAAGTGCGCGGAGACGTGCTATGCCGAGGCGCTCGTCTTCACCGGCAAAACGATGAGTGTGGACGATGTGTTGGCCGAAGTCCTGGCCGACCGCCCCTTCTACGCCACGTCCGGCGGCGGCGTGACCCTCTCCGGCGGCGAACCCGCGCTGCAACTGGACTTTTCCTACGCAATCCTGGCGCGCAGCAAAGCTGGGGGCGTCCACACCGTCATCGAAACCGACGCCAACTACGCCTGGGAGTGGCTGGAAAAACTGCTCGAAGTGACCGACTTCGTGATGACCGACATCAAGCACATGGATTCGGAAAAGCACCGCGCTATCACCGGCGTTCCCAACGAGCGCATCCTCGACAATCACCGGCGGCTGATGGCGACGAATAAGCCGGTGGTGTTCCGTACCCCCGTCGTGCCGACCGTGAACGCCACGCCGGAGGAGATCGGCGCGATTGCAGCGTACATCCGCGATCTTGCGGAACTGCGCGCGCAGAGTGGCAGCCCTGCGCCCCCGCCGCGCCTCGAGCTGCTCCCCTTCCACCGCCTCGCTGGCGACAAGTACCGCAGTCTGGGCCTGGATTACAAAGCCAAAGACCTGCCCACGCCCACCAAGGACGAAATGGCGGCCTTTGTGGCATTGGCGGTGGGTTACGGCATTGCCGTGAAGAGTGGTTGATACTTTTGCATTTCTAGCTCGTTTTTCAACGCAAAGACGCAAAGAATAATTCCTTACTCTGCGTCTTTGCGTCTTTGCGTTAATTTTCTCCCCGCAACAACGCCTCTAACTCTTCCGCCGCGTCCACCAGCCGGCCGGGGCGCTGCGTCAGGCTGAACCAATCCCACTGGTCGCCGTGCGGGAAATTGTCGAGGAACCAACACAGCGCCGCGATCTGCGGCTCGGTGTTGACCACGTCCAGCGCGGTGGTGAGCCAGCCTTTGGGGTAATTTTGCGCCGGCGGAATACCCGCCGCGCGGTCGTAGGTGTTGGTGGAGATGATGTAGACCGGCAGCCCGCGCGTGCTCGGATAGGCGTTGATGATGTCCAGCCAGTCCCGGTAGACGCCGAAGCCCGCCCGCGCGCCGCCCCACACCGCGCGGCGCAGTTCGGCGGACGGCTCGTCGGCCCGGAGCGTGCCCGCCATCTCCGGCGCATCCGGCGCGCCCGGCGCCTGCACGTCGAAGCCATCCGGCGCGGACAGCGGGATGCCGGCAGCGGCTTTGGCGCGCGCGGTTTCGTCCAGCCGCGCGACGAGGGTGTTCATGGCGTTGAGCCAGGGCTGGTTGATGGTGTAGGGCAGCGCACCATCCTGATCGGCGCTCCACGGCTGCAACGGGCCGACGATGACGCGGACACGCGGATTTTCGGCCCGCACGATTTGCACGGCGTTGTCGCTGTGGCTGACGTCCTCGCCATAGCCGTTGCAGAGGCGGGCGTACCACTCCGGCGTGACCGGCCTTCCTGCCGCCAACCCGTTTGCCTCCGCCGTGTTGTAATCGGCGCCCAGCACGTAGCCGTAGACTTCGCGCAGGCGCGCGTCGCGCGACAGGCGGCGCAGGTATTCCAGGTACTCGGTCAGGGCGACGTAGTCGCCCGTCGGCGGAAGGCTTTGTTCCTGGTCATAATCCACGCGCACGAGGACGCGCAATCCCTGGGCGTGATGCGCCGTAATCCGCGCCGCCAGATCGTCCACGCCCCAATACGGCTCCTCGGCGCGGCGGGCGTAGGTGATTTCGACGGCCCAGCCGCTGCGCCCGTGCCAATCGCGGGTGAGACTGGGCATCACTAGGCCAAGCTTCGTCGGCGTGGTTGCCGGGCGGGGGGATGGCGTCGGATCGCCCAGCGGGAAGCGGCCTCGCTCCACGCAGCCGGTGTGACAATCGTGATAGAAGATCACCTCGGCGGGCGCGGCGGGCGCGGTATATGTCCAGCGCCACGTCCAGACAACGCCGCTGCGGACGGCCTGTCCCTGCGCCTGTGCCGGGACGCCGTCCACCGTTAGCGTCACGAAAGTCCACGGCGTCACGTCGGTGAGCATCACCTCCACCCGGTCGCCGGGCTGCGGCGTGGTCGGCTCCAGACGGAGGCGCGGCCAGGGCCAGTCCGCCACTTCCCCCGGCGTGATGATCACCTGCCCGCGAATGGGGAGAAGCCAGTAGGCGACGCCCGCCGCGATGAGCAAGAGCAGCCAGCCAAATTTGCGTAAGCGCATCATAGTTTTCCTGAAAGGGATTTCTGAAACGTGACACGTGAAACGTGATGATTTTACTGTGAAAGCTTCACGTTTTATGTTTTACGTACTATACCCAAGAGCGCTATGAATGACAAGTTGACTCCCGGCTTCACCCATGCGATAATGCGCCGCGATGAAGACGCGACAGAACTGGCAGCGATGGGGCGCGGTGGGCTTGTTCTTTGGCCTGTTGGTCGGATGGATGACCTTGCCCGCGCCGCTGACGTTGTCCACCCATCTTATCGGCAACAACGTGGACAACTGGATTTTCTATTGGAACGATTGGTGGCTGGCGAAGGCGCTCACCACGGGCCAGCCGGTGCTGTTTACCCCTTATGCCTTTTTCCCCCAGGGCGCGAGCCTGGTTGCGCACTCCAACTCGTTCCTCAGTTCGCTGTTGGCGCTGCCCTTGCGGCCGGTGGTCGGGCCGGTGGCGGCGTCCAACCTTGTGTGGCTCGCCGGGTTGTGGATCGGCGCGGGGGGGATGTTCTGGCTGACCTACGATCTGACGCGCAACTCGGCGGGCGCGCTCGTCGCGGGCTTCGTGTTCACCTTCGCGCCGTACCACCTCACCCAGGCGCTTTCCCACGCGCACCTCGGCTTCATTCAGTGGTGGCCCTGGTATGCCTTGATGCTGCGCCGCGCGCTTCAGATTTATCAGCCTGCGTCTTTGAAGTTAAATTTTGTCAGCAGATTAAGCAGATTAAGTCCAAAATCCGCTCAATCTGCTCAATCTGCTGACAGAAAAAACGATTCAGAGAACGGTATAGATTCTGACAAACGGAAAATCCGTTTCAATTCGTTCAATCCGTTGAGAAAGAATGGATATGCTTTAGCTGCCGGCATCTTCGCCGCGCTCACGTTGTGGACCGGGCTGCAACTCGCCGTGATGCTGGCGCTGTGGACGGTGGGGTACGTAGGATGGCTGCTGGTGCGTTCGCCGCGCGCGCTTTCCCGCTGGATGGAGCTGGGCAAGCGACTGCTGGTGGTGGCGGCGGTCGCCGGGCTGTTGAGCGCGCCGCTGCTCATCCCCATTGCCCGCGCCTGGAAAAGCGGTTGGACGGAGGGCTTCAACGAAGGCGTGAGCCACCAGACTGATCTGCTGGCCTACCTGGTGCCGCCCACATATCACCCACTGTGGGGCGATCAGGTTCAGCCGATTTACGAGCGATTCATCGCCAACCGGGCGTACATGCCATACCTGGGATATGGGGTCCTTTTCCTGGCAATTTTTCTCAACGGATTCAACGGATTGAGCGGATGGAGACGGAAAAAATCCGTTGAATCCGTTAAATCCGTTGACGAATGGGTTTTCTGGCTGCTCACCTTGCTCTTGTGGCTGTTGTTGTCTGCCGGAAGTGCGCTGCGGGTGAACGGGACGCTTTATCCGCTGATCCGCTTGCCTTACCGTTGGCTCGCGGACATATTCCCTTTCTCCACGCTGCGCTCGCCCGACCGGCTGAACGCGCTGACGGTGTTTTCGTTGGCGGCGCTGGCGGGGTATGGCGCGGCGCGGCTGCGGCGGCGCTGGGCGTTGCTGCCTCTCGGCCTGCTGCTGCTGGCGGAATACCTCTGCCTGCCGCTGCCGCGCTGGGAGTTGCTGCCGGCTTCTCCCTTCTACGCACAGATGGCGGCGGATGGGGAGGAGTACGCGGTGCTGGATTACCCGATGGGGTACAACGAGGCCAAGTTGTGGCTGTATTACCAGACGTTGCACGGCAGGCCGACGGTGGAAGGGCACGTTTCGCGCTACACGCCGGAATTGTACACGCTGATCACGTCCAATTCGCTGATCCGTGCGTTGTATCAGAGCAACCTCAAGGGGAAGCCGCTCCTGCTGCCCGGCGACGCCATCGCCGCACAAGCCATCCCGCCGGAGGATGTGGGCGCGGCGATCCGGGAACTGGCCGACCTCGGCGTGCGCTACGTCCTCGTCCACAAGCCCACTATGGACGCGGCGGCGGACGCTCACTTCCGGCGCATCCTGCCGCTCGCGCCCGTCTACGAGGATGAGACGTTGGCCGTCTACGACCTCACCGCGCCGCTGACCGTGACCTACGATGGCTTCCCTATGATTCTTTCCAACGACCTGTCGCTAATCCGCTTCGATGTTCAGCCTGATGCCGATGGCGTGTGGCGCTTTCAGATTGTAGCGCGGGTTTGGCGCGATCTGCCGGTATTACCAGTTTGCACGTTGGCGCTGGCAGGAGAAGCGGCTTCGCCGGTGTACACCGCCGCCGTGGAGTGGGGGGGCTTTTCACTCAAGGCCGGCGACCTGGCGGTGCGGGAACTTAGTGTGCGGGTGGACGCTCCGCCGGGCGATTATCAATGGAGCTTCACTTGTGCGGGAGCGTCCTATCGTCCGCCGGAGCATTGGTTCGTTGCGGCGGACGGCGCGCGCTATACTCGGCCCATATCTGGTGGCGTGATGTTTGCCGATACCATCGCGCTGGCGGGCTACCACTGGCGCACGGAAGGCGCGTTGCTGGAGCTTGCCCTGGAATGGGATGTCCTGCGCGCGCCCGGCGCTGATTACAAGCTGTTCGTCCACTTGTTGGATGCCGATGGTGCGTTAGTTGGGCAATACGACGCCATCCCGTGCGCCTGGGCGTGTCCCACGAGCGGTTGGCAAGCCGGGCAGCGCATCCACGACACTGCGACGCTGCGCCTGTGGAATCTCCCGGCAGGCGATTATCGCCTTGCCGTGGGTTGGTATCGCCCGGAAACAGGAGAGCGGCTCCCGGCGACCGGGGTGGAGGATGGCTACGTGATTTTACCGGAGGTGTTTAGTGTTCGCACTCCAGGCTTTTTTCCAATTCGTTGAGCTTCCTTTCTAGTGCAGCATTTTTGCGTTCTAAATCAGTTATCTGACAAAGCAATATCCATAGCATCATCCAAGTTATTGCTCCTGTAACTGAAGAATCCTCTCCAAAGAAGCTGGCAATGACATAGTACGCAATAGCGATCAGTATAGCTACTGCGTATTCTTTAAGGCTTTGTTTGTCCCTCAATTTGCTTTTTAGTTTGCTTTCTTCTGTCGCTAATACTCTTTCTGGATCGTACGAGACTGTTGTTTTCATATCAAATTTTCCTGTGCTCGGATAGTCTCTTAAAATTACGCAAATTGCTGCCGGTGCGCCGTCCCATAGCGCGCTGCTTCATCCAAAAACGCCTCGATGTTTTCAAAGGGCGTCCCCGCCACGATGCCGTTGCCGGCGGCGAGGCACATTCCGCCGTCAGGGCGGTCGAAGGTATCTATGAGGAAGCGGACTTCGGCGCGCACCGCGTCGGGCGACTGCTCCTGAAGGACGTGCTGCACGTCAATACCCGCCAGGAATGTGAGCCGGTCGCCAAACTCGCGGGCAACGGCGACCTCGTCCATCGTGTGCTTCTGCACGGGGTGGAACACATCCACACCCGCCTCGATCAAATCGGGCAGCAGGGGCGTATTGTTCCCGCAGGAGTGCAACCACCAGTGCAGGTTGTGGCGGCGCAGCGTCTCGCCGATGCGGACGTAATAGGGTTTGAGGTACTCGCGGAAGGTACGCGGGCGCATGAAGGGCTGTTTCTGGTGGCCCAGGTCGTCGCTCGTCCAGAAGCCGTGGGGTTTCAGCACGCGGATGGCCTGTTCGATGTAGCCGCAGTACAGGGTACAGAGGGCGTCGTGCAGGCGGTGGATTTCGGCGGGTGCAGTGTAGTAGTCCATAAGCAGATTCGTCATGCCTCTGATGCTCCACGGGCGCTCGAAGAACAACCGCCAGAACGAGAACAGGACGTAGCGATCCTGTGCATGGGCTTGCTCCGCTTGTTCCGCCAGGGACGCAATCTGCGGATCGGTCGCCGGATCGGGCAGCTTGGCGATGAACTCGTCCAGCTTGCCCCAGTCGTCCAGCACAATGCGTGCGTCGTGCGCCCCCTCGTGATCGATCTCCCACGAAAGACCCATCTGGTCGTAATCCAGCGGTTCGATCCACAACTGCACCACGTCTTCCGGGTAACGGTCGAAGGCGTTGAGCCGTTCGCCGTATTGTTCCCAGAGACCCTCGCCCCACCATTTGGCGCGCACCAGGGGGATGCGTGAGGGGGTGCGGCGTTCGACGGCTTTGATAACCTCCGCGCAGGGGAGGGGGGTGATAGTTTTGTTTGATTGCAGATTCATCCTATCTCCTTAATCTGTATATACTCACAAAGCACTTAGAATCTATCCGAAAATTCGTTTTGGCCCACGATTTGCGCCTAAAGGCGCGGTTCGAAGGGTATTTTTTCGTGGGCGGGCGTAGCCCGCCCACGAAAAAATACCTTCCTGAAAGCGGCTTTAGCTGCAAAACCCGGCACAGCGGCGCAACGCCGCTATAATTTTCGGATAGGTTCTTAGTGTGCATAGAGAAGACCCTCTGTGCCCTTTGTGTTGAAAGATTTTCATCATTGGCGTCCCATTTCTTTGCGTAAATCCCATTGAATTGAATGGATTCAACGGAGAATTTCCTCATTGATTATACTTATTTGCGGCAAGCTTTGCCTGTGGTATAATGTCTCCTGTTCGGGCGGCTAGCTCAGTTGGTCAGAGCGCCTGCTTTACACGCAGGAGGTCACAGGTTCAAGTCCTGTGCCGCCCACAATAGGCATATAGAAGTAGTGTTGCGCATTGGTTATCGTTCTGTAATATCGGGTTGCTTTCTATTTCGCGGAGGGCAATCCATTTTTTTGTAATTAAGCAGTTTTTCCCCTAGCAGCAGATCTCAGATAGGCGTATGTCTCAGTCCCCAAAACCTCCTTTTGTTTCGGAACCGCGCAAGCGAATAGATCGAATTGCTTGCACAACCAAACCATACGAAAAACGCTCGGGTAGGCTCGTTGCGTGAGTCAAAGACAATGTTGAGGAAATTATAGCATGAGAGAGAAATTGTCCATGTGGTTTTCCGCTTTTGTGCGCCAGATCATTTTCATGGTCGGGCATGGCCTTCGGTTAAGACTCGAACAGCAGACCCGTCGAGCGCGCGCAGTCCGACAGCGCACCTTGAAGCGCATCTTGCAAGAGAATCAAAAGACCGAGTTCGGTCGCTTGCACCATTTTGACGAAATCCTGGTCGGAGGGGCGGTTTCTGAGCACTATCGGACCGCCGTGCCGCTAAGCCATTACGGCGATTACGAAGCCGTTATTCGGCGCATAAGGAATGGCGAAGCCAATATCTTGACGGCCAGACCGGTGGTCGGACTTGTTTTCACCTCTGGCACTACCGGCCCGGCGAAGTTGATTCCCAAAGTGCGCAATGGCAATAGATTCGGTATGCTGTATGGCATGCTTGCCGGCGTGTTGTCGCCGGGGCAAACGCTGAAGACCAAGAGTGTTTTGGGAAAGGGTATTTCGCTGATGAGTTATGCCCGTTTGGAGCAATCGTCTGCGCAAGAAATGCCCGTCAGTACCGCTACAGGGTCGGCAGTCCAGCGTATCGCAGCGATAGTACCGCACCTCTGGTGTTCCCCGTCCGACGTTTTCACGCTCAAAGACAGGGCAACCGCCCGCTACTTGCATGCCCTATACGGATTGCGCGAGCGAAACGCGCAATATATCGTGGCCGTGTTTGCCTCCTATGTGTTGCAATGGTTGCTGACCCTGGAGCAACGTTGGGAGGAGCTGGTGCGCGACATAGAACAGGGAACCTTGACCGAGAATCTGAACCTGTCGCCTGAGCTACGCGCGCGCCTGGCCGCTCAACTTTCTCCTGACCCGGCGCGCGCCGCTGAACTGCGCCAGGCTGCCGCGGGCGGATTTGCGGGTATCGTGCCGCGCATCTGGCCCCACATGGCGCGGATTAGCGCCGTAACTACTGGGAACTTTGCGGTGAATGTTCCTGCCATCCGCGCCTATGTGGGCGACGTTCCCTTTTGCGGGGCCATCTATGCAGCGTCTGAAGGAACTATCGGAATATCTCTGCAACCGAATTGCGACGAATACATCTTGCTGCCAGACTCGGCCTACTTTGAATTTATCCCTGTCGCCGAAATGGATCAGGCGCAGCCGCAAACGGTGCTGCCGGACGCTCTGACGGTGGGAGAATCCTACGAACTGGTGATGACGAATTACAGTGGGCTGTATCGTTATCGGATAGGCGACATCGTCAAAATCGTCGGATACCACCATCAATCGCCGAAGCTGCTCTTCGTGTGCAGGAAATCCGTCAAACTGGACCTGGCTGGCGAGAAGAGCACCGAGGTGCATCTCAACACTGCTGTGGAACGCATGGCGGCGGCGTGGCTTGCCGGGAGCGACGTGCGTATGCGCGACCACACCTTTGCCGTAGATGTTTCCCAAAGCCCCGGACGCTATGTACTTTACGTCGAGTTATTGGGGAATCACACCCCCACTGCGGCGTCGGCCTCGCTGAATGAAACCGCGCAGGAGCTGGATCGGTGTTTGTGCGACGTCAACGCCGCTTTTTGTCATCTCCGCGGGGCCATGTCCGTGGGGATGCCCCAGATCAAAGTATTAAAGCCAGGCAGCTTTGATCTACTCCATGAGGCATTGTTTGTGCGCAACCCTGGCGGCAATGACAACCAGGTCAAAATTCCTCGTTACCTGGCCGACGCCCATCTGGTGGAAATGCTGGAGGGGCAGGTGTTGGCAGCGTCCAGTGTTGCTTGAGCCTTGCCACTGCGAACGCAAATTTTCGATCTACTGAGTGTGTTCCCATATTCCTCCCTCATCACTCCCGTTTTCTGATATGGTTCTAATCTAAGCGTGTTATAATGCTGGCAATAAGCTAATACGTTTAGCGGCGGGCATGTCCCGTATTACGGTTGGAGGAAAAAATGTTACCCTGGTTTAACTTACAAGATCAGAATCTTGACGAAATCATTCGGCGGATTCCTAAGGAACTGCCGATTTTGCCGTTGCGCAATACGGTGGCTTTTCCTTATATTGTGATGCCGTTGGCCGTGGGGATTCCGCGTTCGGTGCAGTTGATTGAGGATGTCGAGCGGGGCAGTCGTATTGTTGGACTGGTCGCCATGAAGGATGCTTCGGTGGAGATTCCCCACCCGGATGAAGTCCATTCAGTGGGAACGGTGGCTATCGTGCATCGTGTGATGCGCGGGGAGGACGGCACTCTGACCGTCTTTATTCAGGGGTTGGAGCGCTTCCGCGCGGTGCATTGGACGGCGGAAGACCCATACCTTAAGGCACACATTGAGCTGATTCCTGATATCGTGGAAAATTCGGTGATTGAGGAGGCGTTGCGCCGCAGTCTGTTGGAAGTCGCCACCCAACTGGCCGAATTGATCCCCCAATTCCCGGAAGAGGCCATTCGTTTTATTCAACAGTTGGAAGACTTGCGACTGTTGGTGTATCTGCTCGCGTCCAATATGCGGGTGGAGATGGAGGAAGGGCAGAAACTCCTGGAAACCGATCGCATGATGCACAAGATGGAATTCCTGGTCAAGGTCCTCACCCGTGAGTTGGAGGTGCGGGAGATCGGGCAGCGCATCCAGGAAAAGGCCAAGGAAGAGATCGAGAAGACGCAACGCGAGTATTATTTGCGCCAACAGATGGATGCCATCCGCAAGGAGTTGGGGGAGGGTGACGAAGGCAAACGCGAGGCTGATGAGTATCGCCAGAAAATCGAAGAATGTGGGATATCTGAGGAAGCCAAAGAGGTAGCGCTGCGGGAATTGGAACGGTTGGAGAAAATGCCGCCGCAGGCTGCCGAATATTGGGTGATTAAAACCTATCTGGATTGGTTGATTGCGATTCCGTGGCAGACTTTGACTGAAGATAATCTGGATATTGCCAATGCGCGCCAGGTGTTAGACGCCGATCACTATAATCTGAAAGATGTAAAGGAACGCATCCTGGAGTTTTTGGCCGTGCGCAAGCTCCGCCTGGAGCGTGGCCTGGATGAGACCGTATCGGCCGATTTACAGGGGCGCAAGGTGGAAGGAATGGGCGCCATTCTGGCGTTGGTCGGGCCGCCTGGTGTGGGCAAGACCTCCCTGGGCCAGTCGGTGGCGCGCGCCCTGGGACGCAAATTTACCCGTATGAGCCTCGGCGGGATGCGCGACGAGGCCGAAATTCGGGGGCACCGCCGCACTTACATCGGCGCGATGCCGGGGCGCATTATGCAGGCCGTCAAGCGGGCCGCAGTCAAGAATCCGGTCTTCATGCTGGATGAAGTGGACAAAATCGGGGCGGATTGGCGAGGCGACCCTTCTTCGGCGCTGTTGGAAGTGCTGGATCCGCAACAAAATCACGCTTTCCGCGATCATTATCTGGATGTGGATTTCGATCTGAGCAAGGTGTTGTTTATCTGCACGGCGAACACGACTGCCACCATTCCCGCGCCGTTGTTGGATCGCATGGAAATTATTGAAATTGACGGCTACACGGAATACGACAAGGTGCATATTGCCAATCAATACCTGACGCCGCGCCAGCTTGAGGTCAATGGCTTGCTGCCGGAAGAGATCGTATTTGACGAAGCGGCCGTTCGCACCATGATCCGGGATTATACCCGCGAGGCGGGGGTGCGTCAGTTGGAGCGCGCCATTGGGAAAATCTGCCGCAAAGTGGCGACCGGTATTGCCGAACAGTCTGAGAAGACCGTGCTGCCTATTCAGATTGACCCGACCAGGGTGCATGAATTGTTGGGCAAGCCACGCTATCGCTTTGAGGCTGCTTTGCGCACCGAGAAACCCGGTGTGGCGACCGGGCTATCGGTGACATTTGCCGGCGGCGATGTGTTGTTTGTGGAAGCGGCGCGGATGCCTGGCGGCGATGGCAGCCTGATTCTTACCGGTCAATTGGGGGACGTGATGCGCGAGTCGGCCCGGATCGCCCTCAGTTACGTCGAAGCGCATTGGCGCGAATTGGGGATCTGTGAAGATGGGTGCAAGGGCAAGATTCATTTGCATGTTCCGGCGGGCGCGATCCCCAAGGATGGCCCCTCGGCCGGCATCACGATGGTCACGGCGCTGGTCTCTCTGTTGACCGGGCGCTCCGTCAATGCCGATATTGGCATGACCGGCGAGGTGACGCTGCAGGGCCAGGTGCTGCCGATTGGCGGCCTCAAGCATAAATCCCTGGCGGCGCACCGCTGCGGATTGAAGAAGATCATTATGCCGCGTTTGAATGAAGCCGACCTGGATGAAATCCCGGATACCGTGCGCGCCGATCTGGAATTCATTATGGTGGATGATGTCACCGAGGTGCTGGCGTATGCTTTGGCGCCCGCGCCGCCGGCTCCCCCCCTTGCCGAGCCGCTACCCGTGGATTCGCCGGCAACATTGGTCGAATAACGTGAGCCACCCCCCAAACACCGCCTCAGTTTGCTGGGGCGGTGTTTGGTTTGGTAGTTTGGCCGTTGTAGAGTATAATGACTTGTGAATGTGTTCACATCTCCAACAGGTGACAAACATAAATAGCGTCCATGTACCCCATAAGTTGCCTCACTAAGGGCTTAAGAATACCCACAGGAATTCAAAATGAATAAGCGTGAAAAGCGGCGCGCCTGGTTGCTGGTTGGCAGCGTTCTGCTGGCTTTGTGGCTGCTGGCTGCCGGGCTGTCGGAGCTGAAATTGTCAGAGGGCTGGCCCTGGAGTGTTTGGTGGCAGCTTCTATTTGGCGATCTCGGTCACACCGGCGATGCGGTCGCGCCGATTCCCTTCGGCAATGATATGGCGCTTCTCGCGCGGACCCTATCCGTTCTCTTTTTATCCCTTCTCCTGTTTTTTATCATAGGCATTATCTTTTTTCCCGACATGCGCAAGCAGATGTTGCGCGAGTTATTGCGGGTATTGCTCTTCATATTCCTGGCCTGGCTGCTGCTGCGTTCCAGTTTTATGGAAACTATGACGCAAATGGTAGAGCCGATAGACCTTTCCAACATGGCGATGCAGGAAGACCCTCTGCCCGAAGCATCTCTGGAAGATATCCCAGAATTTGAGACCAATTCCCCGCCCTGGTTGACCTGGGCTGCCAGTTTTGTTCTGGCGTTGGCGTTGGTGCTTGGCCTCGCGCGACTGATCTGGGCGGCGACCCATCGCCTGACGCCTAAAACCACGCCGATGGATGAATTGGCGCAGGGGGCGCAATCGGCATTGGATGCGTTGCAGGCCGGCGCTGACTTTCGCAATACCATTATCCGGTGCTACCGTGAGATGAGCGAGGTGTTGCGCACCCAGCGCGGAATTCAGCGTGACAGCGCGATGACGCCCAGGGAATTCGAGTCGCGTCTGGCGCATTACGGATTGCCTGGAAGTTCAGTGCATCAATTAACTTTGTTGTTCGAGAAAGTGCGGTATGGTGCAGCCATGCCTGGCGAACAGGAGGAAGATCAAGCGATCGTTTGCCTCACCTCCATCGTCGAGGCCTGTCGGAACATGTGATGGGTAGACAGTAGAAAGCAAACAGCGCCGTCTGCCGTCTACCGTCTACTGTCTACCGTCTACTGTCTACCGTCTACTGTCTACCGTCTACTGTCTACCGTCTACTGATAAGAGGTGCAAGTGTCTCATAGTGCGGATAATCTCACGTCCCCTTCTCAGCAACCCCGTTGGAAATTGACGCCGGGTTCGCTGCTTGAATTTGTTGTGCGAGGAGGTCCCCGGCGATGGGCGCTGGCAATTGTGCTGCTAGTGTTCATCGCGTTGATTTTGATGTTTCTGGTACGCGGCCTGGCTATGAAACTGCTGGTGCTGCCAATTCTGTATATTCTGTGGCTACTGCGCTTTTTACTGGAAGGAATCCCCCAACCATTTTTCTGGTTTTTAGCCATCTTTTTCTTCATCCGCATTGTCTACCCCAGTTTATTCGGCGCCAAACGCATCATTCACTCCCCACAGTTGCCGGAGGGCGGGCCGCCGGAGGGGCGGGTGGCGTTTTGGCTGCGGCGGCTGACGTTGGCGGGCACGGGACAGTATTCAAAGTGGGGCATGGCGCGCAACATGGCCAAGCTGGCGACCGACGTGCTTTCCTACGAGGACAAGATTACGCCGGGTGAAGTCCGTGAGCGCTTGCAAAGCGGCCAATATAACCTGTCGCCCGAAATCGCCACCTACTTGCGAGCCGGGATGTCGGCGCAGCCGCCGACTTCACAATCCTGGTGGGCGCGTTTTCTGTGGGGACTGGGGATCCGCCAGAATCGTGACGCGCAGCCCACTCTAAATGTGGACATGGGACAGTTGTTGATATTCCTCGAAAATGAAATGGAGGTTGTGCATGACATTGAAAACCACTGAAATCGCCCCTTTGACGAACCGTATCATTGCGGAGGTGGAGAAGGCCATCGTAGGGAAGCATGAGGTGTTGGAAAAGGTGATGGCGGCCTTTTTAACCTCGGGGGGACATGTGTTGTTGGAAGATTACCCCGGCCTGGCCAAGACGCTCATCGCCAACAGTTTTGCCAACGCTCTGGGGTTGACCTTTAAGCGAATTCAATTTACCCCAGACCTGTTGCCCAGCGATATCACGGGGGGGTATATCTACGATCGCGTACAAAACCAGTTCGTGCTGCGCCCTGGCCCAATTTTTGCTAACATCATTCTGGCGGATGAGATCAACCGCGCTTCACCTAAAACGCAGTCGGCGCTGCTGGAAGCGATGCAGGAATACCAGGTCACGCTGGAAGGCGAGACCATGCCGCTGCCCGATCCCTTCATTGTTATTGCGACCCAGAACCCCATCGAATACGAGGGCACCTTTCCCCTGCCGGAAGCGCAACTGGATCGCTTCATCATGAAGTTATCGGTAGGGTATCCCACCCCCGCGGAGGAACAGGAAATCTTGCGGCGGCGGCGCAAACGTCGGCAGGATGCCTTCACGCTTGAGCAGGTAGTGGATGCCGAGACGTTGTTGGCGCTGCGTGAAGCCATCGAAGGCGTTCATGTGGACGACGACGTGGAGCGCTACATTGTCGAGTTGGTGGAGGGGACGCGGCAGAACCGCCACGTTGCAGTGGGCGCCAGCCCGCGTGGTTCTCTGGCCTTGCTGAAGCTCGCGCGCACCTGGGCCGCGATGCATGGTCGCACTTTCGTGCTGCCTGACGATGTCAAACTGTTCGCTTTCCCCGGCTTATCCCACCGGCTGATTCTTGAACCGGATTTGTGGATGAATCGCCATGCCTCTGCCGACGTTATCACCGAAGTGTTGCGGCAGGTCCCGGTTCCTGTGATCTGAGGTTGACGATTGTGAAACGTTTGTCGTTGTTGAGTATTGGGCTGTACTTGTTCCTCATCGTTGCTTTCTTTGCCCTTAGTGGGGAACTGGTGGCCCTGGCAATCCCGCCGGCTGTCTATATCCTGGCGGCGTTGCTGCAAAGCCCTGAAGAACTACGACTTCAAGTCACGCGCACGTTGAACACAACATGTGTGTCGCAGGAACTGCCGGTGGAAGTCACGATAGTCATTCAGAACCTCGGCAGTCATCTCGCGGAGATCCTGGTCAGTGACATGTTGCCCGAAGGACTGTCGCTGGTCGAAGGAGAGACCCAGTTGGGGGGGCGGTTGCCCGCCGGTGAAACCCTGACCCTGCGTTATGTGGTCAAAGGACTGCGTGGCACTTATGAGTTTCGCAACATTCATGTTGTAGCGACCGAGCCGTTGGGGTTATTCCGGCGCCGCGCGCGTCTGGAGGCGCCGGAAGTGCTGCTGGTGTTGCCGGAGGTGTTGCGCCTGCGGCGTGTGCCGATCCGCCCTTTGCAGACGCGCGGTTATGCCGGCCCGATCCCGGCGCGGGCGGGCGGTTCTGGCGTGGACTTCTTCGGGGTGCGTGAGTATCAACCGGGCGACCCGCAACGCTGGATCAACTGGCGCATCAGCGCGCGACATTCGCGTAGTCTGTTCACGAACGAGTTTGAGCAGGAGCGCGTGGCCGACGTGGGCTTGATCTTGGACGCGCGTCGCCGCAACGATTATCGCGTCAATGGCGAATCGCTGTTTGAGTACAGTGTGCGTGCGACGGCGGCGCTGGCGGGCGTGTTTTTGAACGACGGCAACCGGGTGACGTTGTTGGTCTACGGACGCGGCCTGGAATGGACTTTCCCCGGTTACGGCAAGGTGCAGCGCGAGCAGATCCTGCGGGGACTGGCCCGGGCCAAAACCGGCGACAGCCTGGTGTTTGAGAGCCTGGATTATTTGCCCACGCGCCTCTTTGCCGCCAAATCGCAGCTCGTCCTCATCAGCCCACTGTGTGAGGAGGACCCACAGATGTTGAGCCGCTTGCGTTCGCGCGGTTACCAGATGTTGGTGGTCAGCCCTGACCCCGTGCGCTTTGAGTCCCGCACATTGGCCGACCAGGAATTGGGGAAGGTGGCCGTCCGACTCGCACAACTGGAACGCGCCCTGTTGCTGCGCAAACTGCGCAACGCCGGCATTCCCGTGGTGGATTGGGACGTCAACCAGGCATTTGAGCAGACGGTCTATGCTGCAATCGGACGGACGCCGTTGTGGTTCCGCGCTGTGGAGGTGTCATCATGAAGTGGACGCCGCGATTGTTGCCATACTGCATTGCCCTGGCTGCCGGGACGCCGTTGGCGGCTTACGCTCTATCTGGCAGAACCGGGCAGGTGTTGATCCTGTTGGCCCTGGGAGTCTGGTGGTTGGTGGGCGTCTATCGTAAGCAGCCATCGTTGGGCAACCTGTGTGCGACCGGTATCCTGCTGATGGTGATGATAGGCGCGCTGTCCGATCTACCATCAGGCTGGCTGCTGGTGGGGACGCTGGCGCTGTTGGCGGCCTGGGATATGGAACATTTTTACCATCGTTGCCACCTGGTGGCGCGCATTGAGGCCAGTGATGACTTGGAGCGGCGGCATTTGGGACAGTTGGCGCTCATCTTGGGGATCGGCGCTATATTGGCTGGACTGTCTCTGGGTGTGCATCTGCGCCTCAACTTTGCTGTGGCGGTACTGTTGACGTTGTTGGCTGCGTTGGGTTTGCGACGTCTGCTATCACGCCTGCGGCGGCAGAGCGATTGAACCTCAAGGAGCGGGTATGGCACAGGTCATTGTAGTATCCCCAGAATATGAGCTGGAAACTGACTATTTAACCGAGTTTCAACGCACGCGGAAGATCCGCCAGAATCTCTTTTACTTGATGGATGGGGCAGAATCGTTTTACACCTATCGCGGGGAGGACTTTAAGGCGCTCAAATGGCAGGATGAGTATGCCTTCTTTGCCCAACAGCCCTTCTGGCAGCCTGATCGGACGCTGGCTTTTGTGAGCTTGGGCTGCGGCAATGCGGGGGCGGAGAAAATGCTGCTGCGCCAGGCCCACGCAGAGGGATACCCGTTTGCCTACTTTGGGGTGGATTCGTCGCGGACGATGTTGCGCCTCGCGGATCGCACTCTGGCCGACGAGACTTTCACGCGGATGTTTCTGCTGGCTGATTTTTCAACCGCCATGTTGCGACAGACGCTAGAGGAGTTGCTTGGCATCTTTGATGCGCGTCTCTATGTGATGTTGGGGGGGACGTTTGGCAATTTCGAGCAACCCGTGATCGCCGGGATTTTGCAGACACTGCTGACGCCGGGCGATTACCTTTACCTGGACATTGTGCCATTATATGGCGAGCCGGAACGCGACCAGGCGCTGCGCGCGCGGCTGCTACAATTGCCCCAGAATATGCCCTTGTTTTTTACCCACCTGTTGGAGCGCCTCTGTATTGCGCCGGAGGCCGGGGAATTGTATGGCGTCGAGACGCCTGATCCCGACCTCGAAGCGTGGCGTTACGCCTACTTCTTCCGCGCCCACGACGCATTCACCTTCACCTGTTTTCTGGGAGATGTTGCCTTAAAGTCGGGAGAATCCTTGGAATTGTTGACTGTGCGCGCCTATGAACCCGAGGCGTTGAAAACTTTTATGGCAACTTATGATTTTGAGTTTGTGACCGAATATATCCCCGACGTAGGCCGCCTCGCGCACTTGTGGCAACGTTTTTTATTCAGAAAAGTGGAAATAGGTAATGGGAAATGAGTAGAGAGTCTGGTCACTCATGATTCGTTACTCATTAAGAACCTATCCGAAAATTATAGCGGCGTTGCGCCGCTGCGCCGGGTCTTGCGGCTAAAGCCGCTTTCAGGAAGGTGTTTTTTGGGCGGGCTACGCCCGCCCACGAAAAAATGCCCTTCAAACCGCGCCTTTAGGCGCAAATCGTGGGCCAAAACGAATTTTCGGATAGATTCTAAGGCTGTTCCACAATAATGAAAAAGGCTATGAGGGCGTAGGTTTTCGCAGGTTCACGCAGATAATTTAAAAACAGCGTTCATCCGCGTTTATCTGCGCCCAATATCTCTTGAAAGCTTATTCAAAAACAAGTAGCGACCAGGAGGGCGTATGTCTGACATCAAACAAACGGTGCTACCTCGTTGGCGCGGTTTTAATCTGCTGGAATTGTTTACCACGCGCAATGACGGCAACTTCCGCGAGGACGATTTCCGCTGGATGCGCGATTGGGGGTTCAACTTCGCCCGCATCCCGGCGTGCTATCTGCTGTGGATCGAGGACGGCGATCCCTACAAACTCCACGAGCCGATGTTGGAGAAGGTGGATCGCGTGCTGCGACTGGGGCAGCAATATGGCATTCACATTGACCTGAATTTTCACCGTGGGCCGGGCTACTCGGTCAATGGGGAGCGCGATGAACCCTTCAATCTGTGGAAGGATCGAGCCGCGCTCGATGCGTTTTGCTTCCATTGGGAGACATTTGCGCGGCGTTATCAGGGCATACCCTCAGAGCAATTGAGCTTCAACCTGATTAACGAGCCGAAGAACCCCACGCCAGACTTTATGACGCGCGAGGATCACGCCCGTGTGATTCGCGCCGCCGTGGCCGCCATTCGCGCCGTGGACCCGGAGCGACTGATCCTCATTGACGGCTTGACCTGGGGCAACGATCCCTGCCCGGAACTGGCCGATTTGGGCGTGGCGCAGAGCTGCCGGGCCTACATCCCAATGGGCGTGAGTCATTACAAGGCCGGTTGGGTGGACAGCGGCGGGCTGCCCGAACCGACGTGGCCCGGCGCGTTGCATGGCGGCGAGCCGTGGGATCGGGCGCGGCTGGAAGCGCACTATCGCCAATGGGCCGATCTGGCGGCGCAGGGCGTCGGCGTCCACTGCGGCGAGGGCGGCGCCTTCAACCAGACGCCGCACGCCGTTGTTCTGGCCTGGCTCCGCGACGTGTTGGACATTCTTACGGGGTACAACATCGGCTACGCGCTGTGGAATTTCCGGGGCGCGTTTGGCATCCTGGATTCCGGGCGGGCGGATGTGGCCTACGAAGATTGGCGCGGACACAAGCTGGATCGAGCGTTGCTGACATTGTTGCAAGAATTTTGAGGTGTTTCGCGCGTGATGCGTTATCAAAGTGTGTGATTTCACGCGCTAGTGGCTAAAGGTACTCCAAGGGAGGTGTACCATGGGATGGGAAATTCTGATTGGTCTGTTTGTGTTAATCGTATTGGCCTTGTTAGGGGTGGCGCTCTCAGGTATCCGCTACATTCCTAACAATCGCATCGGCATCGTCGAGAAGCATTGGAGCGGCAAAGGCTCGGTGAAGAAGGGCTTTATTGCGCTCAGCGGCGAGGCCGGTTTCCAACCCAACGTGCTGCGCGGTGGGTTGCACTATCTGATCCCGATTCAGTACCGGGTGCATATCGTCCCCCTGGTCACGATCACCCAGGGGAAAATTGGCTACATCTTTGCGCGCGACGGTCAACAGCTCAGCCCGATGCAGACGTTGGCTGCCAACGTGACCGCCAAGGACTTCCAGGACGTGACGGCGTTTTTGACGCAGGGTGGGCAGCGCGGGCCTCAGCGCCAAATCTTACGCGAAGGAACGTACGCTATCAACCTGGCGCAATTCGTCGTCATCACGGAAGAGCGCGTGTATTACTTGCCGATGAGCCGCGCCGAGGAATCTGTCATCCAACGAATGGCCGAGGTCATTAACGAGCGCGGCGGCTTCCGCCCGGTGGTGATCAAGGACTCCGATGACATGGTCGGCATCGTGACCATCCACGACGGGCCATCGCTGCCGGAAGGCGAGATTATCGCTCCTATTGTCGGCGATGATCCGGCCGACCCGGCGACGTATCACAACAAGTTCCAGGGGCCGGACATCTTTCTAAAGGCTGGGGGGATGCGCGGGCGACAGTTGGAGGTGCTGGTCGAAGGGACCTATTACCTCAACCGGTTGTTTGCGACGGTGGAAATGATCCCCAAGACCATTATCGAGGTCGGTACGGTCGGCGTGGTGGTGTCTTACACCGGCGAGACTGGCGAGGATCTCTCTGGGACTGAGTATCGGCACGGGGAGTTGGTGCGCAAGGGGCAGCGCGGCGTCTGGAGTGAGCCGCTCCTGCCCGGCAAGTACGCCTTCAACACCTACGCCGGTAAAGTCTTCGTGGTGCCGACGACCAATATCATCCTCAAGTGGATTCGCGCCGAGGTCGGAATGCACCGTCTCGACGAGAACCTGAAGGAAGTCTCGCTCATTACCAAAGACGCTTTTGAGCCGTCGCTGCCGTTGTCGGTGGTGGTCCACATTGACTACCAGAAGGCGCCGCTAGTTATCCAGCGCTTTGGCGACGTGAAGCGGCTGGTCGAGCAGACGTTGGACCCCATGGTGTCGGCCTACTTCAAAAACATCGGGCAGATGCGCACCCTCATCCAGTTGATTCAAGACCGCAGCGCGATCCAGCAGCTCGCCAGCCAGGAGATGAAAGAGCGCTTTATGCACTACAACCTGGAGTTGGAAGAGGTGCTGATCGGCACACCGGAGCCGGCGACGGGCGACAAGCAGATTGAGACAATCCTGATGCAGTTGCGCTCGCGCCAGGTCGCAGTGGAGCAGATCGAGACTTATGCGCGCCAGGAGCAGGCGGCGATCAAGGAGCGTGAACTGCGCGAGGCCGAATCCCGCGCTTTGCAGCAGACGAAGATTACCGAGTCGGAGTTGAGCATCACGGTGCAATCGAACCAGGGCAAGGCCGAATACCAGCGGGCGTTGCAGCAGGCCGCGCAGATTCGCGCCCTGGCCGAGGCCGAATCCGAGAAGATCGCGCGCATCGGTATTGCGCAGGCTATCGCTACCGAAGAGCAGGTGCAGGCGTATGGCGGGCCGCAGTACCAGGTCACGCAGCAGGTGCTCAACCGCTTTGCCGAAGCCATCGAGCAGGCGCGGGTGGATGTGGTGCCGCGCGTCATGGTCGGCGGCGGCGGCGAGGAAGGCGGCATGGGCAGTAACAACTTGATGCAAGGACTGCTGACGATGTTGCTGTCGGAGCGTATGGGCGTGAGCGCTGCGGCGGAGAAAATGCCGCGTTCCCCCGAAGTCGAAGCCATGCGGCAACAAGTACGTCAGAGCATTGCGCAAAAACCGCCCGAGGCAGCGCCAGGGACGGCAGCTAAGGGTAGTTGAGAAGTTTCGGCTTGACTTGGGGAATATACTGTGTACTGCACAAAATGTAGTATGCAGTACGTTCTATGGCGAACAAAGCGCGCCGGGGCATCCCTCAGCTTGTCAAAGCGCCAGGGTCTTATACAATAGGGACAGTTTTCCAGTTTCCCATAATTCCTTCCACGGGAGGTCGCTATGGAGTTCTTAATAGCACTCGGCGCTGGCGCTATCCTTTTGGGGATTGGCTGTTTAGTCGCTTTTTTCATGACCCGCCGTCGTCAGCAGGGCATTCCGAATTGGCCTACAGTTCAGGGAACGATGACCGAAGCGTTTGTCTATGCGCATACGCGGCAGACAACTGAAACGGCGATGACGACGTACACACCGACGTTGACATACACTTACACGGTGGAGGGGACCCCATATACCGCCTCCGCGCTGGACGCGGCGCCTTATACTGAACGCTCCTATCGGAAGCGGGCGCGCGCGGAGGAAATTGTGCGGGGACACCCTGTCGGCAGCCCGGTGACGGTCTACTACAATCCTGCCGCGCCGTCGCAGGCTGTGTTGACCCGTCCGCGTCCCGTGGCGCAGCGCACCGTGTTGTGGTATGGAGTCGCCAATATCCTTGTTGGTGGCGGTGCGGTTGCGTTGGGAATACTGCTTCGGGCATAATCGTTACTTTTGCCAATTGGCGAATTTCACTGATCGGAGCTTGATGCTAAAGCCCGGCGTTGACGAAACGTCGGGCTTGTGTTTTGTATGAATATGGATTGACACCCCTATCCTTCGTGGTATGATTCGGGTGGTTGGTTTTAGCACTCCTTAATTGAGAGTGCTAACACGCTTGAGGGAACCCTTCTAAAGGCCAGGCGTTCATGGGGGCTTCGCAGGGGGGCCCCTCACATAGAGGCTTTGATCCGTTACTTTAGCGACTATTTTCTTCCAGAGCATAGGAGACAGAGATGGTTGAACTCAGGGATTTGACGCCGCGACAGGAGTTTCTGTTGCAGCTCATCATCCGAGAACATGTGGAGACGGCTTCTCCGGTGGCCTCGCGGACCCTGGTGGAAAATTACGGCCTTGAATTCAGCCCGGCCACTGTACGCAACGAAATGGCCTACCTGGAGGAACGGGGCTATTTGTCGCAACCGCATACCTCTGCCGGGCGACGCCCGACGGAATCTGGCTTTCGCTATTTCGTAGAGTATCTGATGCCGGATCAATCCCTGCCGCTTCAGGAGCGTCGGATGATTGCCCATCAGTTCCACCAGGCGCGTGACCATATTGAGGCCTGGATGCCCCTGGCGGCGGCGGTGTTGGCGCGCTCTTCACGCGGGGCGGCCGTCGTCACCGCGCCTCGAACGCTCCGTCCCATCTATAAGCACTTGGAGTTGATTGTTACGCATGGCCGGGCCGTGTTGTTGGTGCTGGTGCTGCAAGATGGCACGGTCGAACAGCAGATGCTGGCGCTCAATGAACCGATGCCGCAACCGCTGTTGCGGGAGGCCGCGGATCGCTTGAATCAGGCCTGCGCCGGCCTGTACGCGGATCAAATCGAACAGCACATTCAGGAATTTCCTTCCTTGGAAGCTGACATTGCCAAACTAATCTGCTCGACCATGCGCAATGCCGAGGCCGGCCCTTCGGATGAGATTTATCATCATGGTCTATCCGATCTGTTACGCGCACCGGAATTTTCAGAGGGTGACGCCGCTTCGACCGGTGTGGTGCGGGTGCTGGAGGAGCAGACCTTGTTGCAGACCGTACTCTCAGAGACACTGACTCCTTTGGGGGTGGGGGGCGTGAGAGTGCTCATTGGCGGCGAGGGGCGTTGGGAAGAATTGCGCGCGTGTAGCCTGGTGTTGGCGCGTTATGGCGTCGCCAACTACGCCACCGGCGCCCTGGGGGTGGTTGGGCCGATCCGCATGGCGTATGCGCGCACCATCTCGGCGGTGCGATTTGTCGCCAGCATGCTGGGCGAATTGGTCTATGAAATGTACCAGCCGGGAGTGCATACTGCGATTCCCGGTTTAGATGAGTGAGAGAGAAAAATAAAAAATATTGCGGTAGAAGCCCTGTTGGAGGAATTCAATATGAAAGATGCAAATTCCAGAGAAGCTGAATTGACCGTAGACACAGCCGATACCCCCTCAGTTTCCACTGATGAAAACGTCACGCCGCCGGCAGAGGCCGCAAGTGCGCCCGGATCGGCCGCTGCGGCTGTGGACGGACAATTGTCCGAACTGGCGGCGCGGTTGGCCGAAGCCGAACAAAGTGCTGCCGAGTACCTGGACAGTTTCCAGCGTTCGCAGGCCGCTTTTGCCAATTTCCGCAAACGTATGGAGGCTGAGCAGAGCACCATGCGTAAAGTTGCCAACGCCGCGTTGTTGACTCGCCTGCTGCCGGTCATGGATGATTTTCGGCGGGCGTTTCAAGCACTCCCGACCGATTTGCGGGGGAATGCCTGGATCGAGGGAATCGCGCTGATCCAGCGTAAAGTCGCCGCGCTTTTGGAGATCGAGGATGTCAAACCAATTGTCGTAAAGCCGGGTGATTCTTTCGATCCGCTATTTCATCAGGCGATTCTTCATCAAGAACTTGCTGGATATACCGAGGGCCAAATCATCACTGAAGTGGAGCAAGGCTATATCCTGGGCGACCGGGTCCTGCGCCCCTCTATGGTGGTCGTCGCCAAATCCCCCGCGCCGCCGGTCGAGCCGACCGTTATACCTGACGAAACGGAGGAGATGGCTGAATCTGAGGAGGCGACCGTAGCGGAAGCCCCCACTGAATCTGTGAACCCGACCGAGACTGAGGGACAGAATGGATAGAGAGTATTACGAAGTGTTAGGTGTCCCTAAGGATGCCAGTCAGGAAGACATCAAGCGCGCGTACCGGCAACTGGCGCGCAAATATCACCCGGATGTCAATTCCGAGCCGGATGCTGAGGAACGTTTCAAAGAGGTGAATGCCGCCTACGAGATGCTTTCCGACCCTGAAAAGCGGGCGATGTATGATCGGTATGGCGTAGATGGCCCGCCGGGGTTAGGGGGCTTCGATTTTGGCGGGATGCGCGATCCGTTTGACTTGTTCGCCGAAGTTTTCGGCAATATGGGCGGTTTTGGCGGGTTTGGGCGTGGAACCCGCGCCGGGCCGCGTCGCGGCAATGATCTCCGCGTAGATCTCGAATTATCATTTGAAGAAGCGGTGTTTGGGGTGGAAAAAGAACTCGCGGTGCGTCGCCAGGAAGCCTGTCCCTCCTGTCATGGCTCTGGCTCCGGCGCCGGGGCGCGCCCGGAAAAGTGCCCGGAATGTGAGGGAGCGGGACAGGTGCGTCGCGCGCAGCGCACTCTGTTAGGTTCGTTTGTGAATATCACCACTTGCCCCACCTGCAATGGCAAGGGAACGATTGTGCGCAACCCATGTCATGAGTGCAATGGCAGCGGGCGCGTCTATGCGCAGCGCACGATCAATGTGACGATTCCGCCCGGCGTGGACGAAGGACTTACGGTGCGCTTGGCTGGTCAGGGCGAGCCTGGCGAACTGGGGGGACCGGGCGGTAATCTTTACATCAACCTAAGTGTGAAACCTCATGCCTATTTTAAGCGACGGGGCAATGACATTATCCTGGAAGTCCAGATTAACATATCCCAGGCAGCTTTGGGGGGCGTCATAAAGATTCCCACCCTGGATGGCGAGCGTGAGATCACGATCCCGACCGGCACGCAAGCGGGTGCTATATTCCGCCTGCGCGGGTTGGGCGTCCCGCATTTGCGCAGCAATGGCCGGGGCGATCAATTGGTGGTGGTGCAAGTCAGCGTTCCCACCCATTTGTCGGCGCGGCAACGCGAACTTTTCCAGGAGCTGGCGAAAACCCTGGGCAGTGAGAGCATTGTGCAGGACAAGCAGACATTTGTGGACCGTGTCAAAGAGGCCCTGGGGCTGTAACTATGATGGAATGGTTGGAAGTCAGCGTTGCTGTGGTTCAGGAGGCCGCCGAGGCTGTGGCCGAGGTGTTAAGTCGTTATGCGCCACAGGGTGTGGCGATTGATTTGGGGGAAGGGGCGCCTTCCATCGAGAGCTTGGTCACGGTGAAGGCCTACCTGGCGGTGGATGAGGACATCGAGACGCGCCGGCGCAGTGTGGAGGAGGCGCTGTGGCATTTGAGCTGTATCTGGCCGGTGATCCCCGAACCGGTGTTTACCGCCATTGCGGACCAGGATTGGACGGCCGGCTGGAAAGAGACCATTCCCGTATTGCATCTGGGACAGCATATTGTCATCAAACCTTCCTGGCGTGACTATGTGCTCCGGCAAAACGACGTCGTACTGGAGATGGACCCCGGTATGGCGTTTGGCACCGGCTTGCATCCGACCACGCAATTATGCGTCCAAGCGGTGGAAACTTTGACGACGCCGCCGATGCGCGTGTTGGACCTCGGCGCCGGCACGGGGATTTTGGGGTTGGTGGCGGCCAAGCTGGGCGCGGCGGAAGTCGTTGCTGTGGACACAGACATTAACGCCGTGATTGCCGCCCGGCGCAACGCCCGCGCCAATGATGTGGCGCATGTGATGCGTGTGCTGCACGGCTCGCTCGATACAGTCAGCGGCGCCTACGATCTCGTGCTGGCAAATATCCTGGCACCCGTCATTATGGAGATGGCGCATTCTGGTCTGGCGACGCGCGTCCGACCTGGCGGAATCTTGGTGGTCTCCGGTATTCTGGTGGAGCAGGTGGACGAAGTCAAAGCCGCTTTGGAGACAGTCGGGCTTTTGGTTACAGCGCAGCAGCAGAGCGGTGATTGGGCGGCATTGATTGCCAAGCGCGTCTATGGCGTGCCTCCTGGTTTGTCCGGTGCGCAGTAAGGGTAGCTGCAATAAGCAAGTCGCCCGGCCAAAAGGCCGGGCGACTTGCTTTCATTCTTCGATTTCCACTTCACCCGCACGTTTCTTATAACGATACACGATACGTCCGCGGCTGAGGTCATAGGGGGAGAGTTCTACGCGCACCCGATCTCCCAATAAAATACGAATGTAGTATTTGCGCATTTTGCCGGATAAGTAAGCTAAGACCTGATGCCCGGTATCCAACTCAATACGAAATTGTGTCCCCGGTAATGCTTCTACTACAGTGCCTTCTACGCCGATCTTGTCTTCCTTACTCATCCAGTTCTTTCCCCTTTTCTCATTCTTCAGTCGTTACGGCTTCTTCGCTGTCCTCCGCTTCAACCACTTCGGCATCCGGTACTTCGGCAGCCTCAAATTCGATATCATTGATGGCATCCAAGTCGTCAATGTCCATATCGTCAGTGTCGTCGAAATCTTCTTCTGGTGATGTTGGGCTTGAAGCCGGGGTGGCGGCATGGTCAACCACCCATTCTTCCCACTCTTGCCGACGTACCTGGCGCACACTTAACCCGATACGACGCCGCTCTGGTTCTACCCGGATGACCTTCACCAAAATACGTTTAGGGGGTTCCAACTCGTCGCGCTGTTCCACGTCGCTCAATTCTGAATTGTGGAGCAACCCTTCAACACCAGGTTCTAACTCAATGAACGCGCCGAAGTCCACCACCTGGCTGACGGTGCCTTCCACCAATTGCCCTTCCAGGTAGCGTTGCGGGGCAGTTTCCCATGGATCTGGCGTCAACGCCTTGATGCTCAGGGCGATGCGTTGGCGCTCGCGATCCACACTTAAGATCTTGACCTTGACGCGCTGTCCTTCGTGGTAGACCTGCTTGGGGTCTTCAATGCGCCCCCACGACAACTCAGAAATATGGACTAACCCGTCTAACCCGCCGAGATTAACAAACAGTCCAAATTCGGTAATCTGGCTGATACGTCCACGATGCACCTGCCCCGGGGCGAGATCGGTCAAAAGCTTTTTGCGACGTTCTGCGCGCCACTCTTTGGCCGCGGCTTGCTGGGAAAGGATCAGCCGGCGTCGGCGCCGATTGACTTCGATCACCTTGAGCATCAGTGTTTGCCCCACCAACGCCTCTAAGCGGCGTTGCCGCTCGGTCGCTTGACGAATGCGTGAGAACCCAATCAATTGGGACATAGGAATGAAACCCCGCAGGCGACCAAACTCGACGGTCAGCCCGCCCCGGTTGGCAGCCAGGACCTTGGATTCGTAAATCGTTTCTTCTTCCTTGATCTTTTCAGCCTTGATCCAATCCTCTTGCAGCATCGCCTGCGAGATGGAGAGTTCAACGTTGCCGTCCGAATCGCGGAACTTTGTGACGATTACATTAACCGCCTGTCCAATGGTAAAGGTTTGTTCTTTGATTTTTTCTAAATCTTCCTTCGGTACAAACCCATCCCGCTTGGTGCCGATGCCGACAACCAGGCCGGTTTCCTTTTGGTCAATAATGATCCCTTCGCGCAGCTCACCACGCCGCAGTTCACTCCCTGCTAATGTCTCTTCGAGTTCATCCTCCCAATGTTCCATGGTGGTTGGCTCAGTTGGGGTAGCCATTCGTTCTTCCACTTCCAGCTCCTCTTTCTACCTCTATTGCAGCGCCTTTTTTGTTCTGCAAGTTGGGTAGCTCATTGAAATTTCAAGTATTTTATCATACCGACCGATAATGTCAAACCTTGCGGGAATGGTTTAGCTGACCCCGACAATAGCTTCGCCGCCGTCCACGGGGAGCACCACACCAGAAATCCAAGTAACGCGTGGGTCAGCCAGGGCGACGAGTGTTTGGGCGACGTCCTCCGGCGTGGTCAGCCGCCGCGCGGGATGGTGCGCCAGCACTTGTGCGATGAGCGCTTCGTGTCCTGGGATGGCGCGCAAGGCGGGAGTGTCGGCGACGCCGGGGCACAAGCAGTTCACCGCGATGCCGCGCGGGGCCAGTTCCAGCGCCAGTTGGCGGGTATGCGCTTCCAGGGCGGCTTTGGCGGCGGAAACGGCTCCATAGTTCGCGGCCGCGCGCTGTGCGCCAAGGCTGCTCATCGCATAGATGCGACTGCCGGATTCCAACAACGCCGCCCGGACCAATTCTTGCGTCCAATAGACCAGACTGTGCGCCATTACTTTGAGGGTCATATCCATTTGATCTTCCTGGGTGGCCTGGGTCGGGTCGTCTGCGATCAAGGGGCGAAGACTGCCGAACGCCAGGGTATGCACCATCAAATGGATCGTAGTAAACGGAGCCTCGGCCAGGGTTGTTTTAATCTGGGCGATCACCCGCGCGCGTCGGCGTGTATCGGCGGCGTTGGTGTTGAAGAAGACCGCGCGGCTGCCGGCGGCTTCGATGTCGGCGATGACGGCTTCTGCCCGCTCTATCGTGCGGCGTGGATCCAGGTGAACGCCGAAGATATTCATGCCGGCGTGGGCCAGGGCGCGCGCTGTTGCTGCGCCAAATCCACTGGAGGCGCCCAGAATAAGCGCCCAGCGGCCTGTCAGCGAAGGGGTGTCTGGCGTCATCGTCTCTCTCATGTTAAAAGTCGAGGTCCCCAGGCCCGCCGCCGGCGTCCCCGGCCAGATCGGGCATGTCTTTTTCGATTTGATCGGGATCCTGGCCGGATTCCAGACGGTCAATGACCTCGCCAAATTCCGGCCCCAGATCACCGGCCTCGTCGCCCATCTCATTGACCATTTTGCGCATAAACCGCCCCATGCTCTTGGGGTCGCTTTCATCGAGTCCGCCCCAGGCGCTGGGATCGGCCATGTCTTCCATGCGGCTGTCCTCGGAGCGGAGCACCCGGATACGTGAGACCATCCGGGTCACGGTGTCCGCGCCGCAGTGTTGACACGTCACCGGCGCCGTATCTACGTCTGAAAAAGTGCGCCAAAAGATGGAAAACCGTCGCCGGCATTTTTGACAGCGATACTCATAAATTGGCATCTTTTTTATCTCCTGCTCAAATGTGGTATAGTATTTGCGGATTGTCAACCGATACTTGGGTGATTATAATCGCACTTTGGAGGTGGGACAAATTGACTGATGAAACTTTTCTCCATGATCCATACACGAAGCGTCATTCGCCTCTGTTGATTGTGATTTCCGGGCCTTCCGGGGTGGGGAAGGACAGTGTGGTGCAGCAGTTGCAGGCGCGGCGCGTCCCTTTCCATTTTGTCATCACGGCCACTTCGCGCTCTCCGCGTCCCAATGAGGTGGATGGCGTGGATTATTTTTTCCTTTCAGAGGAAGTGTTTCACGCCATGATCGCGCAGGATGAATTGTTGGAGCACGCGCTGGTCTATGGGCAATACAAGGGCATCCCCAAGCAGCAGGTGCGCGAGGCTCTTGCCAGTGGCAAAGATGTCGTCATGCGCCTGGACGTGCAGGGCGCCGCCACCGTGCGCCGTCTGGCCCCGGAAGCGGTGTTGGTTTTCCTGAGCGCGGACTCGGAGGAGGAATTGCTCGCGCGGCTGCGCCGCCGCCGCACGGACTCTGAAGCGCAATTGCAAGAACGCATTCGTATGGCCCACGAAGAGATGGCGCGCATGGCCGAGTTTGATTATGTGGTGATCAATCGGGAAGGGGCGCTTGATGAGGCTGTGCAGCAAATTTTGGCGATCATTGTCGCCGAACATAGCCGCGTGCATCCGCGTCAGGTGAGACTATGACGATGAACGGGAATTATGATTATACGCCTTTGCCGCCGGAGCCGCGTCGCTTGGCTCTCCCAGTTTCCAGACCGTGGGCAACTTACGTTCTCATTGGGTTGAATGCGGCGGCGTTCATCCCTACGCTCTTATCGAGCGAGGTGGTCTATGGGTATGGCGCGTTAATTCCGGCGGCTGTATCCGTTGATGGTCAGTGGTGGCGCTTGTTGACGGCGGCATTTTTGCATGGCGGGGTGATGCACATCGTCTTCAATCTCTACGCGCTGCGGGGATTGGGGACGCTTCTGGAGCATTTTTTCGACGCCCGACGCTTCCTGGTTGTCTATTTTGGCGCGTTGTGGACTTCGAGCGTTCTGGTGACGTTGTTTGCCGCGCCAGACTCAAAAACAGTGGGCGCATCCGGTGCGATTATGGGGGTGCTCGGCGCCCTGGTGATCTTTTACTGGCGTTACCGCACGCTGTTAGTGGGGGGGCAGCATTACTTGACCGAAATGTTGAAGATGGCGGCGATCAATGTGCTGATTGGCCTTACACCCCACATCAGTTTCTGGGGGCACTTCGGCGGATTGTTGGGCGGTTTGCTGCTCGGCTGGGCTTTGTGCCCTCGTTATGAGTATGACGGTTTTTCTCCGGCGCTTGAGCGGTTGCCGGTTGGCCCCCGTGAGTGGTTGGGGGTTCTGTTCACGTTTGGCGCGGGCGCGGCGTTGCTGGTTTGGGGAGGCTGAATGGCGCCGCGCGCTCCTTTGCCTTTGGCGGTCGGTGACGTGGTGGAGTTGCGCAAGCCGCATCCGTGCGGCGGGAAACTTTGGCGCATCTCGCGGGTTGGCGCGGACATTGGCGCCGAGTGTCTGACATGCCGCCGCTACATCTTGACGCCGCGCAGTCGTTTTGAAATGCAGATTAAGCGCTTCATCTCCCGCGCCGAAGAAACCCCGGACCTTGATTTGCCCCATAATTGACAAAATGTGAGGGCGGCGCAGGCAGGCCCTCACGTTGCGTAGGCGCGGATCGGCGCTCTGGAAAGACATACTGTGCAGCGCAAATTCCTGTTCCTCTTCTCGGATACCGGCGGCGGGCATCGCGCGGCGGCGCAGGCAGTCAGGGATGAACTGATGCGTGTCTATGGCAGCGGCGCGGCCATTGCGATGATTGATGTTCTGACTGCGCTGCGCCGATGGCCGTTTGATCGCTTTCCGGCGTGGTATCCCGCGATGGTCGGGCTGAATGGCATCCCCTGGAAGCTGGGATTTTACCTTTCAGATCATAGCGCTGTGGTCCGGCTGGTGTCGTGGTGGGGTTGGCTCTATGGGCGTGGGGCGTTGCACCGCTTGCTGCGCCAACACCCGGCGGATGTGATTGTCTCCTTTCATGCCGTGCCCAACTATGCGTTGACGCTGGCGCGGCGACATTTGGGGTTGTCGCAACCGTTGGCGGTGGTGGTGTTAGATCTCCTCTCTGCTCATGCGGCATGGTTCACGTGTGATGCCGAATTGATCCTGACGCCGACGGACGCCGCGCGCGCGCGCGCTTTGCGCTGTGGCGTCCCTATTGACCGGGTGCAGGTTGCCGGCATGCCCACGCGGCGGGCGTTTATGGAGGCGGCCGCGTGGCCGCGCGCGGCCGCCCGGGCGCACCTGGGCCTGCCACAGGAGACGCCGGTGATCTTGCTCGTGGGCGGCGGTGATGGTTTGGGGCCGTTGGCGGCTGTCGTCAAGTCGCTGGTTGCGCGTTGTCCACCAGCCCATCTGGTTGTGATTGCCGGGCGGAATCAGGCGTTGGCAACCGTGTTGCGTGCTTTACCGGGGCCGTTGCAAGTGGAGGGCTTCGTTTCCGATATGGCGAGTTGGATGCGGGCCGCCGACCTTCTTGTCACCAAGGCCGGCCCCAATACGTTGGCCGAAGCCTTTATCGTTGGACTGCCGATGGTGTTTTATGCAGCGGTGCCGGGGCAAGAGGCCGGGAACGTCGCGTATGTGGTGGAGCGCGGCGCCGGTTTGTGGGCGCCGCGCCCGGAGCAGGCGGCGGAGGCGGTGTTGTCCCTCTTGTCGCGGCCCCAGGCGCGCGCGGAGATGGCCGCTCGGGCAGCTTCCCTGGCGCGCCCGGAGGCAACGGAGTTTATTGCCCGCAAGTTATGGGAACTTGCAGCGAATCACTCAGGGAGCAGGCAAGCAAACGGAATTTCACCGCACCGTGCGCAGAGAGCAACAGGCAGGGCTTCTTTACATAACTGAGGCTGTCAGGTATAATTCTGGGTGCTATGGAAGTCAACATCCGGCGTTTTCTACGTTACATACAGATAGAACGAGGCTACAGCGTGAACACTGTGGCGGCATACCGCCGCGATTTGGCGCAGTTTGTGGCCTTTGCGCAGGAGCAGGAGGCCGAGGATTGGGAGGCGCTAACCCCCACCTTGTTGGAACAATTTGTGGAGATGCTCCAACAACACCGCTACCGTGAAGCTACGGTGTCCCGTAAGATTGCTGTGGTGCGCTCGCTGATCAACTTCCTGTTCGCTGAGGGGGCAGTCAAGCCCGATCTCGCAGATTGGTTACACCAGCCGAAGGTCGGCAAACGTCTACCGCGTACTCTTTCTCAAGAGGAGGTGACGCAGATGTTAGCGTTAGCCGCCGCCGAGCAGACGCCGCTGGGCCTGCGCGATCAGGCGCTCCTAGAATTGTTGTACGCCACCGGGATGCGGGCCAGTGAGATTGTCGGACTACAGATAGACGCGGTTGATCTCACAACGGGTCTGGTGCGCTGCTTGGGGAAGGGCGCCAAGGAGCGGTTGATCCCCCTCCACCAGACGGTACAGGCATGTCTGCGGCGGTATCTCCAAGATGGGCGGCCTTTTTTGCTGCGCGATGGGGCCGAGCGCGCCTTGTTCGTTAACCGCGCTGGACAGCCGTTGACCCGTCAGGGATTACATTTCCTGGTACAGAATTATGCCCAGGCTGCCGGGTTGGGGGAGGGCGTCTCGCCCCACACGCTGCGCCACACCTTTGCTACCCATTTGTTGGATGGCGGCGCGGAGTTGACGGAGGTGCAGCAATTCCTGGGGCACGCAAGCATTTCCACCACACAGATTTACACAGAAGTGTCCAGCCGTCGCCGCCGGGAGGCCTATGATCGGGCGCACCCCCGCGCGCGTATGCCAGAGGCCCCGGCGATGGGGAGCGATGAGACAGAAGTTGGCAATCAGACATTCGAAATTGACAACCGCTGGGCGTGAATCGGTTGCCCGTTACCCATATCCGGTTATTTCTTGACTATATCTCATGCATTTTGGAGGAAGTGTATGGCTGAATATTACACGATGGCGCTGTTGCAGGAATCCGTTGCGGCGATCCGTCGCCATACGGAAATTGTTCCTCGCGTGGGGCTGATTCTCGGCTCCGGCTTGAATCCACTGGCCGAAGCGGTTACACGCGCAATTGAAATTCCCTTTGAGGCGATCCCCCACTTTCCGGTTTCTACGGTGGTGGGGCATCAAGGGCGATTGTTGTTCGGTGAATTGGACGGAACGCCGGTGATGGTGATGCAGGGGCGCGCCCACTACTATGAAGGATACAGTATGGCGCAGGTGGGCTTGCCGGTGCGGGTGATGCGGTTGCTGGGTGCCGAGATGTTGATTGTGACTAACGCGGCAGGCGGCCTCAACCTGACCTATCGCCCTGGCGATGTGATGGTCATCTGCGATCATATCAACTTGATCGGTATGGCCGGCTTAAATCCGCTGCGCGGGCCTAATTTGGAAGAGTTTGGGCCGCGTTTTCCTAGCATGAATGCCGCCTATGAACCGGCGTTGCGCGAGTTGGCGCGGGAGGCGGCCCTGGCCGGTGGTATCCCCCATCATCAGGGCGTTTACATCTGCCTGGCCGGGCCGAGCTTTGAGACCCCCGCCGATGTGCGTTTTCTGCGGTTGATTGGCGCGGATGCCGTGGGGATGTCTACCGTGCCGGAGGTGATCGCCGCGCGGCATTGTGGCCTGCGGGTGTTGGGTCTGTCCGGTATCAGCAATGTGTTGATGGGCGAGGAAGGCGCGCCGGCCCCCAATCACGAGGAGGTCTTGGCCGCGGGGACGCTGTTGGTGCCGCGTCTGGCGACCATCATCCGAGGAGTATTGCGCGCCCTATGAGTGTCGTGTTGGCGTGGTTGAGCCGCCAGGCAGTGATTGTGTACGGCCTGTGCGGATTGGGGGCCTTGGGGTATATGATCGCTGCCGGGACCTTCAAAAGCCGGCGGGATGTTGCGCAATTCTCGTTGGAACGGGAGGTGCATCAGCAGCGGATGGTGCGGGCCTGGTGGATGGCCGCCCTCTTTTTGCTGTTGGGCGCTATCGTCTTTTTTATCAGAACCTTTGTGTTGCCGGCGCCGCCGGAGCCGGTAAAAGCTACGGCTACTTTACAGGTGGGTTTGCGCACCCCTACCCCCTCGCCGGCGCCCACCCTGATGGCGACCGGCGTGATGACCTCGGTGGTGGTTTCCGGGCCTACACCATCCGTCACGGATACGCCGGCGCCCGCGCCAACGACCGCGCCGGTGGAAGCCCCCCTGCCGGACTGTCCGTCACCCGGCGCGCAGTTAACTTCCCCGGTGGCCGGCAGTAATCTTTCCGGGGTAGTGGAGATTTTTGGCACTGCCAAGGTCAACGCTTTCTCCTACTACAAGTTCGAGGTGCGTTTTCCCGGCGCGGATACGCCGAATTTCTTGGCGCAGTACAATGCCGCTCAAGATAACGCCTTTTTGGGGACGTGGGACGTTTCCGACCCAAATTTGTATCCGCCGGGCGGCCCCTATCAATTTCAGTTAGTCGTCGTGGATATTTATGGGAATACCACGATGTGTACCATTCCGTTAAATATTGTGGCTGTGCAGCCGTGAGGGGAGATTATGGTGCATATTCGAGTGTCACGTGAAAAGGATTTCAAAGCCTGCCTGGAACTGGATTTGTCTTATGAAACCGAATTTGCCTGGCAGATGGAGGAAGTGGCGAGTGAGGGAGAGTGGGGCGCGCGTTTTAGGGAAGTCCGTTTGCCGCGTCGCCAGCGCATCACGCCGCTATTGGTGTCGGAACAGCGCGCCCCGGCCTGGGAACGTTGCGATGGTTTCTTCGTAGCTGCGGAGCAGCGGAAGATCTTGGGTTACATCACCTTGCAGTTGGAGTTGGCTTGCCAGCAAGCACGCATCGTGGATTTGGGGGTGGGGGAAGGCCATCGGCGGCAGGGAGTGGGAACGGCCTTGTTGCAGCAAGGGATTGAGTGGTGTCTGCGGCACAATGTCCCCCAGGCGATCTTTGCCTGCTCGCTCAAGGCGCAGCCGGCTATTAGCTTTGCTTTAAAGCACCACTTTACGTTTTGTGGATATCAAGATGCTTACTGGCCGGAACAAACGGCCGCGCTCTTTTTTCGCAGACGATTGCGTTAAGACGGTTGCGGTAAGTTATGGATTGGCAGTATTTTTTGATCCGCGCCAATGACGTTTTAACCATTGGCGTTGGGGTCACGGCCTTTGCGCTGGGGGTCTATCTGTGGGCATACAACCGCGAGAGTCGCGTGGCCCGCGCCTTTTTGGGTTTGTTGGGGTGCGTGCTCGGCGTTTATCTGGTGGACTTGCTGCTGACCAACATCACCAACCTGGAGCGCGCCAGTGCCTTGCTGCGGATGCAATGGATCGGCATCACCTTTACGCCGGCCTTTTATTTAATGTTTGTCCGGGCGATCCGGCGCTCAGTTTTGGAAGACCATGCTGCGCCGTGGTTAGGGCCTACCAGTTTCTTGACGAGCGCCGCCATTCTGTTGTGCGTGGTGTATACCGATTGGGTGGTTTCCGGCGGGCGGATTTCGGCGGGTGTGTTCCATATGCAATCCGGCCCGCTTTTCTACCCGTTTGCGGTCTACTTGGGTGTGACCACCCTCTGGGGGGTGCGGGCGACGCTCTCGGCCCGACAACGCTGTTATACCCGCGCGGCGCGGCGGCGTATGGCCTATCTCTCTATCGGTTTCGTCGCGCCGGCGATGGGCGTTTTTCCGTATCTGCTGCTGACCGGTTGGCCGTCACAACTGCCCACTATGTTTCTCTGGCTCTTTCTTATCGTAGGCAATGTGGCCGTAGCCAGCATGTTGGTGTTGATGGCCTACAGCGTGGCCTTTATCGGGGTCTTTACCCCCGACCGTGTGATCAAACACCGGCTGGTGCGCTTCTTGCTGCGGGGACCGCTGACAGCGATTTTAGCATTAAGTATGTTCGCAGTAGGTTGGCTGCTGGAGCCGCTATTGGGTCTGGGGCCGTTCACGCTCTCGCTGATTGCGATGGGCGGCACTGTGGTGTTGGCGCAGTTAGGCGTCGAGTTAGCCAAACCGCTGTTGGATTTGGCGCTTTATCGTGAAGGCCACGTTGAGGTCGCTCAGGTGCAGGAATTGAGCCAACGCTTGCTCACCACCGCCGACTTGCGCCAATTCCTGGAAAATGTCCTGGCGGCCTTGTGTGAGGCGCTGCACAGCAAGGGCGGGTTCCTGGCGATTCTGGTGGACGACAAGCTCTCGTGGGAAATTTGGTGCGATCTCTGGTTAACGCCGGAAACACGCGCCGAAATTCCCCTGGCGGAGGTGGCGCGCGCCAACTCACAAGATCGCTTTATCTTCTGGGATGGCTACTGGGTGCTTCCTATCCACGACCGGGAAGGGCAAACCCTCCTGGGGTTAGCCGGACTGCAATCGCCAGAAGTGGCGCTGCCTTTGTCGGAAACACAGGATGCGTTGTTGACCCAGTTGCGCCTGCAAATTACGGCGGCTCTGGAAGACCGCCGCTTGCAGCAGGAGGTCTTTGCCGCCTTTTCTCCCTTGCTGCCGGAACTCAAAGATATTCAACAACGCGGGCAGTTGCTGCGCTATGAAGGCCAGGCCGTCGAAGGGTTTTCCACGAATCTCTCGACCGATTTGCCTCAGTGGGTACACGATGCGCTCGCGCACTATTGGGGCGGTCCCCGGCTGACCGAGAACCCGCTGTTGGACCTGGCGATTGTCAAACAGGCTGCCATTGCTAACGACGGCAACCCGGTCAAGGGGCTGCGGACGGTGTTGACCGAGGCTATCGAACAACTGCGTCCAGACGGTGAACGCAAGTTGACAGCCCCCGAGTGGTTGTTATACAATATCCTGGAAATGAAATTCTTGCGGGGTCACAAAGTGCGTGAAGTGACGTTGAAACTGGCCGTTAGTGAGGCCGATTTCTACCGTAAACAACGGGTCGCCATTGAAAATTTGGCGCAGATTATTGCCGAAATGGAGAAGGAGGCGCGGAAACCGACTTGAGGCGGTAGGCTTCCCTGAAACCGGTTTTCGCACGGGTCTTATCGGGCGTCGTCAGGCATCTGTGGGCGCATTTAGCTAGGGCAAGGAGTGACTTTGATGGATCGTTATATTCCCCCGTATGTTTCTCCCAATGAAGATTACTGGCAAGCTCTTTTGGGCCAAGGGCCTGTCAGTACCGGGCAGACGCAGATTGTCTGGGAGTGGACCGAAGCCTCGCCCATCGCGGATGCGATCTGGGACGAAGCGCGCGCACTGCAACAGGCCCACACCATCCTGGAACTGGTCATTGATGACTTCAACCGGGGTGGGGTGATGGCCCATTGGAAAGGCATTGAGTGTTTCGTGCCGGCTTCCCATTTGATAGACTACCCTTTTCCGGCGGACCTGGATGCGCGTGAGGTGTGCTTTTCTCGGTACGTGGGGCGGCAGTTGCGCCTGTGTATCATTGAAGTGGAACCCCAGCGCAATCGCATCTTGCTTTCTGAGCGGCAGGTGACGGAATGTGAGTTGGTCGCACCGGAATGGCCCGGCTGGTTGAGCGCGGGCCGGGTGTGCGAGGGCACCGTGACCAGCGTGCGGCCGTTCGGCGCATTTGTGGACATTGGCCCGCTGGAAGGGATGGTCCATATCTCCGAAATTTCCTGGGGCCGTGTCCGGCACCCCCGCGATTTTCTGGAACCGGGGCAAAACGTGCGCGTGAAGATTCTCAACGTAGATCCCGAACATCAGCGCGTAGGACTGAGTATCAAGCGCCTCAACTCCAATCCCTGGTCTTCGGTAGAAAGCCACCTTAAGCCGGGCGACGTGCTGCTAGGTGAAGTCGTCAGCGTGGAGCGGTTTGGGGTTTTCCTGGAATTGCGGGATGGCCTGGAGGGATTGCTGCACATTTCCGAGCTGGAAAGCGCGTTTCTGCCGCCGCGCATCTATCAGGTCGGACAGAAAGTCCCGGTCCGCATCTTGGAGATTATGCCGGATGAACATCGTATCGCGCTCGGCCTGGTGGATGCAGGCGTGATTCATGCCGCCGCGTAAGAAAACCACCTATAGCGCCGGGCGGATGGCGCGTCCGCGCAGCAGCCCTGGCGCAGCGCGCAGTCGGCAGCCGGAGGCGCCCCCCGCCCCGCCATCGTGGCAGCGCATGGGAGGGCAAATCTGGGCAGCCGTGAGCGGCCCGTTGGGGCGGCAATTGTTCGCGCTACTCTTGATGGCCTTTGGACTGCTCACCCTGGTCACGATTGCCGGCGTCAATTCGGGGGATTTGATCACCGGCTGGGCGCGCTTTTTGGTCTTCCTCTTTGGTTGGGGCGCCTATCCGGTGGCGATGTTGTTCATTGCGGTGGGACTGCTGTGGCTGCGTCACCTGGTGCATCAACCGATGACCTGGCGTTGGCGACCCTTTCTCGGTTTTGAGTTGGCCTTTGTCTCCCTCCTTACCCTGACCCATATCTTTATGCGCCACTATGGCTGGTCATTGATCGAAACCGGTCGAGGGGGCGGCGTGGTGGGCTGGGCGCTCTATGTGCTTCTCAGTGAGTATTTGGGGCCGCTGATCACGGGCGTCTTGATGTTGCTGATCATGTTGGTTGGCATTGGTCTGGCATTTGACCTGACCCCCGGAGACTTGAAAACTTTCGGCCAGCGGGTGCTGGAGGTGGTGGCTGCTTTCCAGGCGCGCCAGGCTGCTCGTCGCGCTGCGCAGGAACGCCTCGCCCAGGAGCCAGTTCCACCGTCAGGCGCGCCCGTCTCCTCAGTGGCTCCGCCGGCGCCCGCGCCGCCGCCTTCCGTGCCGCTCACGGTGGGCGCCGTGGCGATGGCCTCCTCTGCTGCTGCGCCGGCCGCGCCTTCCCCACTTGAAGCACCATCTGACGCCTTGCCGTCGGCGCTCCCTCCTTTGACGCTGTTGAAGGCCGGGCGCGCGGGCGGCATTGACCAGGAGGAACTGCGCCGCAAGAGCCGCATCATTGAAGAAACCCTGGCGCAGTTCGGGGTGCCGGCCCGGGTGACGGAGGTGCGCCCCGGCCCCATCGTGACGCAATTTGGCGTCTCCCCTGGCTACGTCAGCCGCGGCCCTGATGGCGAGGAGCAACGCAAAGTGCGCGTCAGCCAGATCGCCTCGTTGGCCGACGACCTTGCGTTGACACTGGCGGCCAAAGCGCTGCGCATCGAAGCGCCGGCGCCGGGTCGCGCTGTGGTCGGCATCGAGGTGCCCAACGAAGAGGTCAGCCTCGTCTCGATGCGCGCGGTTCTGGAAAGCGAGGAGTTTCGCAAGTGTCGCAAGCCCTTGTGCTTCGCTGTGGGGCTGGACGTCGCCGGGACGCCCATCGTGGCCGACCTTTCAGTGATGCCGCACCTGTTGGTCGCCGGAACGACCGGCAGCGGCAAGTCGGTTTTCGTCAAAGTGCTGGCCGCGAGTCTGGCGATGTTCAACACGCCGGAGACGCTGCGCCTGGTCACCATTGACCCCAAAATGGTCGAACTGAGCCACCTCAATGGCCTCCCGCACTTGCTAGGGCGCACCGAAACCGATTTGGAAGCCATCATCCGCGCGCTGCGCTGGGTGGCGCACGAGATGGATCGGCGTTACAAGCTGTTTGCGACAGCGGTGGCGCGTCACCTGGATGATTACAACCAAAAGATGCAGGCCGCTGGCGAGGCCACTTTGCCGCGCATGGTGGTGTTGATTGATGAGCTGGCTGATTTGATGATGGCCGTCCCAGAAGAAACCGAGCGCACGCTCACTCGGATCGCACAAATGGCGCGCGCGACGGGCATCCACCTGGTGGTGGCGACGCAACGGCCTAGCACCGACGTCGTTACCGGACTGATCAAGGCCAACTTCCCGGCGCGGATCAGCTTTGCAACGACCAGTATCGTGGACTCACGGGTGATCATTGACACGCCGGGAGCCGAGTCGCTCATGGGACGCGGCGACATGTTGTTTTTGCCGCCGGATGCTTCGGCGCCGTTGCGCGTGCAGGGTTGTTACATCTCGGACGAGGAGTTGGAGGCGATTATCCGCGCCTGGCAGAAGTTGGCCGGGGCGACACCGGCTAAGTCGCCCTGGGCGGAAATGGTGGAAGCGTCTGGCCCGGACACGCTGCGTCTGGAGGGGCAGCCGGAGGACGCCGATCTGTTGGAGCAAGCCATCGCGCTGGCGCGGAACAAGGGGGATATTTCCACTTCGGGCTTGCAAAGGCGGCTGCGCATCAGCTATCCCCGCGCGGCCCGCTTGATGGAGGAGATGGAGAAGATGGGCCTGGTCGGGCCGCAGGAAAGCGCCGGGCGCAAACGGCGGGTGATCCTGGGGGATGAGGAGGAAGAATTTTGACACCGCCACTTGATCCGCTGAGCGTGGTGGGCGCAGTCTTCAAGACCCTGCATGAATCGCTCGCTCCGGATCAGGCCTTGGGGGAGGCGGTAGCCGGCGTGGCGGCGCTGACCGGCTGGCCTGGCGTAGTCCTCTTTGCGCCCAGTGAGGGGGGAACGCAGTTGCGCGTGGTGGCGGCCGCCGGCCCGCTGGCGCCGCCGTTGGGCGTGCAAACGCCGGTGAGCGGGAGTCTGCCGGGAGAGGTCTGGCGCGCCGGAAATCTGAAGTTGCTGCCCACGGTATCGCCGGAGACGGTTTTCTGGCCGAATTCTGCTGAGATTGCCAGCGCCCTTTTGGCGCCGTTGAAGCTGGGGGAGCGGGCGCAATTGCTGCTTCTCATCGCGTTTGACACGCCGGACGCTTGCGACGCTGCGGTGCAGCGGGTAGCGGAAGTTTTGGGCGAAACCTTCCTTCTCACCCTGCGCAATGCCCGCCTTTACACGGCGCTCCAGAGTGAGGTCACAGAGCGGCAGCGGCTGGAGAACCGTTTCTGGGCCTCCCTACATAAGACAGAAACCCTCTATCACACCAGCCGCACGTTGAATGCCCCGTATTTTTCGGATTCGGTGTTGTTGGAGGTGACGAATCAAGTCGCCGCCGCCATTCACGCCGACCAGGTTTTGTTGGTCTCCCTGGATACGCACAACCGCCGGGTGCGGCATTTCATCGTCGGCGGGACAGGCGGCGGGCAAGTGGTGCCGCTGTCCTATGACGAGTTGGTGGAGGGTTTGACCGGCCGTGTGCTGCGCGAGGGGTTGCCGGCGCTTTTGCAAAAAACCGAAGCCCAGGCGCGCGCTACCGAACATGGGTTGTATTGGTACAAGGGGCTTTACACCGGTTCGATAGCGGCGGCGCCGTTGTTTGCGCGCAGCCAGGTGTTTGGAGTGTTGATGGCCGTTAATCGTGCTGAGCAGCCGGATTTTGTCCAGGCCGATTTGGATTTGCTCCTGGCAATCGCGGCGCAAGTGGCGATAACGATCCAAAATGCGCAACTCTTCCAGGCCGTGACCGAAGAACGCAGCCGATTGCGCGCGTTGATCCAGTCCAGTCGCGATGGGATTATCTTATTGGGCCTGGATATGCACGTGCTGGTCATCAACCGCCCGGCCCTGGACCTGCTCAAGTTGCCCGGCGATCCGGTTTCCTGGGGTGATCAGTGGTTTTGGGATGCGTTGAGCCGTCTGTATGAACATTCGCCGCAGGCGGTAGATGTAATCCTCTCGGAAGTACGCCGAGTGCAAGCCGGCGATGCTCGGTCAGGCGAGGGCGAAATGCAGGTAGGCGCCCGGATCATCCACTGGCTAAATCTGCCGGTGTTGGAGACCGAACGCGCCGTTGGGCGTTTGTTTGTGCTGCAAGATGTGACGGAAGCGCGTTTGTTGGAGCGCTTCCGCGAGGATTTGACCCACACAATGGTGCATGACCTGCGCAATCCGCTTTCCGGCATTTACGCCGGGTTAAGGCTGCTTTCGACGGATTATGACAGTGTGTTCACACAATCGCACCATCGGATTTTGGAAGCGGCGCAGGACAGCGTCCAGCGGATGCTGCGTCTGGTTGGGGCGATCCTCGATATTAACCGCCTGGAAAGTGGCAAAATGCCGTTGAGTCTCACCCTCTTCGACTTCACCGTTTTGTTGGAGGATGTGCTGGCGATGCAGGCTCCGATCGCTGCCGAGCGGCAGTTGACATTGGGCAAAGAAGTTTCGCCAGACTTGCCCCAGGTCCGGGCCGATAGGGACCTGGTGGAACGAGTCTTACAGAATTTGGTGGGCAATGCGCTTAAGTTCACGCCGGCAGGGGGAACGGTGGGGGTGCGTGTGGTCATCCCCACTACTCCGGCATGCAAGCTCCAGGTCTCGGTGAGTGACACCGGGCCGGGCATCCCAGAGGATGTGCGCAAGCGACTGTTTCAGAAATTTGTGACTGGCTCGCATCAGGAACGCGGCAGCGGATTGGGGCTGGCTTTCTGCCGGATGGCCCTGGAGGCGCACGGCGAGCGTATCTGGGTGGTCGAAACCTCCGGGGGCGGCTCGACATTTGCCTTCACGCTGCCGCTTCCTGACTGTGACTGATGAGAACATCGTTCCAACGTTTAAACGTTAACACGTTTTGTCTGTTTTCCAAGGAGTACTGTGTCGCTATTACTTTTACCCAGCAAGTTACAGGATATTCAAAAGGCGCTGCAAGCGTTGGACTGGCATGCCCAGGGAGAGGAAGTGGCGCAGGAGTTGCAATCCCGGCTCGTGATTGTGGGGCCGGTGAACAGCGGCAAGTCCACTCTGTTCAACTATCTCCACAGCCGCAAGCTCTCCGCCGTGAGCGCCGTCCCCGGCACGACCAAGGGTGTGGTGGAACATCCGCTGGGGCCGTTTCTCCTGGTGGATACGCCCGGCTTTGGGGAAGTGTGGGGCGTGGATCGCGCCAACACCGCGCAGGAGGCGGCCCAGAGCGCCGATCTGGTGCTGCTGTTGTTGGACGCGGCGGCGGGCGTGCGGCAGAGCGATCACGACCTCTACCAATCGCTGCGGGCGCTGAAAGTCCCGGTGGTGGTGGCGCTGAACAAGACCGACCTGGTCAAGCAGGATTTGCCCTGGATTCTCGAAAATGCGGAGAAATTGCTGGGCGTCCGCCCGGTTCCGGTGGTAGCGCGGACGGGCGGCGGCGTGGTGGACAAGCTCCTGCCCGCCATCCTGGACGCGCAGCCGGCGGTCGCCGTGGCGATGGCGCACGCGCTGCCGGGCGTCCGCCAGCAGTTGGTCCACAAAATTATTCTGCGGACGGCGTGGCTTAACGCCATGATCGGGCTACAGCCGTTCCCCGGCCTGGACGTGCCCTTCTTGCTGACCTCGCAGACGCGCATGGTGTTGCGGATCGCCGCCGCCTACGGCCAACCGATGAGCGTCTCGCACGCGCGCGAGCTGCTGACGACGATGGCCGGCAGCCTGCTTTCGCGCTACCTGGCCGGGCAACTGGCGAAGTTCATCCCCGGCCCCGGTTGGATTGTCTCGGCGGCGATGGCGGCGATCAGCACGTGGGGCATCGGGCAGGCCGCGCACCGCTACTTCCAGGCCGGCGCCACGCTCAAAGGCCCGGATTTGCGCGCGCTCTACGAGCGGATGCGCAAGATGGCGCCCCGGCGGCTTTTCAAGCGGAGGGGGAGAAAAGGCTCAACGGATTCAACGGATTTAACGGATACGCCGTAAAATTTAGTCCAATCTTAAAAATCTTTGCGCCTTCGCGCCTTTGCGTGAAACTTTCTCCTTTTTTCAGGAGCGTTATTTTATGAGTCGGACTGAATCTTCCGAGTTCCAACTTACGCCCGCTGCTGCGAAATATTTCCGCCCGCGCCTGATTGTGGTGGCGTTGGTGAGCTTGCTCGTCGGCGGGGCCATCGGCTACTGGGGATTTCGCACTTTGGAGGAGCCGACCCTGGCGTTGCCTGCGCCGGTCATTCGGGTTGCTAACACCGTCGCGCCCCTGACGCCCGCGCCCACGGTGACGCCGCAGCCGGTGACCATCTACGTGAGCGGGGCGGTGCTGGAACCGCAGGTGGTGACGCTCCCTGGCGACAGCCTGGTGGAAGACGCGCTCGCAGCGGCGGGCGGCCCGGCGGAAGACGCCGATCTGGAGTCGCTTAATCTGGCGGCGCCGCTGTACGACAATCAGCAGCTCGTCGTGCCGCGCCAGGCGGCGGAAACGCCCGCGCCTTCCGCCGCGGCGACGCCCGCGCCGCTCGATCTCAACGCGGCGACGGCGGCGGCCCTGGAGACGCTGCCCGGCATCGGCCCCGGTCGCGCGCAGGACATCGTCGCCTACCGGGAGGCCAACGGGCCGTTTGCGCGCGTGGAGGACATCCAGAACGTCCCTGGCATCGGCCCGGCCACCTACCAGCAAATCGCGCCTTACCTCACGGTGAGTCCGTGAAATGAGTTTCACGCAAAGGCGCAAAGGCGCGAAGGTTTGATGGATTATCACGAGTTTTTTACTCAGCATTGGGCTACCCTACAACAGGCTTCGCTTTACACGCCGCGCCCTAACCCCACGTTTGGCAATCCCCCGTTTGACGCTGCCCCATTCCGCGCGCTGATCGTGCGCCTCTCTCCCTTTCGGGACGTGGAACGCTCGACGCCGCACCTGTTCTTGTTCCAGGCCGCGCGCCGCGCTCTGCCCGCCGCCTACGTGGACATGGCCTTCTTCCCGCCACAGCGCGACCGCGAGGCATTCTTGCGCGCCGGCATCCCCCTGTGGGTGGGGACGCAATCCTGGCGCGGGGCGGCGGACTTCGACGTGGTGCTGGTCTCCAACGCCTACACGCTCGAATTGATCAACCTGCCGTATTTGCTGCTCCACTCCGGCATCCCGGTGTGGGCCAGCGCGCGCGGCGCGGACTTCCCGCCGATCCTGCTCGGCGGCTCCAACGCGCTGGCGACGCAGGCGATCCTCACGCCGGCGGGCGACTGCATGGCCGACGCGCTCTTCTTCGGGGAGGGGGAACGCGAGGTGGAGACGCTGCTGCGCCTGCTGGCCGAAAACGCGCACCTGCCGAAACGCGCGCGCCTGTTATCCGCTGCCGCCCAGACCACTGGCCTGTGGGTTGCCCACGGATGTAACGGACAACAATCCGTTGAATCCGTTCAATCCGTTGAATCTGTGTCCAAAGCCGTCTGCGCTGCGCCCCAATCCGATGACCTGCTGACCGTCTATCCGCTGCTCAACGGGGAGGAGGCGGGGACGGCGCGCTTGCAGCTCAACTTCGGCTGCCCCGCGTTCTGCTCCTTTTGCTTCGAGGGCTACGACCGCAAGCCCTACCGCGAAGTCGCCCAGGCGGACGTGCTGGCGGCGGCGCAGCAGCTCAAGCGCGGCGGCGCGGCGGCGGTGGATTTGTACAGCTTCAACTTCAACACGCAGGCGGAGATTTTGCCGCTGTTGCTGGCCCTCAACCGGAGGTTTGATCGCGTGAGCTTCAAGAGCCAGCGGGTGGACGTGCTGGCGTCCGCGCCGGGGATGCTGGAAGCGGAGGTGATGGCCGACAAGCGCAGTTTCACGCTGGGCATCGAGGGCATCAGCCGGCGGATGCGCGCCTTCCTGCACAAGAGCCTGCCCGACGCCGCGATTCACGGCGTGCTGGCGCGGCTGCTGCGGCAGAAAATCCGCGAGATCAAGCTGTTCTACATCCTCACCGGCCACGAGACGGAGGCCGACCTGGCCGAATTCCGCGACTTCGCGCGCGACCTACGGGATATGCAGCAGCGCGCTAACCGGGGCCTGCGTGTCATCTTCAGCTTTGGCCTGCTGGTGCGGATGCCTTTCACGCCGCTGCGCTACGACCGGCTGTTTCTGGAGGAGGCTGACTGGCGGCCCGTCATCGGCCCGGCGAAGTCGGCGTGCGAGACTAACGGGTTCGAGTTCCGGCTGGCCGCGCCGTGGGACGAGTATGCGGCGTCGCAGGTACTGGCGCTCGGCGGGTATTGGCTGCACGCCCCGGTGCTCGCGTTGGCGGAGCAGGGCCATTGTTACGATTTGTCGCTCACGCCCGGTTATTGGGATGCGCTGCGCGGCTGGCTGGCGGAGAACGGCCATTGGGACGCGGCTTTTCTGGGCGAGAAGGGGCCGGATTACGCTTTCCCGCTGGCGTTCGTGCAGCAGCGGATCGCGCCGGACTATTTCTACAAGAAATACCGGCAGGCGATGGCGGGGGAGGATGAGGGGTATTGTTTGGGCGAAGTCGGACAGGCCGGAGGCTCGTCCCACTGCCTGGGCTGCGACGCTTGCGCGACGCCGAAGGAACGCGCGGCGATCCTCACCCACACGTTAAAACTGCCCGGCGGGACGTATTTGCGCGACCTGGAAGCCGTGATGACGGCCAAATGGCGACTCAAGCCGGTGTACGTGCGCCTCTGGCTGCCGCCGGACGTGGCCGGGGCCGAGCCGGCATGGTTAAACGCCTGGATCATGCAGCAATTGCTTCAGATGTTCCCCGCGTGGGAAGATAACCTGCTCTCCGTGCAAGAAAGCCTCTTCACCACCAAAGACGCCCTCCGCCGTTACGCCGGGCTGTATGGCGAGACGGTGTTCGCGTTGAAGGCGTGGGAGGGGGGGGAGAGGGGGAGAGGGGGGGAGGGGGAGTATGGGAGTAGGGGGGTGTGGGAGTGTGGGTGAGGGGGTGAGGTTTTTGGGATGGATGGAAGGGTTTGAGCCGGGGGTGTTTGGGCAGATGACGTTGCGGTTGACGCTGCCGGCGGCGCATTTCCCGGAGGCGGGGGCGCAGTTGCGGAAGTTCTTGCAGGAGGCATACGTGCCGGTGAATCTACGGCGGGTTGGAGCCGGGTACGTCTTCGACATCCCGGAGAAGGCGCGCAAGAAGAAGGTGCTGCTGGCGGGCGAGGTCACGCAGGATGAGACGACGTTCACCGCGCGGCTGGTTGTCGGCCCGAAGTTTGACTTGATGGGGTACTTGCGGTCGTTCCCCGGCCCGGAGCGGTGGCGGGAGGCGCGCGCAGAAGTTAGTGAGCTTCAGATATGAGCGACCGTTATCTTATCCCTGCCCGCGAAACCCGCGTGGAGATCGTGGTCGTCAATTCGCGCTTCATTGCGACGATTGCGCCGGTGTTCAGTGTGGACGAAGCGAAAGCCTTTGTCGCCCGCATCCGCGCGGAGTTTGGCGACGCGACGCATAACGTGCCGGCGTTCCTGGTGGGGCACGGCGCGAGCGTGACGGCGCATTGCAGCGATGACGGCGAGCCTTCCGGCACGGCGGGCCGGCCCGCGCTGGCCGTCCTCAAGGGCAGCGATCTGGGCGACGTGGCGGTGGTGGTGACGCGCTATTTCGGCGGGACGAAGCTCGGCACGGGGGGACTGGTGCGCGCTTATGGCGACGCGGTGCGGGCGGTGTTGCGCGTGCTGTCGCTGGCCGAGCGCGTCCCCACGCACACGGTGATGCTGGCCGCGCCTTACGCGCTGTTTGAGCGGGTGCGGCTGTTGATCCCGGAGCATCACGGCGAGACCCTAGAAGAAGATTTTGCGGGGGACGTCACCTTGACGGCGCGTTTTGCCGAGGAACATCTGCCCGGCTTTCAGAACGCGCTGCGCGAGCTTTCGGCGGGCCAGTTGGAGGCGGAGATTGTGGCGAGCGATCCGGCGACGATTATGCCGGTATCGTGAAACGTGAAACGTGAAACGTAAAACGTAATGGTCTCACTGTAAAAGCATTACGTTTTACGTTTTAGAACCAGGTCAAACCAGACGTGGCGGGTTAACCGCCCGGCCCGCCAGAACGCCACCGCCGCCATCCCGTGCGCCAGCACAGCGAAGAGCGGCGGTGTCTGTTGGGTGTAGTACGTCCAACATTCCCGCGTCGTCCCCCACAGTTCCAGGAAGTACCCCAGGCCGCTGCCGGCAAGGAAGGTCAGCACGGCCAGCCGGTGATCCGTGGGCGTGAGGGTGATCAACGCGCACGCCGCAAGCGCCAGCAGGGTGAGCGATTTGTCGAGCGTCGGCCAGACGAAGGGCAGCATCAGCGCGAGGAAGGCCGGGAAGATGACCCAGTAGAGGGCGACGAAGCCGCGATGGTCCGGTAGGCGGAGGCGCAGCAGGCGCACCAGCCGGTCAATCGAGAGGCTGGCGATGGGCCACGCCGGGATAATCCACAGCGGCGGGCGCTCCAGCGTGTAGTACGTCCAGATTTCCGTCTGTGTGCCCCAACCCTCAATCGCCAATCCCCCGGCGAGTCCCACGAGCATGATCCAGGCGTCGCTTTTGAGGTCTGCTCCCCCCATAATCAGCAGCGACATCACCAAAAAGTCGCCGAGCAGCAGCCAATCCATCTGCGCCCACCAGGGCCGGGTGGGATCGTAGGTGCTCAGCACATCCTCCGCCAGCGGCCACCAGACGATGACGATGAGACCCACTGTGACCAGGAAGACGCTCAACAGGACGTAGCTGGTGCGATTCCAGGCCAAGGGATTTTGGATTTTGGATGCTGGATGCTGGATGCTGGATGCTGGAAGCTGGATGCTGGATGCTGGATGCTGGATGCTGGAAGCTGGATGCTGGATGCTGGATGCTCGATGCTCGATGCTGGATTCTTGATTCATGATTCTCGATTCTCGATGCTGGCTTTCCTCACTCCTCACTCCTAACTCCTATCTCGCCCGTTCGTATTGCTTCGGCCACGCGATGTCGTGTTTCAGGGCGCGGGCGGCGTCGAGGGGCCAGTGGGGGTGACGCAGCAGCTCGCGGCCCAGCGCGACGAGGTCGGCCTGACCGGTGCGGATGAGCGCGTCGGCGTATTCCGGCGCGGTGATGAGGCCGACGGCGACAGTGGGGATGGCCGCCTCCTGGCGCACGCGGGCGGCGAAGGGGACCTGGTAGCCAGGGCCGACGTCGGGCGGGCGCGCGGAGACGAGGCCGCCGCTGGAGCAGTGGATCGCGTCCACGCCGTGGTCGCGCAGGGCGCGCGCCGTGGCGACCGTGTCGTCGAGGGTGACGCCGTCGGGGCGCCAGTCCACCGCCGAGAGGCGCACGAACAGCGGTTTGGATTCCGGCCAGGCGGCGCGAATGGCGTCTACGACGCGCAACAGGAAGCGCCGGCGGGCCTCCGGGCTGCCGCCGTAGGCGTCGGCGCGGGTGTTGCTGAGAGGGGAAAGAAATTCGTTGACCAGGTAGCCGTGCGCGCCGTGGATTTCGATGGCGTCGAGGTTGGCGGCGGCGGCGCGGCGGGCGGCGGCCTGCCACGCGGCTACGATGGCGTCAATCTCCGTCTCGGTGAGGGCGCGCGGGGTGCGCCAGTCAGCGTCGTAGGGCAGGGCGCTCGGCGCGACGGGGTCCTCCGGGCCGTGGCCGTTGTCCGCGCTCCAGGCTTTGCGCCCGGCGTGCGCCAGTTGGACGCCGATGGCCGCGCCTTCCGCCCGCGCCAGCGCCGCGACGCGGGCCAGCGACGCGATTTGCGCGTCGTCCCACAGGCCCAGGTCGCCCGCGCTGATGCGGCCCCGCGGCTCCACGGCGGTTGCTTCCAGCAGAATCAGCCCCACGCCGCCCTGCGCCCGCGCGTGGTAGTGCGAAAGATGCCAGTCGGCAGCAAGGCCGTCCGTCCCGGCGCAGTACATGCACATCGGCGGCATGACGATGCGGTTGCGGAGGGTGAGTCCGCGCAAGGTGAGGGGTGAGAATAGAGTGGGCATAGCGTCTCCCTTGAAAGTAGCGAATAGCGAATTGCGGATAGCGAATTGCGGATAGCGAATGGCGAATGGCGAATGGCGGATTACGGGTTGAGTTGGGTTTGGGTTTCGGCGAGTTGGTAGCCGGTTTTGACCGGGAGGTAGCGGCTGGTGGTCTCAAAGGGTTGGATGACGCCTTCGATGGGGCGCGCGCCACGGGTGACGACGGTGAGGTCGTAGTAGACGGGGTGGTTGCCCGGCGCGAAGGTGATTTCGGAGGTGTAGGCCCAGGGGGCGGCGGCGTCAGGCGGGGCGCTGGCGGCGATCTCGGCAGCGAAGACCTCGCGGATGGCGTCATCCACGGGCATGATCAGCACGGCGCGCTCGGTGAGGCCGGCGGTGGTGGTGATCGGTTCGCGGAACAGGATGCCGTAGGTGGCGTCGCCAACCTGGACTAACTTGCCGGTGGGCGCGCGGCCATACGTGCCCAGGGTGGTGATGTGCCGCTGTTCGATTTCGATCTGCCAGGCGGCGGGCAAGGCGGTGAAGATCGCGCCGCCGATGCTGGCTTTGCAGGTGGGGCAGGACTTGCCGGGGATTTCGACGATGAAGAAGCGCTTATCCACCCCTTCTTGTTGGAAGGAAAGGGTGAGCAGTGGGGTGATGGCGGTGGCGGCGTAGGGATTTTCGTAGATCAGGGCAATGGCGCGGGCGGCGTTGAAGTCGCCCGCGAGGAGCTTGACGGGAACCGGCGTGGCGGTGGGGGTGAGGGTGGGGGTAGCCGTCAACGTTTCGGTGCCTGTCAGCGTCTCCGTGCCGGTGAGCGTGGTCGTGGGGGTGAGGGTGAGGGTG
>JAKQHY010000089.1 GCA_029555965.1 Chloroflexota bacterium | reverse complement strand
AATGGGGACGCCGGCCCTTTCCAGCGCCTCCATGTCGCGGTAGATCGTGCGCTCGGTCACATTCAGCTCTTCGGACAGCTCGCGGGCAGACAGCTTGCCGCGTGTTTGTAACAACATCATCAGGGATAAAAGACGGTCGGCGCGCATTTTATACCTCAGAAGATAGCAGGATTTACGGAATGATAGGATCAGAACCCCCGGCTATCCACGTCATTCCGAACGCTCGGCTATCACGTCATTCTGAGCGTTTTTTGCGAAGAATCCCTCCGCCACACAGGGAGACCCTTCGCTTCGCTCAGGGTGACGGGACAGGGACGGCAAGGGATAACTTCATTCATCAGAAATTATACCGCAAAAACCCTGACAGGAGATGTCAGGGATAGGGGTGTATCCTATGAGCAGATCGCAGGCAGAAACCGCGATGAGAACAAATCTATGATTTCAAGGAGACAACGATGAACGAGAATGAGATTCGCATTGTGCAACTGGAACCGCTGCGCGCCGCGCGCTTTCACGGTTTCGGGGAAGGGCCAGAGATGATGGCCTGGCAGAAGTTGGCGGACTGGGCGCAGCCGCGCGGTCTGCTGGACTTCACCGAGGCGCACCGCATTTTCGGGTTCAACAACCCGAACCCCGCGCCCGGCAGCCCGAACTACGGCTACGAATACTGGATCACGGTGACGCCGGAAGAGACCGCCGATGCAGCGGTGGAAATTGTGAATTTCCCCGGCGGGCTGTACGCCGTCGCCCCATGTATCGTCCACGATGCGGGGACTGACATCCCCGCGACCTGGCAGAAGCTCGTGGCCTGGCGCGAGAGCAGTCCCTACAAAGCGGCGAGCCACCAGTGGATGGAGAAGCACGTCCACGTCGACATGCTAGGCGACGAGTTTGAGCTCGACCTCTATCTGCCCATTGCCGAATAGTCAAGCCTCGACAAAAGCCCCTGAAGGTTCATAACCTTCAGGGGCTTTTCGTGTGAAACCGCTCGGATAAATTCCTTATGGTATGGGTGTAGGCGTCATCGGCGGGATAACCACGGTCGTCGCCTGACGCCCTAACCACGCGCCTCCCACCACGCTCACGACGAGCAGCACCAGCAACACCACGCCATACCGGACGTACCGTCGCCGAGTAGTCGTCCAAAGCCATGCACTCACAGACATTAACAGCAGAAACAGTCCACCCATCAAGAATCCGACTTCGTAGGGCAGCATATCATCCAGAAAATCCAGTATGGCCCACCCCGCCGCCGAATTACCAGCCTGATACACTGCCAGTTGTGCATTCAGCAGCCGGTTGACGAGAATAATCGCCGCCAATCCTCCCCATACGAACATATCCAGATGCACTAACCATTTGAACCACGGCCGAGGCCGCGCACCGCCAGATGCCGCTTGTGTCGTGACACTTTGTTGCATAGGAACCCTCCTTGCGAAATTAACGCTCGTTATGCGTGATAAATTGAGTATAACGGCGTTCGGCGGCGTTGGCTACTGTGAAAACCTACAGGATCATGGATGGATTTCTCCTCTGAAAATAGAAATCACCTTTCACGCAAAGGCGCAAAGACGCAAAGTAAAAAAACAAAGCCTTAGCGAGCTTGGCGGCTTTGCGTGAAATTCTCATAATCGGGGCTGTACCCCAGGTTCGGTCGCACTCTTTAGCAAATCCGTTTCAGCCGCGTTCATTCTTGTACCCAAATCAAGGGCGATACCGCAGCGCCCCCTTGCTCGTCCCCAGCCACACCTCTCCATCCGGCGCGGCGGCCAGGGCGTACACCGTAGTCTCAAAGGGCAACGTCGCCGTCTGCCAGCGGCCTTCTGAGAGGAAGAACAAGCTCCGAGAGGTCGCCGCCCACACCCCGCCATCCGGCGCGATAACCAGCGCCACGACGCTTTCCTCATCGGGCAAGCCCTCGTAAGAGGTCCACTGCGCGCCGTCGAAGTGGAAGACGCCGTTGATGCCGGCGGCCCACAGCGCGCCGTCCGCCGTCGCCAGTAAGTGATGCACCATGGTCAGCGGCATGGTCGTCTGCGTGATCCAATCCGTCTCATCAAACGTGCTTAGCCCGCCGCCGCCCAGCGTCGAGTGCGCCAGCCAGACTTCCCCCGCCGTTGTGATCGCCAGCGCCGTGGGGAGTTTACTACTATAGACCATCTGAGTATCGCCGGCGTAGCGCCCCACGCTGAAGTCGCTGGCGATCCACACGTCGCCGTTGGGGGCAAAGGCGATGGAATGGACGTTGCCGATGACGCTGCCGTCGCACGGCACAAACGTCTGCCACGCGCCGCCGGTGAAGCGCAGCACGCCGCAGCCGCTGGAAGCCCACAGGTCGCCGGAAGGAGAGACCGTCATCATAACGGTGTTGGTATTTGCCGCCGCCGAGGGCGCGTCAAAATACTTCCACGTCTGCCCGTCAAACCGGGTCACGCCGCCGCCCGGCGGGCGCGAGGCGCCCGTCCCGAAGCCGAACCAGGCCGCGCCATCCGCCGTGACCGCCACCGCCGTGACCTCCCGCAGCGCCGGGCCGTGGCGCAGCGCACGCCAGCTCTGCCCCTGGCCGAGGCTGATTCCCCGATCCGTGCCCACCGCAAGCGTGCCGTCCGGCGCGACGGCCACCGCCATGAGGCTGTTGCGCAACAGTCCATCCTCCACAGTGATGTAATGCCCCCTCGCGCCGTCGAAGTAAGCCAGCCCGGTGCCGGCCGTGTGGAAGCCCTCGCAGGTAGCGATATACGGCGTCGTGCTGCCCGTCGGAAAGGCCATGTCGCACACCCAGCGCCCGCCGGTTGCCTCGTAGGCCATTTCCCACGTCTCGCCGTTGAAGCGGTAGACGTTGTCGTAGCCGATGTGTACCCAGGGCGCGCCATCCGGGCCGACGGCCAGGACGCGTGCGTTCAGGTACGGGAAGTCCTTGTAGCTCGTCCACTCGCCGGTTCGGGGGTCGTAGCGCAGGACGCCGCTGCTGTGCGTGCTGGCCCAGACGATGCCGTCCGGCGCGACGCCCACGCCCCAGATCAAAGCGTCGGCAAATCCATCGGGGAGCGTCACGGCATGCCAGGTCGCGCCGTCGAAGCGTGCCAGCCCGCCGTCGCCGCCCGCCCAGGCCACCCCATCCGGCGCAAAGGCCAGCGTCGCCGCCATATCGAAGGGCAGGCCATCGGCGCGGGTGTAAAGCCGCCAGGCCGCGCCGTCGAAGTGAGCCACGCCGCCGTTCGTCGCCGCCCAAACCGCGCCGTTGGGCGCCACGGCGATGTCGTGGACAACGTCAGTGTAAGGCTCGCCCTCGATGGCGTAAAACGTAGGGGAATCGGTGGTCGAGTCCCAGCGCACCACGCCGCCCGTGATGGCCGCCCACAGCGCGCCATCGGGCGCAAAGGCCAACGCCTGCACGTCGTTGTAGCTGGGGAAGTGCTGCCAGTGTGCGGTCTCTTCAGGGGGAAGCGGTGTGGCGGTAGGCGACGGCGGCAGCAGTGCCACGGTCGCCGAAGGGGAAGGTTGTAACGGAACGACTGACGAAGGCGCAGGCGTCAGGGTTGCGGACACAGAGGAGGTCGCGGGTTGCCAGCCTCCGCTGCACGCAGCGATGAACAAGAGAACCCCCAAACCATACCACCAGCGAAGTTTTTTGAGACGCATAGTCACCTCCCAATGATTCTCGTTACTTCCGAAGAGTAGTTCACCGTCACCCTGAGCGAAGCGAAGGGTCTTGACCGCGTACAGGAAAGATTCTTTGCAAAAAAACGCTCAGAATGACGGTTCAATAATGGCTTGGAAACAAAATAGGGGCAGACTACAGGCGTCTGCCCCATCCTATTGATGGCTATCATAGCTCTCTGGCGACAGCGTCTACCTCACCGGCTACCATTCCACCTGCTTGAATTCGCTCCCGACCACCTGGTAAATCCAGATTTTGGCATCCACCAGGTCGCCGTTGGCCTGATAGCTCAGGCTGTTGAGCAAGGTAGGGACGCTGTTCCCTCGCAGGGCGCCGGCGATCTTGCCGGATTCCAACGAGTTGGCCTTCGTCACGCCTTCGAGGAGGACCTGCATCGCCACGTAGCCGTTGACCGAGTAGGTGTCCGGGTTGCGGTATTCGACCACCTGGTACGCCTCAAACCACTTGGCGTCCGCCGCCTGCGCCGGGCTGGGCGCAAACGCACTCACGTAGAGTCCTTCCGCCGCGCCGTCGGAATCGTCAATCGTGGCGGAGAGGAATGCGCCGTCGCTCGCCAACATCGGGACGGTCACACCAGCCTTCACCAGCGCGTAGCGCAAGAAGGGGGTCTCGATCTCGTAGCCGGCGTAGAAGATGGCTTCGGGATTGGCGCTCTGGATTTGCGGGACTTCGGCGTCGTAGGTGCTCTGCCCTTCTTCCACCTCGATCTGGACGGCGGCCTGCCCGCCGCGCGCCTCCAGTTCTCTGATCAGAGACGCCGCCAGTCCCTTGCCGTAGTCCGTGTTGTTGTAGACGACTGCGATGCGCTTTACGCCGAGTTTCTCGACGAGAAAACGCGCGTCCACAGCGGCCTGCACATCGTCGCTGGCGTTGACGCGGAAGAAATTGGTATAACCATGTTGGCTCAAACTCTGCTCCGAGGCCGTCGGCGTGACCACAATCAGGGGCAAATCTTTGTACAGTTCCATCGCTGCGGACGTCTGCCCACTGTTCAGGTGCCCGATCACGGCGATGACACGCTCGCCTTTGCTCAAGGCCTCCTGGATTTGCGCGACCTGCGCCACGGCCACGTCGCTGTCCGACTCGTCATCCAGTGGCCGCACGACCACCCGGTAGCCCAGCAGCCCGCCGCGCCGGTTGACTTCTTCCGCCGCCAGCCGCACGCCGCCCAACACCGTCTGCCCACCGTTGGCCTGAAAGCCACTGAGCGGCACCGCCACGTAGACAATGACGTCGCCTTTAGTCGGCTCTTTCACGCCGCCGCCCCCGCAGCCGGTCAGGAGGACCAGTAAAGCCATACACAAAAGGATTCGTCTCATAGAAAAACCCTCCCAATGGAGAAGATTAAGAAATAGGAAATAGGAAATAGGAAATAGGTGCCATTCGCTGATCCCTATCTCCTATCTCCTATTTCCTATCAACTTCCCTGAGAATCATACACGGCATTGATGCTGCTCACCAGGTCGTTGAGTCGCGCCACCTGTTCTTGAATATCCTGGCGCAGCCGCTCCGAACGCCCGCCTTGACTATCCTGCGCACCGATAAGTTGGAGTTGGCTGTAAACGGTCGCCAGAGCCGTATTGCTCTGTTCTAGCTGCAAATCGGCCTGCTCCATCCGCTCGTCGAGCGCCTTGAGTGAATCCCACTGCTTGCGCTTGCTGGCGATCACCTCGTCGAGCTGCTGGCGTACTTCGGGATTGTTCGTTTCACTGCGGCGGGATTGCAATGTCTCCAATTCACTGGGGACGGAATTGCGCTCCTGCATCAGGAGTTCGTCGTGATGGTAGGCGTCCAATTGCACGGCCAGTTTGTGAATGTTGCCGACCCAGTCTTCAATCTGTCGGGCGGTATCGGTCAGGCGATCTTTGAGGACGCCCGACTTTTGGCGGGCAATGTGGGAGCGAATACTGCGCTGATATTCCAGGGCTTTGGTGACTTCGTGGCGCAGGTGGGGATCGCCCAAGGCGCGCGGGTTGAAATTCTCCTGCAACAGCTCCGACTGCACCCTAACACGGGTTTGCTTATCGGTCAAAGTAGAGACAACCAACAACGATAGCGCAAACGCTCCCATCATCGGCCAGCCCCACACGGGCCACCAGGGTGGCATAAAAGATTGGTAGAAGAACGACAACAAAATCGTGCCGCCAATCACAATGGCGCTTTCCATGCGCATAAAAGCATACTGCCAGATGGCGCGCTTGGCTTGTTTTTCCAGATCAGTACGAGTTTTGGTCATAGTTATGAATAGCGAATGGCGAATAGCGAATAGCAGATTACGAATGACGTTAGAAGTATGTCGAGATAATCTTGTACAATTCTTCGATGTCGGTCTCATCGGCCCGGCGATACTGGCCGCCGCCGATTTCGGCCATCGTGCGCAGCACATCCTCGTCGGCATTACTGCCGAAAGCGATAGTGAAGATCACCACTGAAGGCCCTTGCGCCGCCCCCCATTGTTCTTTTAATTCGGACATGCGATGCGCGCTGTTGTTTTCCTGACCATCCGTCATCACCACAATGGCATTGATAGCTTCCGTATCTCCCTGCGCCTGCAACAGGCGATACGCTTCCCATACCCCATCAATTAAGGCGGTGTTGCCCTCGGCGCTCATACGGTTGACGGCATTATGCATGTCTTCGCGTCCCGCCTCATCAAGAGGTTGCATGGAACGCAAAACAGATACCCCGGTTGAGAACGCAATCAAGCCCAACTGATCGCGGTCGCCCCGAATCTGATCAATAAAGGCGTGCAGGGCCAGCTTAGTCAAGTCTATCTTGTTGCCCTGCATACTGCCGCTGGTGTCTACGACCAGGAAGACGTTGGTCGGTCGCTTAGTGTACCACCACACATTCTGCACCACGGCCACCACGCTGTCATCGGGAATTTGCAGGGTCGTCTGCGGCTGCCGCCAATCCACGGCGTCGTTTTGAAGGAAGGGGCTGTTCCCGGCATCCAATTGTAAGGTCATGTCTGCGGGGCGATACCCCGCGGCAAGCAACGCCTGTTGCGCTTCGGGCGAGGTCAGGTAGTCCGCCAGGGCGCGATACGTGCGCCGTTGGTTATCGCTGAGGGGCGTCTCGCCGGGGGCGCCCAGTTCGAGCAACGCCAGGGGATGGTCGGCCCACAACGTCCCTTCCGCCGGATAGAGTGCAATCAGGCGCTCACCAGATTGCGTCTGATTCCAGTGAATGACCAACTGCTCCTGCGTCACGAAAGCGTCAAGAAAACCGCGACCTTCCCCTGCCAGGCGGCTCACAATGGCATCCTCGCCCTCGCCGTAGAAGCGCACCGTCGCTTCCACTGCCCGCACGTAGTCGAGCGTGGCTTGCGCCGTCGCTGCTTCCGGGGTGAGACCGCGCGTCAGGCCGGCGCCGGCGTAGAATTCGGCCAACGTCGCCAGCAGGCCGCTGGCGTGCCCGGTGCTAGGATGGTTCCATTTGAAGTTCGGATCGGCGGTCGCTTTGTTCTGGATGTCCTGCCAACCGACGGCGCGCTCCGGCCAACCCAACTCGCGCGCCACACTCTCCCACGCTGCAATGACGACGGGGCTGACGGCATAGCGCACCGGGTTGCTGAAGCGCCGGTAGCCGATGGGGATGACGCTTTCGTCGCCCTCGGCCGCGCCTTGCGCCGCCGCCCATTGGCGGTCAATCTGGCTCAACCACAGGCTGCTGTCCGGGGCGAGCGCCTGAAAGGCTGGCTGCCCCAGGCTTTGAGCCACCATCTCTTCGGGAACCAATGTCAGCGTGCGCACCACCATGGGGGTGTTATCCGGCGTCTTCAGGCCGCGCGCGTTAAACGTCTCGACCAGCTTGTTCAACGTCGGCGCCATGCCCGGCGACACAGCGACGGTCAAGTCTGCCGTGGCGCTGCGGGGAAGTTTGACTTCATCTCTGCCGGGAAGCGGTAACGCGCCAAACAAGGCGTCGCCGGCCCACACAACCACGCCCACACACAAGCAGGCTACAATCAATAAAGCTAAGCCAATGATGATCCAGGTTTGGTAATTTGCCGCACTGCGCCTCTCGCTCATACCGCCCCCATCAATTCGCTACATTCAACTCGAACCAGCGCAACAACGCCAGCAGCACATCCCGGTCGGGATTGCGCATCGCGTCGCTGCGCGGCACCACCGGCTCCACCCCGCGGTCGCTCCACTTAACGAAGAGACTTTCCGGGATGGCGTCCACCGGGACGTTGGGATTCGCCGGACGCAGGCCATACACCAAAGCGGCTTTCTGCTGTTCCTCGGCCAGCAGGAATTTTTGGAATTCCAATGCAGCGTTTTTCTCCAAGGCGCTGGTTTCCGGCCCAACCCATATTGTGAAAGGGAATTCGAACCAGGTGACATAGCGCGGATAATACAATTTCAAGGGGTCGTCCCACCGATTGAGGATGCCTTGCATGTTTTGCAGCAGATCGCTTTCCAACAATTGCCCGCCGTCCCCCACGCTGTAGCCAAAAAGCGCAAAGTCTTCCGCCGTATAAGCGCTGGCGCTGCTAAAGTCGGTTACGGACCCCATCAACTCTTTGAGCCATGTCTGGAAAGCGGGATCGGTGAAGTCGGCCACGCCGATGTCGGTGCGCCCGTAATATTCCCCGGCGGCCGCCACCATGGCCGCCAGCCCGCCGGCGTTTTTGTTGGGGTTGGGAACGACGAGTTTAAAGTAGCCCCACCCGCCGTCGCCGCCGAGCTCCGGCCAGCCGCCCTTCGCAATCGCCGCGTCGTGGATGGTGCGCCAACTGACTTCGCCGTATTTAGCCTCCAACACCTTTGCGCGACTCTCGTAAATACCCCAGGTGAAGAGGCTGATGGCGATGGGGCGGGCGCGATATTGACCATCGGTCAAGAATACATCGCGGCCCAACCGCTCCTTGTAGGAAGCATTCGCCAATTCCACCAGGTAGCGACTGTCAGGAATCCACACTGTTGGAAAGTCATCCAATGCGGCCTCTTGGGCTGACGTCAAATTTGCCACATCTACGCCCGCTTCCAACGCGCCGAATTCATTACGATCCCAACGCCCCAGGGCCGTCAGACCATCCATAGCAAGGATTTCCACCTGGATAGGAACGCCTTCCAACATAGGATTGCTGGCGTTGAATTGCTCAGCAGCGCTACGCACCCAGGGTTCCACCGGCAAGGCGGTCAGGACACGCACCGTGATTGCTTGAGGGCGTTCCAGTTCCAGCCCACCGGCGGAAGCATTATTATTCTTTGTGAGCCAGCCTATCCCAATAGACACACCAATAATGGCGACAACCAGCGCCAAGATGCCTATAAAGATCCACCGTGTGCGTTCCATACCGTCTCCCTCAAGAATAGTGAATGGGGTTTATGTGACAAAGGGGCGAGGGTATCCTCGCCCCTTGTACATACGATGAGTTTCTTATTCGCTCAACCCCAACCGTTTGCGGCGCTCTTCCAGTTGGGAATTGATCGCGCCGCGATCCAGAACATCGTCAATCTGGGCGTCCAGGTTAGCCGCGCGCATTTCCACGGCGGTCGAGGCCTTATCCAACCGCGCGTAGATGCTGCCGGCAATCCGGCTGATGTCGGAATCGCCAACGCCCACCAAATCGTCCAGCCCTTTCATCGCTTTGACGGAGATTTCCTTGCTCTTCGCCAGTTCCAAGAGGGCGCGCAGCTCTTCGCGTTGCTGCTTCATCGTTGCCAGGCGGGCCTCCAGTTTGACTTTGGCGTCCAGCAGTTGCTGGAATTCCGCTTCCTGCCGAGCAATCTGCTCCGTGTAAGTTTCTACCAAGCGTTGCGTGCTATTCAACCGACTCTGTACGGCAGTGGCACCCGACTCGTTGCCCTCCATCAAGAAGGTGTCAATGGCGCGGTCGAAATCGGCCACCTTCTGCTCCATCTCCACCAACTTGCGCTTGAGCGATTTGACTTCGCCGCCCACGGTGGCTGCCGCATCTTCCAGGTCTTCCAGGCTATCTTCCACCTGGCGAATGTACTGATCCACCACGGCGATGTTGTTGCTCTTCAGGGCCTTGTCCACCAGCGCGTGCAGGTTAGCCGAAATCAACGTTGAAATTTTATCTAATAAAGTTGCCATCAGTTTGCCTCCTATGAGATGTGAACCAAAGTTACATTTTCATATTACGGGTAATGAGGGGAATAAGTTGCGCAGAAATACCCTCCATTGTGGCCCCGCCAGTTTCAGTATAGCATAGGACAATCAGAGGGTCAATATTGCGCATTGCGTGAGGCGCCCGTCAAAGTTTCGCAGGCGGCGGGCGGGCGGCATAAGATTCTGCACAAACAGCGTTCGGCATGACGCAGGATGGGGAATTGCACCTTTAGATTACGACAACTTATTGACCCGCAAGGTATTTGAGTATAATAATATCGAGCCACTGGAAAATTCCGAAAGTCCTGGCGCGTCTAGCGTGAACGCGCTGCGGGCGAGCACCGTGTCTGATCCACCCACACCAGCGAAAGGAGGTCAAACGAAGCCAAAAGATTCTAGCCATTCGGATAAATAGATTCTACTAAACCCAAAAATCAAACTTAGGAGGGAAAATGTTACACCAGATTTCAATAGGAAAAACCTTTTGGCGAGCAGCGGTCGCCTTGACCCTGATCGCCGCCGTGCTAAGCGGCTTTGCGTTCCCGGCGCCGATGTACTCCGCGCCGTCGGCGCCGCAGGCCACGGTCATCGTGGAGTACGACTTCGAGGACAACACGACGCAGGGCTGGTACGGGCGGGGGGATGCCGACGTGGAGGCATCGTCCGCGCAAGCCCATTCGGGCACCTACAGCTTGCTCACGACGGGCCGCACAGCCGGCTGGAATAGCCCGGCGGTCAACGTGCAGAGCCTGTTGGTTCCCGGCGCCACGTATGCTATCACGGCGAGTGTCCGCATGGCGGCGGGGGAAGCCCCGGCGCGGATCATCATGGCGATGGAGCGCACCCCCGTCGGCGGGGATACCACCTGGGACTGGATCGCACCGAGCGATCCGGCAGGCGTGACTGATGCAGCTTGGGTCACACTGGCCGGCTCCTACACCTTCGCCGACCCGGCTGAGGGGTTGAATCTGTACCTGGAAAGCGATAGTGCGACGGCGGCCTACTATATTGATGACATCGCCATCGTCATGACCGTGGCCCCGCCAACGCCATACGTCGCACAGTACGACTTCGAGGACAACACGACGCAGGGCTGGTACGGGCGGGGGGATGCCGACGTGGAGGCATCGTCCGCGCAAGCCCATTCCGGCACGTACAGCTTGCTCACGACGGGCCGCACAGCCGGCTGGAATAGCCCGGCGGTCAACGTGCAGAGCCTGTTGGTTCCCGGCGCCACGTATGCCATCACCGCCAGCGTCCGCATGGCGGCGGGGGAAGCCCCGGCGCGGATCATCATGGCGATGGAGCGCACCCCCGTCGGCGGGGATACCACCTGGGACTGGATCGCACCGAGCGATCCGGCAGGTGTGACCGATGCAGCGTGGGTCACACTGAGCGGCTCCTACACTTTCGCCGACCCGGCTGAGGGGTTGAATCTGTACCTGGAAAGCGATAGTGCAACTGCGGCCTACTATATTGATGACATCGTCATCGTCATGACCGCCGAGCCACCGACGCAGGAAGTCAACATCTTCCACGGCTTCGAGGACGGCACGACCCAGGGATGGGCGGCGCGCTACGGGTTTGGGGTCGTCGAAAATAGCACCGAAGTCGCCCATGGCGGCACGCACAGTCTCAAAATGAGCGGGCGCACAGCAAACTGGCACGCCCCCATCCTGGATATACGCGACGTGGTGACGGTAGGCGTTCAGTATGACGTCTCCGTGTGGGCCAGGCTGGCGTTGACTGAGACGACCACCGATATGCGCGTCAGCGTCGAATTCAAGCCGGCCGGCATCCCGACTTCGACGTATCAAACCGTGATCAACAACGCGCCGGTATCGCCTGATGGCTGGACGCAGTTCGCGGGCAAGTACACCCTCGCCCAGGAAGTGGATTATCTGACCATCTACCTGGAAACCGCTTCCGCCCCCACCGCCACTTTCTACATTGACGACTTCTCGTTCAGCAATACCTCTCATCCGCCGATTCAGACCGACATCCCCTCCGTGTACGAGACCTACGCCAGTGACTTCATTGTCGGCGCGGCGCTGGAGACGGACGGCATCGCCAGCACGCGCCACGAACAACTGACGCTGAAGCACTTCAACAGCGTCACAGCCGGCAACGCGATGAAGCCCGGCCCCATTCACCCCAGTGAGGATGTATACAACTGGACCAACGCCGACATGGTGGCGAATTTTGCGCGCGACAACGGCCTGTATGTCCACGGCCACACGTTGGTCTGGCACAGCCAGGCAGCCGAGTGGATGTTCAAGGACGCCAATGGCGACCCGCTGGAGGCGACGCCGCAGAACAAACAACTGCTGTTGGATCGTATGGAAGCCCACATCCGCACGGTAGTGCCTCGCTACAACGACGTAGTCAACGTCTGGGATGTGGTCAACGAGGTCATTGATCCCGCTGAGGATGACTGCCTGCGCCGGAGCGAATGGTACCGACTGGCCGGCACAGACTACATCTCAGTGGCGTTCCAGATCGCGCGCGAAATGGCGCCCACTGCCACGTTGATCCTCAACGACTACGGCGAGACCAGCCCGGCCAAGCGCCAATGTATGTACGACGTGGTGAAAAACCTGCAAGACCAGGGTGTGCCGATTGACGGCATCGGGATGCAGATGCACATCAACATCCAGAACCCGACGGTAGCAGCCATCGAGGAGACCATCGAGATGTTTGCTGAGTTGGGTGAAGTCCACATCACCGAGCTGGATATGAGCATCTATCCCAACGACACAGACCGGTACACGACCGTGCCGCCCGAAGTGTTGATCAAGCAGGGCTATCGCTACAAGGCCATCTTCGAGGCGCTGCGCCGCCAGGGAGCTGCGGGCACGGGGAACCTCCAATCGGTGACGTTCTGGGGGCTGGCCGACGACGCCACCTGGCTTACCTGGCACCCCATCGAGCGCATCAACCTGCCGTTGCTCTTCGACGAGGAGTTGCAGGCTAAGCACGCCTACTGGGGCATCATTGACCCCAGCAGACTGCCGGTATTTGTCCAGGAACAGTTTGTCTCCAGAGCTACCCCGGTCCTCGATGGCGCGACCGAGACGCTGTGGGATATGCTGCCCTGGATTGAAATCCCCGCCGCCGGCGACCTCGCGGCTGCGTTCCAGGCCCGGTGGGATGAGGATTATCTTTACGTGATTGTGGACGTCCAGGACGCCACCACAAGCACGGAGGACATGGTGGAAATCTTCGTGGATCAAAATAACGCCAAGACCACGACCTACCAGAACGACGATCTCCACTATACGTTCCCCAGCCAAACCATGATGCTGCACTACGTCATCACCCCCAACGACCAAGGGTATGTGCTGGAAGCGCGCATCCCGGTGTCGGTGGCGCTCGCGTCTGGCGCGCGACTTGGCTTCGACCTCCGCGTCACCGACAGCAGCCAGCCAACCGAGCCGATCTCGTGGAACGATCCGACCCATAGCCAGAACACGAACCCATCGCAATTCGGCACACTGATTCTGATTGACGAACTCCGGTTGACGACAGCGATCCAGGGCACGCCGGTCATTGATGGACGCTGGGAGGCCCTCTGGACCAGCGCGACGGAGATCGAGACCGCCGTTTGGGTGACGGGCCGCAGCGGCGCGACCGCCAAGGTCAGGACACTGTGGGACGAGGACCACCTGTACATCTACGCAGTGGTCTCCGACACGCTTTTGAGCAAAGCCAGCGCCAACGCCTGGGAAGAAGACTCTATTGAAGTCTTCATAGATCAGAACAACTCCAAGGCCGCCAGCTACGAGCCGGATGACGGCCAGTTCCGCGTCAACTTCGACAACGAGCCGAGTTTCAATGGCGCGGCAGCTTCAGCCGATACACTCACCAGCGCGACGTGGATCATCCCCGCCGATCAGACGGTGCTCTTGGATGGCACGTACGTCGTCGAGGCTGCGATCTCGCTCACCCATGTGACGCCGGCTCCGGGTGTATTCATCGGCTTTGACTTCCAGGTCAACAATGATGAAGACGGCAACGGCGCGCGCGACAGCGTGGTCGTCTGGAACGACCCCACCGGGCAATCGTACCAGAACACCTCGCGGCTGGGCGTGCTCCAGTTTATAACGAAGACCTTCGAGCTGACCGTGGAGACGACCGGCACGGGCAGCGGGACGGTCATGCCCGTGGTAGGAACGCACACCTATCCCGCCGGTGCGCAGGTTGTGCTTACGGCCACCGCCGCCGCCGGTTCGGAGTTTGTCGGCTGGGGCGGCGACGCCAGCGGCACTGATGCCACCACCGTCGTGGTGATGGACAGCGACAAGACGGCGGTAGCCGCCTTCAACCTGGCGGACGTGTGCGTGGACGTGACGGATGTGACTTTGACCCGGTTAACAACGGGCAACATCTACCCCGGCACCGAGGTGCAATTCCGCGCCACCATTGCGCCGGCTACCGCGATCCCCTACACCTACACGGTGGATTATGGCGCCGGGCCAAGCGCGCCGGTTAGCACCGTGAATAATCCGTTGACGTTTAGCCACACCTTCGCCACCACCGGCACGAAGACGGTCACTTTTGCGGCGTGGAATTGTGAGATGACCGTACCCTTGACCGATATGGCCCAACTCACCGTTCTCGCCCCAGCGCCTACGACATACCTGATCTATCTCCCGCTGGTGATGCGCGCAGCGCCTTAACCCGCCATCTCGTAAGTTGGAGGTTGCGCCGGGAGGCGCAGATTGGGTAATGTGTTTTTCGCTGGCGGGCGCAACCCGCCAGCGAAAAACACCCCTCGTGAGAAACTACGGCCTTAAGCAACACTTGCCATCTTCATCGTTTTGCGTATAATGACTTCGCAAGAGGCCATCCTAGCTCAATCGGCAGAGCAGACGCTTCGTAAGCGCCAGGTTTTGGGTTCAATTCCCAAGGATGGCTCTCCACAGCCCCAAGTATGATGGGGCTTTTTTTTTAGTGGGAATAAACAGTCAATGCGTGGACGGCAAATTGCAGAGCGAGCGTGGGAATGGTTAGGCGCGGAGAAGCGATTAACAGAGCTGATCATCGCCTTTCTAGTGCTACACATTCTCATACTCGTGATACCGCAATCCCCCATCCCCACCACCGCTGACCCCACCTTCACCCGCTGGCTGGCCGAGTTGCCCCCTACCCTGGGCGCGTGGCGCGCCCTCCTGGCGGCTTTGAGTTTCTTCACCCTCCGCACCTCGCTGTGGATGCGCGGGGCGCTGATGGCGTCAGGCCTCATCCTCGTGATACGGTTGGCCGATTTGGGAGAGCATTGGGCCGAATGGTCGCGGGGGTGGCGCTGGCGACAGGTGGGAATCATCGCAGGCGGGGTGCTCTTCATTGGCGGCTGGGGCGCCTATATGGTATGGGGATGGGCCGAGCCTGACCTCATCGCCTGGCCGCAAGCCCCTCTCGCCATTGCGGAGCGGGGATTGACGCTGCCGGAACCACACTTCCCCCTCCTGACCCGACACTACGGTGTGTATTTGATCCCGCAGGGTCAGACACCCGGCGTTGAGGTGCGCGCCTTCACCATCCCCCCCCAAGGCGGCGCACCCTCATCATTGGCCCTCTCGCGCACGGCACGCAGCGCCCCCGAAGAGACGCTACGCTGGGCCTTTACCCCACAAGCGCCTGAGACCTATTTCACCATTCCCGACGCTGAGCTGATTTTCCGCATCAGCCAATCCGCCGATGTCAACAATCCATCCCTACAGCTCCAGGCATATCGTAGCGCCAGCGGCGACCTGGTAACAGAGATGGAATTCAATGCCAACCAGGATTTGGTGTTAGATGAAATACAAGTGCAAATCCAATACGCCCGACTGCCGTGCCTCACGGCCATCTACAATCCTGGCGCACTTTTCCAAATTTTAGGCGGCGGGCTGTTTATTGGCGCGTGGCTCTGGTCTTACCGGAGAAAGGCAGGGGAAACCATTCCGCCGCCAGAGATAGCGAGTTTGGCGGACGTCCCGCTAGAGAACGTTGATGATACCCAAGCCGTTGCCACAAACATCGTTCACGAAATGTAAGTGGTAAACTTTCTATTCCCCATGGCACGTTCCCACGGGCAAAATAAGGAGGAAACTATGCAGCCCATTGTCTTTGGCGTGGCCGGCGGCACCGGATCAGGGAAAACAACGGTGGCGCAACGCATCCTGGAACTTGTCGGCGCGGATAAGGTGGCGTTTGTGCCGCACGATGCGTATTACCGTGATTTGAGCCACCTCTCGCCGGAAGAACGCAAGGGTTTTAACTTCGATCACCCTAACGCGCTGGAAACGCCGTTGATGGTGCAACAGCTCAAGCAGTTGCGCGCGGGACACGCCATAGACATTCCGGTCTACGACTTCAAAACGCATACCCGCACGACGCGAACGATCCACATTGAGCCAGCGCCGATTATCCTGGTAGAAGGCATCCTGATCCTGGCTGAGCCGGAGGTGCGCAAACTGTGCAATGTGCGGCTGTTTGTGGATACCGACGCCGACATCCGCCTGATCCGTCGCCTCCGCCGTGACATTCAGGAACGTGGACGCACCGCAGAATCGGTCATCGAACAATATCTGACCACGGTGCGCCCGATGCACATGGAATTTGTCGAGCCGAGCAAACGCCATGCCGACATCATCATCCCGGAAGGCGGCTTCAACGAAGTCGCCATCGAGATGATCGCCGCGCGTATCAGCAGTCTGCTGGCCGGCGAAAAGTGACCGGGCACATCATCCGCCCTTCTTTAGAGATGTCCCCCGGCAACTTTTAAGGGCTTATATTCGTGGTAGAATACCCACCATTGCGTCAAACTCACATCCGGTGATTCCTTTCTTAAAACAACCGTAACATTTCAACAGTTTATTCTAAGAGGAGGGCCAATGCGCGACAACGTAAGGATTCATGCAACTGCCGAGGTCGCTGACAGCGCCGAAATTGGCGAAGGCACCGGCATCTGGCATCAGTGTCAGGTGCGGCAGGATGTCCATATCGGCAAGAACTGCATCCTGGGCAAGGGCGTCTATGTGGATTTTGGGGTGCGCCTGGGGGATAACGTCAAGGTGCAGAATTATGTCTCCATTTATCACGGCGTGGAAATTGAGGATGGCGTGTTTGTCGGGCCGCACGTCTGCTTCACCAACGACAATCTGCCCCGCGCCGTCAACCCCGACGGTTCGCTCAAGGCCGCCGACGATTGGGTGGTGGGCCGGATTCTGATCAAACGCGGCGCGGCGTTAGGCGCTAATTCCACCATTCTGCCGAAGGTCATCGTGGGCGAATGGGCGATGGTGGGCGCGGGCAGCGTTGTCACCAAGGATGTACCCGCGCACGGATTGGTTGTGGGAAATCCAGCCCATCTGATTGGCTTTGTATGCGCGTGCGGCCACCGGTTGGCCGCCGACCACGAAGAGGGCGCCGCAATGGTCGCCCGTTGTCCTAAATGCAATGAAACGATCTCTATTCCACTAGAAACCTGGAGGAAAGTACGATGATTTCGATAGCGAAACCCCTGATCGGGGATGAAGAAAAACAAGCCGTCTTGGAAGTGCTGGATTCCGGCATGTTGGCCCAGGGGCCGCGCGTCAAAGCCTTTGAAGAAGCCTTTGCCGCCATGTGCGGTGTCCAATATGCTATTGCGACCAGCAGCGGCACCACGGCGCTGCACGTCGCCCTGTTGGCCCACGGCATCGGGCCGGGCGACGAAGTCATCACCTCGCCGTTCACTTTCATCGCCTCGGCGAACAGCATCCTGTTCACCGGGGCCAAGCCGGTGTTTGTGGACATTGATCCAGCCACTTTCAATCTTGATCCAGCGCTGCTGGAGGCCGCCATCACGCCCCACACGAAGGCGATTATGCCCGTCCACCTCTTTGGCCTGCTCGCCGATATGGACGCGATTCAGGGGATTGCCGACAAGCATGGGCTGGTGATTATTGAGGACGCCTGTCAGTCGCACGGCGCAGGGCTGCGCGGCAAGCGCGCCGGGGCTTTCGGCACGGGGACGTTCTCACTGTATCCGACGAAAAACATCACTTCGGCGGAAGGCGGTATGATTACGACCGACGATGGCCGCATCGCCGAAAACTGCCAGGTCATCCGCCAACATGGGATGCGGCGGCGCTATTATCACGACGAGTTGGGCTTCAATTTCCGCATGACCGACATCCACGCGGCCATTGGGCTGGCGCAGTTGCAAAAACTTGAGCGTTTCAATGCCCAGCGCCGCGCCAACGCGCAGTTTATGAGCGCGCACCTGCGCGGCGTCACCGTCCCCTATGTGCCGGAAGGTTACACGCATGTCTTCCATCAGTACACCATCCGAGTAGGCGGCGGCAAGCGTGATGCGCTGTTGGAGCATTTGAAGGTCAACGGCATCGGCACAGGGGTGTATTACCCGGTGCCTATCCATCAGCAAACGTACTACACCCAGGCGCTCGGCTATCACCAAACGCTGCCCGAAGCCGAAAAAGCAGCGGAAGAAGTCCTCTCACTCCCGGTTCACCCGGCGTTGAGCCAGGACGATTTAAACACTATCGTCAACACCATCAACGCCTTTATGGAGGCCGCATGAGCGCGCCCCTTAAAGCGGCGGTCATCGGCGTCGGTTCAATGGGCCGGAACCACGCGCGCGTCTACACAGAACTGGGGGAAACCACACTGGTGGCCGTCTCCGACGCGCATCTGGCAACAGCGCAAACCGTCGCGGCAAAGTATGGCGTCAATGCCTACGCGGATTATCAGGAGATGCTGGCGCGCGAAAAGCCCGACATCGTCACCATTGCGGTGCCCACGCGATTACACCGCGAGGTCGCCGGCATCGCGATGGAGGCTGGCGCGCATGTGTTGGTGGAAAAACCCATCGCGGCGACGGTCGAAGAAGGACAGGCGCTGATTGCGTGCGCGCGCGCGTGCAATCGCCGCTTGACGGTGGGACATATTGTGCGCTTCAACCCGGCGATCCAGGCATTGAAGGAACATCTGGACGCCGGGGAATTGGGCCAACTCTTCCAGATTGTCTGCCGACGTGTAGGGCCGTTCCCTTCACGGATTCAGGATGTGGGAGTGGTGGTGGATTTGGCGCCGCACGATCTGGATGTGATGCGCTTCCTCAGCGGGGCGGAACCCATCCGGGTGTACGCCGAGACGCAGCAGAAAATCCACACCGATCACGAGGACCTGTTGACCGCGCTCCTGCGCTTCGATAACGGCCTCACCGGGATGTTGGAAATCAACTGGCTGACGCCACTCAAAGTGCGGGAAATCACTGTGTTAGGGGAATTGGGAATGTTCCTGGTCAATGACCTGACACAGGACCTGTATTTTTACGAGAACGCCGAGGCCACCGGCGACGGCTGGAACCAACTCAACGTGCTGAAAGGCGTCAGCGAGGGCAAGATGATCCGCTTCCCCTTGCGCCGCTACGAGCCGTTAAGGGCGGAGTTGGAGGCATTTGCGAAGGCCGTGTTGAACGATGCGCCGACGGCGGTTTGTGGGGAAGATGGGCTGGCGGCCCTACAGTTGGCGCTGGCGTTGATTGAGTCGAATGCCAAACACACAGCGATTGAGATAGAGAATGGCGCTCACTGCATTACAGCATAAGATTGAGGATAGAACCGCCGTTATTGGCGTCATCGGGCTAGGGTATGTGGGACTGCCGGTGGCGTGCTTGTTTGCGCATAGCGGATTTACAGTAATCGGCATAGACGTCAAGGCCGCAAGGGTTGAAAAGATTAACCAGGGTATTTCTCCCATCGAGGGGGACGAACCGGGGCTGGCCGAAATGCTGCAAGAGGTCGTCGCGGCGCAAAAACTACGCGCCGCCACCGACTATCAGGAACTCCAAGCGTGCGATGTGATCCTGATCAGTGTGGAAACCCCGGTATCCGGGGATCATAAGCCGCGTTATGCCGCTTTGAAACATGCGTTGCGGGACCTGGGCGCCGCCCTCCAGCCCGGCGTCCTGGTCATTGTGGAATCCACGATCGCGCCGGGAACGATTGCCCACACAGTCAAACCCTTATTGGAAAGGAGTTCCGGGAAACAGGTCAATCGAGATTTCTTTCTGGGGCATTGCCCGGAGCGGGTAATGCCAGGGCGGCTGTTGGCGAATCTGCGCAGCGTCAGCCGGGTCTGCGGTGGAGAAACGCCAGAGACGGCGACAACGATGGTGGCGCTATACCGCCATGTGGTTCAAGCCGAGCTGGACCCAACCGATTGCGTCACGGCGGAATTGGTCAAGACCACCGAAAATGCTTACCGGGATGTCAACATCGCCTTTGCCAACGAGGTGGCGTTGATCTGCGAAGCCGTCGGCGGGGACGTGTGGAAGGTGCGCGAGTTGGTGAACAAGTCGCCAGGGCGGGCCATGCTCTATCCAGGCGCCGGCGTCGGGGGGCACTGTATCACCAAAGATCCCTGGTTGCTGGCCTACGAGGCGTGGAACAAAATCCCCATCCGGCTTATCCCGGCGGCGCGCGCCGTCAATGATGGGATGCCGCTGCACATTCTTCAGTTATTGGAAGAGACTCTGGAGATCGCCGGCAAGGAGTTGGAAGAGACACGCATCCTGGTGTTGGGCTACGCCTACCTGGAAGACTCTGACGACACGCGCAACAGTCCCAGCGAGGTGCTGGTGACGTGGTTGCGAGAATGGGGCGCGGAGGTAGTGGTGCATGACCCCTTCGTGCCGGAATACCAGGGCGACGCGCGGGCTATGGCGCAAGGGTGTAATGCGGTGGTGGTGATGGTCAAACATACGGCGTATCAGAACCTGGAACTGAGCACGATACGAGCGGCGCTGGCGACGCCAATTATGGTGGATGGACGCGGCGTATTCAGTGCGGAACAAGCACAGCAGGTTGGGTTGATTTACCGGCGGGTGGGGCAAGGATAGGTAAGTAGTCGTGGTAAAGATTGTGACCATTGTGGGCGCGCGCCCACAATTTATTAAAGCCGCGCCGGTAAGTCGGGCCTTGCGCCAGAATCACACCGAAATCCTGGTGCATACGGGGCAGCATTACGATGAGGCTATGTCGGCGGTGTTCTTTGCCGAGTTAGATTTGCCGCAACCGGATGTGAATCTGGGGGTTGGTTCTGGTCCGCACGGGGCGCAGACGGCAGCGATGTTGGCAGGCATCGAGCAAGTGTTGTTGGTTGAAAAGCCGGAGTGGGTGCTGGTCTACGGTGACACGAATTCGACGCTGGCGGGGGCTTTGGCAGCAGCCAAATTACACATCCCGGTAGCGCATGTGGAAGCGGGGTTGCGCAGCTTCAACCGCGCTATGCCAGAAGAGATCAACCGCGTACTCACGGATCACGTTTCGGACTTGCTTTTTTGCCCCAGTCAGACGGCCACAGATCACTTGGCGGCAGAGGGCATCACACAAGGGGTCCATCTGGTGGGCGATGTAATGTCTGATGCACTGGCCTTTGCTGCAACCCGCGCCCGAACGCGCTCCGATGTGCTGCAACGCCTGAAACTGACCGAAAAAGGTTTCCTGCTGGCTACCGTCCATCGCGCCGAAAACACCGACGACCCGGCCCGCTTGCTCGCCATCATAGATGCTTTTGCGGCACTAGATGAAGTTATAGTTTTCCCCATACATCCCCGCACCCGCGCCCGCATCGAAGCCCTGAATCTAAACTCCGAAATCCCAAATCTAAGGTCCATTGAGCCGGTGGGGTATCTGGATATGGTGCAATTGGAAGAAGCTGCGCGAATGATCCTGACCGATTCTGGCGGCATCCAAAAGGAAGCGTATTGGCTTGGGACGCCGTGTGTGACCTTGCGCGACGAAACCGAGTGGGTGGAGACGGTGCAGACCGGATGGAATGTGTTGGCAGGGGCGGAGACGGCGCGAATTGTGACGGCAGTGCGGGATTTTGTTACACCGATAACACAGCCAGCCCTATATGGAGACAGGCAGACAACGGCCCGGATCATAAAAATACTGTGTGGTATGGAACAGGACAGCTAATTTCCAGGACTCCTCCGGTTCATTTAAAAACAAGCCGTAGACGTCAACCAGGCTAATTTAAAACCATGACAGAATCTCAGGAATCCTTTCCTGCAAAAAGCAGTTTTGCCAGCGACATTTTTAAGTTAGCTGGCGGTACAGTGTTAGCGCAGGTGTTAGGTTTTCTAGTAGCGCCGTTCCTCACACGGTTGTATTCCCCAGAGGCATTTGGGACTGCGGCCATTTTCAGCGCGATTGTCACCCTGATCAGTTTGTTTGCTTGCCTAAGGTACGAGTTTGCGATCATGCTGCCCAAGCGAGATGAGGAAGCGGTCAATCTTTTGGCGGTTAGTTTAGGGGCGGTCGTAGTAGTGACAACCTTGACCTTCTTGCTCATCTGGCCCGCGCGTCATTATATTGTTCAAATACTCAATGCCCCTGATTTACTCCCCTACCTATGGTGGTTACCGCCAGTTATCTTGTCCGGCGGCGCGTTCCAGGCACTTAACTACTGGAATTCACGCACCAAGCACTTCGGGCGTTTGTCTATTGCACGCATCCTGGCGTCGGTGACATCGTTGGGGACGCAGGTGGGTGTAGCGGTCGGTGGGTTAACCCATGCCGGCGGCTTGATCGGCGGCACTGCCCTCGGTTCAATCGCAAGCGCGATAAGCCTGGCGGTCCAGGTGTGGCGCGAAGATTGGAAGCTGTTTCGGGAGCATGTCCGTCTGAGCGCCATGCGCGCCGGCCTGGTGCGCTACCGCAAATTTCCTTTGATTGACTCGTGGGGCAGTCTGATCAACAGCCTCTCGTGGCAACTGCCAACCTTAATGCTATCGGCGTCTTTCTCGCAGACGATTGTGGGGAATTATGCGTTAACCTATCGCATGATTCAGTTCCCTATGGCGCTGGTAGGCAACGCCATGGCCCAGGTATTTTTTCAGCGCGCCTCGGAATTGTATAGCAAACAAGAGCCTATCGCCGAGGTAGTGAAAACGGTCTTTGAATGGTTAGTTGCTTTGGGACTATTCCCTGCGCTTTTGCTCACGGTAGCGAGCAGGGAAATTTTTACGGTAGTTTTCGGGCCACAATGGAGCGAGGCCGGGATTTATATGCAGATTCTAAGCCTGTGGATGTTCTTTTGGTTTATCGCCTCCCCGCTAAGTACGGTGTTTACTATCGTTGAACGCCAGGAATTGGCGCTGGTGGTCCACAGCGCCATTCTACTCACCCGTATCGGCGCTTTGGTGATGGGGGGAGTGCTATTGAAAAACGTTTACATTGCCTTGGGGCTGTTCGCAGGTTCGGGCGTGATTGTCTATGGCGGTGTAACGCTTTGGAATATGGCATTAGCTAAAGTTCCGCTGCGTACAATAGGACAAATTTTGCTCTGCTATACCTGGTATTCCCTACCGGCCCTTGTGCTTTTAGCGTCGCTCAAATGGTTGCTAAAAATCCCGGATGGAATGCTTTTGATCGTCATAGCGATAGAAATACTTGGATATTACTCGTTACTGATGCATTGGAAGGTTTCGTTTCGACGCTCTTTACAGGCTCTTTTGCGGCCTGACCAAAAGGAAAAGGCATAAGGCAATTCCACGATCAGAAACCCTTAATCAATGAAGATGAGAGCCTTTTTAAAAGAGCGATATCCACGATTCTGGCGGTTTATAGTCCGGTTAAGGTACCCTACGCTGCCTGTACCTCTTGGCCTTTGGATCCTGAACTGGATTGTGCAGCGCATATTTAGAATTAACGGAGATGTCCCATGGATGGTGCATTATACATCTTACGTTACAGGGCCAGAACGAATCCAAATCGGCCAGGATGTATGGGTATCCTTTGCTATGAGTGGGGGCTGTTATATTCAGGCTATCAATGGCATAATTATTGGAAACCGCACGCTATTTGCCCCAGGGGTAAAATTCATTTCTGCTAATCACAACCCTGATGAATTATCTCAGCCTCTAGTAACTGATCCCATTGAGATTGGCGATGATTGTTGGATTGGCGCTAACGCCGTTATTCTGCCAGGGGTGAAGTTAGGGGATCGCTGCATTGTGGGAGCAGGCGCCGTGGTCACAAAAAGTTTTCCGGCAGGCAGTTGCATTGTTGGAGTCCCGGGTAAGCCTATAACGAGAATTTAAGAAAAAAGAGGAGAAAAATACATGTTCCCATTCAAACGAGCGCTCGTTACCGGCGGCGCAGGATTTATCGGCAGCCACATTGTCGAGGAGTTGGTATTGCAGGGCATCGAGACCATCAGTATTGACAATTACTTCGCCGGCAAACACAGCAATCTGGCGCATTTGACGCAGTACCCACACTTCCACGAAGTTGAGTGTGATGTGACCGACTACGACTGCCTGGAGCAATATTTCCCCGGCGTAGAGGTGGTCTTTCACGAAGCCGCATCAAAAAAGACAATCTGCCTGAAAGACCCACGCCGTGACCTGGACATCAATGCCAAGGGGACGTTCAACCTGCTGGAACTGGCCGTCAAACACGGCGTGCGCAAGTTTGTCCATGCTTCTACTGGCTCCGTGTATGGTGAAGCGCAATATTTTCCCCAGGATGAGGCGCATCCCCTGTCACCGACGTCCTACTACGGGGTCAGCAAACTGGCCGGGGAACGCTATGTCAAAGCCTTTGAGCATCTATACGGGCTGGACGCGACGATATTGCGTTATTTCCACGTCTACGGCCCGCGCCAGGAGTCCAGCGACGTAGGCGGCGTAGTATCTATCTTTGCCCGACGATTACTCGCCGGGCAACCCATCACGATTTTTGGCGATGGGACGCAACAGCGCTCGTTTACGTATGTTAAGGACGTGGTGAAGGCAAACCTGTTGGCGGCGACTGCGCCGGAAACAAAAGGCGAGGTCTTCAACTGTGCGTCGGGCATCAAGGTAACTATATACGAATTGGCCGCTATGGTTGCCGAAATTCTGGGGATTGCGAACCCTGACATCCGCTATGGCGATTGGACGCCTGGCGACATCAAAGTGTTTGACATTGACAACGCTAAAATCCGCCGCGTGCTAGGGATGGATTTTATGACGGATTTTCACCAGGGGTTGACCCTGACAGTGAATTGGGCACGTAATTACTTCAGCGAGGGGAGCGACCGTGTATAAAGGCCAGCGAGTTGCCGTCGTCATCCCGGCCTACAATGAAGAATTGTTAATCTTAGAGACGCTCAGCGGCATCCCAGAGTATGTGGACGCCTTGTTCGTCGTCAACGATGCCAGCCGCGACGCGACATTGCGCCTGATTACCGAGCGGCAGCAAATGGATGCGCGTATCATCATCATCAACCACGAGACAAACAAAGGCCTGGGACAATCGTTGATTGACGGCTATATGGCCAGCCGGGAAAGCGCCGCCGATATTACGGCGGTGATGGCTGGCGACAACCAGATGCACCCCGACGACCTGGTCAGTCTGCTGGATAAATTGATTGACGGTGGTTTTGATTATGTGAAAGGGAACCGGCTGCTGCACCGTAACATTGGCTCCATGCCGCGTTATCGCTTTTTCGGCAACGCGCTGTTGACGATCCTGACCAAGTTTGCCACCGGTTACTATCCCTTGATGGATCCGCAATGCGGCTACACCGTGATCAAGAACAGCGCGCTCCGGGTGATTCCCATTGACAAGATGACAAAGGGCTATGGCTACAATGCGGACATCCTGTGCATGTTGAATATTCACGGCTTTCGCGTCACGGATGCGCAAGTGCGTCCCGTCTATGACCGCGAGAAAAGCAAAATCAAGCTATGGAAGTATATTCCCAAAACCAGTCTTTTGCTCATCCGGCTTTTCTTTCGGCGACTGTGGCAACGCTATGTTGTGCTGGATTTCCACCCGCTGGTGCTGTTTTATTTCTACGCCCTGTTCAATTTGGCCTTTATCGCACTTCCATTGATCGTGCGCTTTCTGTATCTGTACTTTACCCTGAACGAGACGCCCATGACCACGTTGACCATCCTGGCGCTGGCCTTGACCACCGCATTTCAATCCATCCTGTTCGCCATCTGGATGGATATGGATTACAACCGTGTGCGGTAAATAGTAAGTTGAGGAAGTTATGTGTGGCATCTTTGGCATCCTAACCAATAATCAAGCGGGCTTTTCGCTGCCAGCCGTCCGCGAGACGATGGATTGCCTGTTCCGTCTGTCAGAATCGCGGGGAAAGGAGGCGTCCGGCGTGGCCCTGCGCGCCGCTGACGCGCTCTACGTCGCCAAACATCCGCTGCCAGCCTCCGTGATGATTCGCGGCGCAGATTATGACGCGCTTTATCGCCGCGCGTTTCCGACGGACCAAGGCCCGGTGTGTATTATCGGTCACTCGCGCCTGGTCACTAACGGGGGGCAACAAATTCACGCGAATAACCAGCCGGCGGTAGCGGCCGGCATCCTCGCCATCCATAACGGCATCATCACCAATGTGAATGACTTGTGGGCGCAATTTCCGATGTTGGAACGCCAGACACAGTTGGATACTGAAGTGTTACTCTGCCTCATCCGTAAATTTTACCAGGACACCGGATCATTACCGGAGAGCGTCCGTCAGACATTCCAGGTTATTGAAGGCGCAGCTTCGCTGGCGGCCTTCTTCGAGGACCTCAGCGGGATGTTGTTGGTAACCAATACCGGTTCACTGTATCTGGCGAGTGCGCCTAGCGGCCACACACACATTTTTGCCTCCGAAAACCATATCCTGCGCACGGTGATCAAGGATATGCGCTTGCAAGAGCGCCTCGGCGCGTTGTCCATCCAGCACATATCCGCCGGGACCGCTTATCTGATCTCATTGGATGAAATGCGGCTGACCCCCTTCACGCTGACGCCGGGCGATAAACTGCCCGACATACCCCTCAGCCCGCTTGCCAACGTACTGCCAATCGTAGATGCTTCGCCGCCGGAAGAGTCTGGGGCGCGCCGGGGACGAACGCCGGGGGAAGGCCCTTATGTGCTCTCGCCCGCATTTGTAGACGAGCACCCTCGCAATCGTGATGCTATCGCGCACCTGCGGCGTTGCACGCGCTGTGTGTTGCCGGAAACCATGCCCTTTATTGAATTTGATGAAGAAGGCGTGTGCAATTATTGCCGCCACTACGAACCCATTGACTTCTTGGGGCTGGAGGCGCTGCGTGAGGCTGTCGCACCTTATCGTAAAACCAATGGCGAGCCGGATTGCCTGGTCACATTCAGCGGCGGGCGCGACAGCAGTTATGTAGTTCACGTGATAAAAACCGTGCTAGGGATGAACCCGGTCACATATACCTATGACTGGGGCATGGTGACAGATCTGGCGCGGCGCAATCAAATGCGTATCTGCGGCAAACTGGGGATAGAAAACATTCTGGTCTCTGCCGATCTTGCGAAAAAGCGGGCTAACATACGCAAAAATGTGACGGCCTGGCTCAAAAAGCCGGATTTGGGGATGGTGCCGCTCTTTATGGCCGGCGATAAGCAGTATTTCTACTATGCTAACAAGGTAAGCGAGCAAGTCGGGGTGGGAATCACCATTCTAGGCGAAAATCTGCTGGAAACGACGCGTTTCAAGTCGGGATTCTGCGGCATCGCGCCGCAGCACGGGACCGCGCATACCTACACACTCTCAGCATTCAACAAGGCCCGACTGGCGTGGTACTATGGCAGCCGATATGTAACAAACCCGGCATACCTGAACAGTTCATTGTTAGACACCATCGGCGCTTACATTTCTTACTATTTCATCCCTCACAACTACCTCAATGTCTATCAGTATGTCCCATGGGATGAACAAGAAATCACGTCCACCCTGATTCAAGAATACCATTGGGAAACCGCCCCGGATACCACCACGACCTGGCGCATTGGTGACGGCACCGCGGCGTTCTACAACTACATCTACTATACGCTGGCTGGTTTCTCGGAGAACGACACCTTCCGCAGTAACCAGATCCGCGAGGGGATGGTGACACGCGCCGCAGCGTTGCGGTTGATAGAGCAAGAAAACGCGCCGCGCTATGAATCTATGCAATGGTATTGCGACATCATCGGCATAGATTTTGACGAGGCTATCAAGCGTATTAACGCCGCGCCCAAGTTATATCCACGTGCATAATGTCATGAATAGTGATGCGCCTCGCCCCGTAACCTCATCCTCTGATATGCATAGCCTGAAAAACTATGTGCGGCATGGCCTCTACCTGACACTATACGCCCTGGTCAAATACCTCGCTTTTCCACTCTGCAATTATTTGCGATTCGGCATTTTACGGCTCTTCGCTCGCAATATCCATGCCACTTATATCAGCGAGGGCGTAACCATTATGTTTCCCTGGAATGTAACGATTGGGAGGCGCTCCTCACTGAACCAGGGCGTGTTGATAGATGGTTATGGCGGTGTGACCATTGGGATGGGGGTACGCATCGCGGCTTACGTATGCATCAATACTGCCGATCATGCATTTGAAAATCCCGACAAATTCATCATGGAGCAAGGATATGTCGTCGCCCCAGTGATCATTGAGGATGACGTGTGGATTGGTGCCGGCGTCCAAATCAACAAAGGGGTGCGCATCGGACGCGGCTGTGTCATCGGCAGCGGTTCCGTAGTGACCAAAGATATCCCCCCCTATTCTGTGGCGGTAGGCGTGCCCTGCCAGGTGATCAGGTCCCGAAAACCATGACGCTGACGCGCCTGATCCAGAGTAAATTCAACCGCGATGTGCTATGGAATCTCGGCAGTTTAGGGATTCTGTCGGTAGGGGGAATTCTGGTTAATGCCCTCATCCTCAGATTTCGTGGGGCTGAGGCGCTGGGCGTCTTCAACCAGGTCTATGCCATCTACATTGTCGCCTCGCAGGTGGGGGTGGGCGGGCTGCAATTCTCGGTATTAAAATATATCTCGCACAACCAGGACGATTTACCAAAATGCGCGGCCATCACAACTGCGGCCGTCATTTTGGTCACACTCATTTCCGGCGCAGTGGGGCTGGCAGGATACGCGCTCAAAGATTGGGCCGGCGTGTGGTTGCAAAGCCCTGACGTAGCACAAGGCCTGACGTTGGCGCTGCCGGGCTTGCTGTTCTTCTCGCTCAACAAAGCCCTGATCATGACGCTAAACGGCCTGCGTCATATGCGCGCCTATGCCATTTTCAAAGCGCTGCGTTATTTGTTTATTCTTGGCGGAATTCTGGGCATCATCGCCCTGAGTCTTCCGGGCGCGATGCTGCCGCTGGCGTTGACCTGCGCAGAAGCATTCCTTCTGGCAGGGTTACTGATGTACATCAATCTCCGTTTGTTCAAAATACGTTGGACGGCGGAAGTGCGGCAGTGGTTCGCCCCCCACATTGACTTCGGACTCAAAGGCGTACTGAGTGGCGTCCTCACCGAATTGGATACGCGCGTGGACGTGTTGATGTTGGGTTACTTCAGCAACGACGCCGTCGTGGGCCTTTACAGCTTCGCGGCGACGCTGGCCGAAGGACTCGCACAAATCCCGTTGGTGTTGCGGCAAAACGTAGACCCGTTGCTCGGTCAGTACTTCGCCGCCGGAGAAAAAGACAACATCAGCGCATTAGCCCGGCGCATCAAGAAACAATTTTATCCGCTGATGATCGGCGTAGGGCTAAGCGCCGTGCTGATTTACCCGGCGTTATTCAAACTGTCGAGTTCCGAAAATGGTTTGGCGCAAAGCTGGCGCGTCTTTGCTATCATTATGGTGGGAATTGTGATAAACTCCGGTTACCGGCCCTTTTTAGGAATTATGTTGCAAGGCGGACGGCCAGAGATGAATACGTTGTTTGTGGGCATTCTAGTCGTCAGCAATATTTTGCTCAATGCTCTCTTGATTTTTTTCTGGGGGATGTATGGCGCAGCCGTGGTCAATGTGCTGCTGTATTCTTTAGAAGCGCTCCTACTAATAGCCTGTGCGCGTCGAATCTTTGACGTGCATTTATGAAGCGTGGCGTGACGCTGATTGAGGATAGCGATGCGTACAATCTTCTCGCGTAAAGAAACTGCATATTTTTTCGCCATTCTGCTCATCGGCCTCATCCTCAGAGTGGCTTTGTTCGCCGGCTTGCAGGGCAGCGATGACCTTCAGTACATAGAGGGCGCCCATCAATTCCTGGCGGGGGGCTTTGCGGCTGTGCCGGATGATTTGACCAAAACGCGCCTCTTACTGTATCTGCCTGTATCGCTCTGCTTTGCCCTGTTTGGTGTGAATGAGATCAGTGCGGCCCTCTATCCCCTGGCCTGTTCAATTGGGCTGATGGTGTTAGTATATCGCCTGGGAATTCTGCTGTTTGGCCCCAAACCCGCGTTAATGGCTATGGCATTATACGCATTGTTCCCCATCGAAGTCATTCATGCCACGATGCTCTACCCGGAACTGCCCATGGGGTTGTTTATGGGATTGGCCGTTTATTTTTACCTGGCCTATCTGAAAGACGAAGTACAGGGACGCACAACAGGGCTATGGCTGGCCGGGGCTTTCGTCGCCTGCGCCTACCTGGTCAAAATCACGGCACTCTTGCTATTAGGGGTGTTTTTCGTATATTTTCTCATCTACCAACAACGACGACTGCGGATCGGTTACATGATTCTCGGATTTGTGCTGGTACTGCTGGCAGAGGCACTATTTTACCTTTCCCAAACCGGCGACTTTTTCTTTCAATACCATTTGCTGCAAAGCATCGCCCAACGCGCCAACGAAACGATTGTCACCAGCGCACAAACGATTTATCAAGGACGATTTACGGGCTGGTATCGCGCCTTGGTCTACTATCCGGGCGTTATGTTAGCGACCCCATTCACATTTTCGCTGTACTATCACTGCGCAATCCCCGCCATCGCATACCTGTTGTGGAGCAGAAAACGAGAAACCTACCCGCTTCTTATCTGGCTTGTTATTCTTTTTTTGGGATTGAATTTTGGCATTCAGGGTTTCAACCCCATCGTTTTTATCCCGGCTGCGCCCCGTTATCTGATGGTACTCAGTGCGCCGCTGGTGTTACTGTTAAGTTATGCCTTCAACCAGATCACAACCACGCCGTGGAAAGTTGCCGCAACGGCAATGATAATAGCACTGCTGCTAGTTTCGGGATGGGCGCTCAAACTACAATTTGAGCATGGCGTACCACAAACCTGTTCTAATGTGCGCGCGCTTTATCATCGCTTGCAAGGTGAAACTCAACCCATCTATGTGGACGCGCGCACCGGCCGTGAATTGAGCTTTCTAAATGGGTACAAAGACACCCTGCAATTGAGAATGTATGGCCCAGAAACGTCCCTCACTGACCTCAGTTCGATTTCAAAGGCTTACGTCATCATCAACCGCCAGTGGATCAACCGCGTGGAGTTGTGGTTTGCGCTTGAATTTCCGGTGGAAGTCTCCACTCCGCCGGCGCACTGGGAATTAATCCAATCCTTTGAAAATCCGTTTCGTGAATTGAACGTGGGAATTATCGCCGCCTTAAAATCCCTCGTTGGAATGCAATCCAACGCCGCCGCCCAAACCCTGGCGCGGGAACAGGATAGCAATGCTTACATCTACTATGTGCCGGCGATGCCATAGTTGGTATGCTTACCAGAGGAACTATGAGCAAACGCAAAATCTGTATCCTTTCTCTCTCCCCCATTCAAAGTGACGGGCGCGTGCTGCGGGAAGTGACCTGCGCGGCAAAGCAATACGCCGTCACAGTCGTTGGCTGGGGAACATTGGACAAACCCCGCGACCATGTGGAAATGCGCCCCGTCCAGCTTCACGTATTTTCACGCTGGCAGCGTCTGCTCCAGGTCGCGCTGATGTTCGGAGGACGCTTCTCTCCACAGCTCTGGGAGCGCTGGTACTGGCGAAAACCCGATCATCAACAAGCGCTGCAATGGCTCTTACAGGATAAGTGGGATCTCATTCACGTCAACGAGGCCATAGCCTTGCCCATTGCCATCAAAGCCGCGCAGCAGATGAACGTCCCCGTGTTGTATGACGCGCATGAATACAGTCCTGGTCAGGATACCGACAAGGTGTGGTGGCGTATCCTAGCGCAACCTTTTTACGTCTACTTGATGCGGGTGTATGCCCCCCAAGCGACAGCAATGACCACTGTAGCCGCCGGCATTGCCGAGGAATACCACCGCAATTTTGGTTTGCAGCCCACGGTCGTGATGAACGCCCCCGACTATACTCAACTGCCCTTCAACCCCACGGCGGCGGGGCGAATTCGCTGTGTGCATCATGGAGTGGCAATGCGCGACCGCCATCTGGAAAAGCTGATAGAGGTGATGGCCCAAGCCGATGCGCGTTACAGCCTGGAGTTTATGCTGATGGAGAAGGATGCCGGCTATTTGGAACAACTCAAACGGGAAGCCCAAACTAAAGCGCCCGGCAAAATCACCTTCCGCGCTCCGACGCCGCCGCGCGAAATCGCCACAACGATTAACTCCTATGACATCGGTATCCATCTGATTCCGCCGGTAAACTTCAACAATGCTCATGCCCTGCCCAACAAGTTCTTTGAATTTATCATGGCCGGTCTGGCCGTAATCATTGGCCCTTCCCCAGAGATGGCGCGGATTGTCCAACAATACCACAATGGCATGGTAGCCTCTGATTTTACGGCACAAACGTTGGCCGAATGTCTGAACACCCTCACGACGGAACAAATCAACATTATGAAACAAAACTCGTTAGCGGCTGCCAAAGTGTTGAACTCTGACAACGAGCTGCGCAAAGTGGCAGAAATTTACCGTCGCCTGCTTTCCGTCGCGTACCCTACGTAAGCGAACCCTTGATGACCGGTCTCCCCCCTATCCCGTTTCTTTTTGTTGACCATGCTCCAGCTCTGGGCGGAGCAGAATTGTTGCTGCTGGAAATTTTGAAGCGCCTGGATCACACCCGCTTTGCGCCACATCTGGCCTGCACCAGCGGCCCCCTGGCAGAAAGAGCCGCAGCAGCCGATATTCCCTTTCACATCACGCCGTTGCCCCGTCTGCGCCGCTCCTTTCACACGCTGCGCGATCTAAGCGCGGGAATACGCGCTCTGGCCCGCACCGCACGGGAGATTGAAGCCCGGCTGCTGATTGCCAACACCGTGCGCGCGGCTTTCTACACCGCGCCGGCAGCGCGCTTGTTGTCTATTCCCTTTATCTGGTATCGGCATGACTTCTGGTTGGGTGAAGCCCCCCCCCGGTTTCCCTGGCTGGATACGGCGATCAAGGCGGGATTGTGTGCCATAGCTCGATGCGTCATTGCCAATTCCCACGCGACAGCGCAGCGCCATCCCTGCCAGAGGAAAATTATTGTTGTGTATAATGGTATCGAAACCCGGCATTTCGAGCCGCCCTGGCAAGCCCAGCTCTTCCGGCAAACCTGGAAGATCCCGCCTGACGCGCCGGTAGTAGGAATGGCCGGCCGACTTTGCGCTATTAAGGGTCAAACGCGTTTCTTGCGCGTGCTGGCGCATATTTTGCAGAGCCAGCCTGAAGTCAGAGGCTTGGTAGTTGGCGGCCCGATTTTTGGAGAAACAGATTATCAGGTACAATTGCAACAACTTACCCAGGAATTGGGCATTGCGTCGCGCGTAGTCTTCACCGGGCAAGTCAATGATCCGAAACCCGCACTGGCCGCGATGGATGTCTTCATCCAACCTGGCGACCCGGAAGCGTTCGGTCTGGTCAACATCGAGGCTATGGCGACGGCTAAGCCTGTCATCGCCTTTGCGCATGGCGCGTTGCCAGAAATTGTCATTGATCACGAAACCGGCCTGTTGATACCGCCAACTGACGAAGTCGCTATGGCCTCCGCCGTGAGCGCATTGCTGGCGGACCCGCCCCGTCGCATAGCTATGGGAAAGGCCGGGCGCGCGCGGGTTGAAGACTGTTTCACAATTGAGCGCACCGCGCGGGCAATCGAGACTGTATTAGAGGCCAGCTTAACCAATGCCCATGCTGCATAAATCCAATACCCAGCCCACACACGACACTTATGGAGGAAACCCTTGAGCAAGAGAAAAAAATCCGATAATGTGAAAAGTAGCCCCTCCCCCACTGCCGCGTCCACAGCTCCCCCCAGAGAAGCCATCAGTTGGACGACGCTCTGGCGAGCCTTATGCTCACCAGAATGGCGCCTCCCTCTCGCCATTTTTGCCGGCTCACGCATCGCCCTGCTCTTAATGTCCCTCGTATTTATCGGCTTAACGCCCCAGCAAGTCGAGCAGCCGCCGGATATCCTCACCAACTTTATGCGTTGGGATTCCGGTTGGTATGAACAAATCATCAACCAGGGCTACACCTGGAAAGGTCCCGACCAGCAATCTAGCGTGGCTTTCTTTCCATTGTATCCCTTAACCGCCAAAATCATGAGCTTCTTTTTGTTCGGCAATGTCAAATTAGCCCTCTTCGTGACCTCTAACCTCGCCTTCCTCTTCTTTCTGCACTATCTCTACAAACTCACCTGCCACGAATTTGGGGCCGAAACCGCCGAACGCGCGCTTTTGTATGCGGCCTTGTTTCCCATCGCCTTCTACTCATCGGCCGGCTACACCGAATCCTTGATGCTTTTTTTGGCGACGGCGACGCTGTACTACGCGCGCCTCGGCCAATGGCGCGCGGCGCTTATCTTCGGCGCGTTGACGCCGCTGACCCGCCTCGTAGGGATGGCCGTCTTCCCCGCCCTGGCCTGGGAATGGTACAAACAAAAAGGGCTTACCTTCAAAGCCCTCTACTTGCTCACCATCCCCTCGGGGTTGCTTATGTTTATGATTTACCTGTGGATCCTCACCGGCGATCCGTTGGCCTTCAACACCGTCCAAAAAGCCTGGAATCACGTCCTGACCTGGCCCTGGGGAACATTTCAAATCGCCTGGCAAGTGCTTACGACAGTGCCGCGCACCCGCTACATTTACGCCATTGCCGCACTCGATTTCGGCAGCATGGGGCTTTTCTTGATCTTGTGTGTGGCCGCGCTGCGCTATCTGCCCCCGGCCTACTGGCTGTACAGCTTGCCGGTATACTTCCTCTCTACTTCGGCCACGCTGCTGCCCGACAAGGGCCTGCCAACGGCCTCGATTGCGCGTTACATGATGTCTATTTTCCCCGCCTTTATGCTCCTGGGCCACTGGGGAAAAAACAAATTTCTACACTACCTCATCATGTTCTTGTGGGCCATCCTGACCGGCCCCCTATTGGTGTATTACTTCGCCGGAATATGGGTGGAGTAACCCTTGGCGGTGAAAACAGTATGCAAATTGCGGTTATTATCCCCACCTATAACGAAAAGGAAAACCTGGAGCGGCTCGTCACCCAACTCCTCGCGCTGCCCCTCCCCGTCGCCGTCATCGTCGTGGACGACAACTCGCCCGACGGCACCGGCATCATCGCCGAGCGACTGGCCGACGAGAATCCGGGGCGCATCCACGTCGTCCATCGCGCCGGCAAGCTGGGGCTGGGCACGGCGTACATCGCCGGATTCCACCAGGCCATCGCCCTCCACAGCGACCTGGTTGTGACGATGGACGCCGACTTCTCTCACCCCCCCTCCGCCATTCCACGGATGGCGGAAAAGATTGGCGACGGCTACGACCTCGTCATCGGCAGTCGCTATGTGCCCGGCGGCCAGGCCGTCGAATGTACGCTGCCCCGTAAGATCTTGAGCTGGGGCGCCAACGCCTTTGCCCGCATCATGCTCGGCCTTAAGGCCCACGACGCCACTGCCGGATTCCGCTGCTACCGCCGTGAAGTCCTGGAATCCATTGACCTGGATCAAATCTTCTCCAACGGCTATTCCTTCCTGATGGAAATGCTTTACAAAGTCCAACGGAAAGGCTGGAAAGTGGGTGAAGTCCCCATCGTCTTCCTCAACCGGCAGCAGGGCACCTCCAAAATCTCGCGCAACGAAATCTACAGGGCTTTGTACACTGTCCTGCGCCTCGCCAAGAGACGCCTCCTGGGGCCGGCGGAATGACAGCCCTGTCCCCTTCGGTTACGTTGGAAG
>JAKQHY010000064.1 GCA_029555965.1 Chloroflexota bacterium | reverse complement strand
TCTATCCGAAAATTCGTTTTGGCCCACGATTTGCGCCTAAAGGCGCGGTTTGAAGGGTATTTTTTCGTGGGCGGGCTACGCCCGCCCACGAAAAAATACCTTCCTGAAAGCGGCTTTAGCCGCAAGACCCGGCGCAGCGGCACAACGCCGCTATAATTTTCGGATAGGTTCTAAGGACACAAAGTACACAAAGGATTTTAAGGCACGAGTTAACAGAATCGACACTACTGAGGTTTAAAGTGAATAATTTTAAGCCTTATCTGAATTTTCTTCGTGTCCTTCGTGTCCTTTGTGGTTAGCCCCCTTTTTTCAGGAGATTCAACGGATTTTAACGGGAAAAAATCCGTTGAATCCGTTGAATCCGTTGAGACTATTGCAAAAATCCACGCTGTTCGAGGTAGGCGACGATCTGGCGTGCGCCCTCTTCCGGCGTGCAGTCCACCGTCTTGATGACGACTTCGGGATTCTGGGGTTCTTCGTAGGGATCGTCAATGCCGGTGAAGCCCTTAATCTCGCCTCGGCGGGCGCGCGCGTACATGCCCTTGATGTCACGCTGTTCGCAAACCTCAATCGGTGTGTCCACAAACACGGTGATAAAGTGATCTTCCCCCACCATCAAGCGCGCCTCGTTGCGGGTGCTGCGGTAGGGGCTGATCGCCGCGCAGATGACCGTACCGTTGTGCCGCACGATTTCCCCCGCCACAAAGCCGATGCGCAAAATGTTGGTGTCGCGGTCTTCCTTGCTGAAGCCAAGTCCTTTGGAGAGGTGTGTGCGCACCACGTCGCCGTCCAACACCGTCGCCTGCCGCCCGCGCTCCAACAACATGGCCGTGAGCGCCTGCGCAATCGTGGACTTCCCCGCGCCGCTCAGGCCGGTAAACCAGATACACACGCCTTGCTTGTAGCGAGGCGGGTACGCTTCCAACAGGATTTCAGCCGTCTCCGGGCGGGTGAACCATTCGGGCAGGAGCTTGCCCTTCGCCAGATAGTCGTCGCGCACCTGCGTGCCGGAAATGTTGGCGATCTTGGCGTCGGGCGGAACTTTGCTGACTTCCTCGTACCGACCTTCGTCCTGGAGATAGACCACTTCCTGGAACTGCACCGACTTCACCCCGATCTCGGCCTCGTACTGCGTCATCATCTCCTGCGCCTCGTAGGGGCCATAGAACGGTTTGCCGGCGCTGTCGTTGCCCGGTCCGGCGTGGTCGCGCCCGACCACAAAGTGGTTCGCGCCGTAGTTGCGGCGGATGATGGCGTGCCACAACGCCTCGCGCGGCCCCGCCATACGCATCGCCAGCGGCAGCAGGCTGAGGACGGTGTTAGCTTTGTCGTAGTAGTTGTCCACCAACGCCTTGTAAGTGCGCACGCGGGTGAAGTGATCCACGTCGCCCGGCTTGGTCATACCGACGACAGGATGGATGAGCAAACTGCCGTCAATCTGCGCCGCCGCGCGCTTGGTCAGCTCTTCGTGGATGCGGTGGAGCGGGTTGCGCGTCTGGAACGCGATCACGTTGGCGTTCCCCATCTGCCCCAACAACGCGCGCACCTCGGCCGGCGTGCGGCGGATGTCCACAAAGTCGTAGTATTTCGGCAGATTAAGCACTTTCAGTTCGCCGGAAATGCACAAATCGTGCCAGTGATCCATCTCCGGCACCAGGGGATGGCGCGGATCGGTCGTCCCCAGCACCAGGCGCGCCTCGCGCTTGGGGTCCCAGCGGAACACCTCTTCCAGGCGCATCACCGCAATGATGTAGTTGCGCGAATCCCGCAGCGTGATCCATTCGTCGCGGGTGGGCAGCTCTGCCTTGTCAATCGTCAGCGTGATGGGGATGGGGAACAACAGTCCCGACGCCAGCCGCATCTCGGTCAGCACGCGCTGATAGTCGGCCTGTCCCATAAAGCGATCCAGCGGCGAGAAGCCCCCCGTCGCCAACAATTCCAGGTCGTGCTGCGCGCGCGGCGAAATCTGCACCGAGGGGTAGGCGTTGGCCTGCGCCAGCAGCGTCTCCCGCTCGTCGCCCGCGACGACCAAATCCACCAGAGCGCCCCCATAGGGAGCAATCAACCCATTTTTCTTACTCGTCATAGTCAATCTCCATCGCTGAGTTTCCTAAAGCCTTTAATAGTTTTTGCATTTGCACACTGTTCGTCAAATCGCCGCGCGTGCGTTCCAACACTGCGCGCAGTTGATCCACCCGATGCCGCAGCCCGCCGGTAATCGCGTCCGGGTAGCTGAACGACATCAACACCTCGTAGGCCGCGTCCATCGCCGCCAGCAGCCGCTCGGCCTCGGCCAGGCGATCCTGGCGCATCGCGTCCAGGCAGCCGCGCCGCAACTCGCTGGCGGCCTCGCACAGGCCATTCAAATAGGTGCTGAGCGGGATGGCGGCAGCGTCCACCGGCGGCAGCGGCCCGCCCGACATCAACGCCAGGGTCGCGTGCGCCTCCACCAACTCCTTCAGTGCATCCTGCGTGTAGCCGGCGAAGAAGAGGTCCGGGTAAGGAGCCAGCAGCGCCGACATGTCCCGCCCGATGCCGTCGGCGGCAGTCAATTGCGCGCGCGCCTCATCCCACTCGTCCCGGTGCGCCGCGCGGATGGCGCAGGAACACAGGCGAATCAGCTCCCGGCTTTTTTGCAGCGCCAGGTCGCGGGCCTGGTTGCGCGCCTCAAAGTCCGCTTGCGCGGCGGATGCCAGTTGATCGAGCCAGAGTTGCAAGGGCGCGTCCATTTTACTCAACCCCTGGGGGGCGCAGGCCGCCGAAGAACTCACGCGCCAGATTACCGGCGTCGCCGGGGAGGGCGATTTCCCCAAAGGCAGCCTCGTACTTCGCCAGGTTTTCTTGCAAGGCGCGCAGCAACAGCTTGGCGTTGAGGGGGGTCATGATCACCCGCGCCTTGACCCGCACTTTGGGATTGTTGGGCATCATTTGGGAGAGGTCGAAAATCATCTCCGAGGGGGAGTGCGAAATCAACGCAAAATTGGTATACACCGGTTCCAAATCGGTGGGAAGCTCCACGCTCAAAGCTGGGGCTTTAGACTTGTCCATCATCCTGCCTCTTCATCACTCACAAGACAAAAGAACAGAGAGGCAAAGCCTCTCTGTTGTGCTGCTCCTATCCATTGTAGCCGACTAGAAGGGAATGACTTCTTCTTCCCCGTAGGAGGCTGCGGGTTCTTCGACAACGCCTTCCGCGCCGCCTTCGCCCGTCTTGCTGCTGAGGTAGGTGATTTTCTCAGCGGTGACTTCGTAATTGGCGCCGGCGGTGCCATCTTGCCGGGTCCAAATCTTCGGCCCGCCAGTGGCCTTGTCCGGGTTCAACCGGCCTTCCACCAACACTTTGCTGCCCTTCTTGAGATACTGCGCAGCGTTCTCGGCGTCACGCCGCCACAACGTCACCCGAAACCATGTCGTTTCCTCATTTTTAGAACCATCCGCGCTGTTCCATCGGCGGCTCGTCGCCACGCTGATATTGGTCACAGGCGTTCCATCGGGCATATACCGCATTTCAGGGTCGCGCCCCAAATTTCCGATAATGATCAATTTTTGATATGACATCGCTCACACCTCCTTTCAAGAGTTGGATGACTGACGAATGAATACCACCAAGCGCAGTCAAATTGATCAGAGTTTACCGCAGTTATATAAAACCGCAAATGGGAATGGAAATTGGCGATGGGAGAATCAGTCATCGGTGCTTGAAGAGAGGGATGGAATCGCAGCTTCCCGACGCCGATTTCCAGACTTTTCAGGGGGATTCATTTTCAACGAAGCAAATCAACCCGTCAGCAATGCCCTGGGCAACGAGGTCAGGCTGCTGTGTCAATATCTGGCGGTCATCCAGCAGAAAGCCCACCTCAATGATGGCCGCCGGGGTGGTGCGATCAATCTCATAGAACGCGTGGTAGCGGGTCATATCGTAGGTGATAGTATAAGGATCAAAGGGCAGACCGGTGCGAGCTTCGTAGCGCTGGCTGAGACACGCCACCAGCCGGTCGCCCGATTCCGGTAGGGAGCCGGCTTCAGCGCGCGCCACTTTGAAGCCCGTTTTGCCCGGCACGGTGCATGAATCCGCATGGATAGAGAGCAGCACGTCCGCTTTGTAATCGTTGAGGCGCACGTCAAATTCATCAAACAGGTCTATCTGCCAGCCACGCGGCGTCAACAGCGCCACTACGCGGCGGGCAACTTCCATATTCACGTCGGCCTCTTGCAGGCCATCCGGGCAAATCGCCCCGCTGTCATGGCCGGCGTGGCCGGCAATTAACCCGACACGCGGGATGCTGGGCGTCGGGGTGAAGGGCGATGGCGATGGCGTCGCCGTGGCCCGTTCAACAGCGATCAGGGGAATGATCTGTGGGCCTTCAGCTACGACCGTCGCGCCGGCCGGTTGTGTCACTGCCGCAATGATGGGAAAGTTCATAGGCACCGCAAAGGCCGCGAGAAAAGAGATCAGGATCAGCGCCCGGATCATCCATCCCACGGCCCAGGGGTCGGGTGAGGTAGTCGCTTTCGTCATCATAAGGGTATCTTAAAAAGACCCGAATAGGAGTTCCGCACATTGCCCAGAACAGGCAATGCATACCTCTCCCCGGTTCTTCAATGACCTCGCGCCACTAGCGAACCCGGCGACGCCATTCGTCTTTGACTTCGATGGCGTCCCAGTTATCCTTGTTGATCAGAAAGTCGCGCAACAGGCGATTAAATTTGGAGGTTTCTTCCAGCATCGGATAATGTTGCGCCGTCTCAAAGAAGAATGAATAGACGTTATAATCCAACTCCTCCAAAACATCCTCTCCGGGGACCTGAATGATGGGGTCTTCCTGACCACACACCAACAACACCGGCAAGTCCAATTCCTGGAGCGCCTTCAAGAGGTTCTGGCTCAACACAGACTTCACGCTTTGCACCACCGCGTTGCCATCCGTCTTGGCGGCCTCAATATCCACTTCTTCGTAGGATTTCAATTTGCGCCCCAGAATCACCTTCGCGGGGTTCTCCCCCCCATTGAAGCCGCTTAGGGAGCGCGCAATATCGTTGCCGGTCATCGGCGTGCTAACCATCATCAGTTGCTCCACCCGGTCAGGATGATCCTGGGCGAAATACATACCCACAATCCCTCCCAACCCATGCCCGATGATAGGAACCTGGCCGATGCCCATCTGATCCATAAACAATTCCAACTGGTTCACATACCCGGCAATGCTGTAACGCCCGGCCACCTTATCCGAATCCCCAAATCCCCAAAAATCCAGGGCATACGCGCGATAAGACGAGGACATATCCACCATGGTCGGAACCCAATAGCGCCACGAGCCTAACCAGTCGTGAAGAAACAACAACGGCTTGCCACGCCCCAGCGCTTCATAATGCACCAGGCTACTTTCGAGGATGATAGCACTCATAGGCTAGACCCCCCAATCAAGCTTTACCCAACTCTTTAAGAACACGTTTTACTTGGGACGTTAATTCATCGGGAGCGAAGGGTTTGAGAATGTAATCGGTCGCGCCCACTTCTAACCCCTCTTGAATTTCACTTTCCTGGCCTTTGGCCGAAAGGAAGATTACCGGGATGTTTTTGGTCTTTGCGTTCTGTTTCAGCGCCTCACAGGCCTCATATCCGGTCATCAAAGGCATTCGCACATCCATTAGAATCAAATCGGGAATAATCTCAGGAGCTTTTTCCACTGCTTCAGCGCCATTGCGCGCCAGTTCCACCTCAAAATTGGCGAAGCGCAGGGTAAAAGCTATCAATTCGCGGATGTCACGTTCGTCCTCAGCCACTAAAATTTTAACCATTATCGTTACTCCTGTATACGGTTAAGCTTTACGCACGCCGTTCCCATTGATCAGGCCGGAAATGTCGCGGGTCAAGCCCTCTAGAGAGAGGGGCTTGGTCAAAAAACGGACTGCCCCCAACTCCTGCAACGCGGTCTGGTGTGACGCAAGTTCCTCCACGCTGTCTGACAACACCATAGCGGGAAGGTGCGCTGCCGGCGCAGTCTGTTGCAACGTTTCCAATACGCTGCGACCATCCATTTCTGGCAAGGTAGAATCCACGACCAACACGGTTGGTTGGATTTTTGCCAACAGTTCCAGGGCAGCATGCCCCGAGCGCGCCGTACGCACCCCAATGCCTTGCAATTGCAGGGCGGAACGCACTGCATCTAAAGTAGCGCGATCGTCATCCACCACCAAAACCGGACCGCGCCTTTCCAAGATGCGCCGCACTAACATCACAAACTGCTTGGTGTGCAGCGGCTTCGTCAGGTAATCTATCGCCCCCAGGCTCAGCCCCTGCTCCTTTTCCGGGACAGCGGATACAATCACGACCGGGATGTCTGCCGTTTCAGGATCACGTTTGAGCAGTTGCAGGACTTCAAAGCCACTTAAATCCGGCAGTCGCACATCCAGGGAGACGATATCGGGCGGCTGCTGCCGAGCCAGTCGCAGGGCGGCCTCCCCCGATACCGCAGTGACCACCTGCATCCCTTCGACTTCCAATGCGGCTTTAATGACATCGGTGAATTCCAAATCCTCATCCACGATCAGCGCTGTTCCCAGGGTCTTCATGTCGGCGAAACTCTTCGGCGGCGTCCCTACATCGGTCGTTGGTTCGCCTTCAGCCAGCGGAATGGAGAAGGTGAAGATACTGCCCATCCCCAGGCGACTCTCCAACCAGATTTCGCCGCCGTGCATCTGAATCATAGACAGTGAAATCGCCAACCCCAGACCAGTGCCCGATACTTCGTAGACTGCGGGATCGTCTTCGACACGGTAAAAACGGTCGAAAATCTTTTTCTGGTTTTCTGGGGCGATCCCAATCCCTGTATCGGCCACCGCCACGTGCATGGCCCCGCGCCGCACGTAAGCATAGATGGTGATTTCTCCCCCAGCCGGGGTGTACTTATGCGCATTGCCCATCAGATTCGTGAGAATCTGCGTAAGCCGCGCCGGATCGCCATAGACTTTGGGCAGGGCTGGCGGCAACACCGTATACAACCGCTGCTCTTTGTCCTCCACCTTGGGACGCAAGAGGTCCTGCACTTGCTCAATGAGCGACTCGATCACAACCGGCTCGCGCTGTAGCTCCACCCGGCCGGTCTCAATGCGCGAAATATCCAACAAGTCGTTCACCAGGGTGGTCAACCGGCCAGCGTTTGTCTTCACCTTCTTCAAAAAGTCTGTCTGTAACTCTCCCAATGGGCCGGTAACGCCGGCCAGCAACAAGTCCACATAACCCACAATGGAAGTCATCGGTGTGCGCAATTCATGTGAGACGGTAGACACAAATTCGCTCTTGGCGCGATCGGCCGCAACTTCGGCAGTCACATCCCGAAAGACGGAAACGACGCCCAGGAACTCCAACCCTGGCGACATAACCGGCGACAGGTGGACGCTCACCATCTTACGGCCCACTTCGAGGCGATGCGCCAGGAAGCCTTCCGCATTGGGGCTTTGAGGGTTGGCGCGCCATTCCTCGATCTTTGTCAGCCAATCGCGCGCCGCGCTGCCATAGAGTCCAAAAATATCATCCTGGAAACGCCCCAAAGCCTGACTGCGGCTGATGGAAAGGATATGTTCGGAAGCGGCATTGAACAGAATCACCCGCCCGGTGGCATCGGCCACCATCACACCATCAGCAATACCTTCCAGGATTGCTTCATGCTTGGCGGCCTCGATTTGTTGAGAGCGCAACATCAACCCCAGGCTTTCCGCCTGCTCGCGGATCAGACGATATAGCTCCGCATTGTTCAGGGCATTGCCCAACTGCACCGCGGCCGCCTCGACCAGTTGCAACCCGGTCTCGTCAAAAGCATCCGCTACCGGCGATTGCAGCAAGATCACGCCCAAGGACTCCCCGGCCCCGCTCAAAATCGGCACTACCATCAGGGAGTGAATCAACGAGTCCGGCATCAATATATCTTGATCAACATCCGCAACATCGGGAATAACCACAGGGCGCTTATACTTCAAAGCGCGGCCCACCACTCCACTATCTACCGTGAAAGGGGCCACGCGACCACCGGGTGGAATGGGTTCAGTATGCCCAATCGCTGCGCGGTAAACTAATTGCCCGGTAACGCGATCCACCAGAATAACCGAACTCTTGGAAGCCCGGACAGCTTTTTGTAACAACATCAGAGCCTGACTCAATACCCGATCCATATCCAGGCTGGCGACCAACTCGGATGCGATATGATAAAGCACCTCTGAGCGGTCGCTTTGCACGCGCAAATCCTCTAAGGCTTCGGCCAACTCCTGGGTGCGCTCGGCGACTCTTTCCTCCAGCTCGGCGCTGAACTTTTTGACGGTATCAAAGAGGCGGGCATTTTCCACCGCCACCGCGACCTGGTCGGCCAGGGAAGTGAGAATGGCCACATCGGTGGGGGTGAAATCCCCTGCGACCTTGCGCTCCGCCGAAAGCACGCCCACCGAGCGGCCTTCGACCATCAAGGGCGCCAACACCGTCGAACCCACCGCGATGGGGCCAGGCACAAAACGGCCGTCGGAGTGCGTGTCTTCAATCACCAGAGGCATCCCCATCTGCGCCACCTTGCCCACCAACCCGTCTCCAATGCGGAACGAAACATCGCCCAACAAATCCAGCGAATACCCCGAAGACGCCAACGGCGTCAGCCGCGCGCCGCTCTGATCTTGAAGGTAAATGGTAGCGTAGTCATATTCCAGTAAATTGGTTACAGCCTGGACGACGGTGTTCAAGACCAGCGGCAAGTCCAGTTTGGTTGTGATCGAACGGCTCAGTTCATTAAACAAGCGCAGCGTATTGACTTGTCGGCGCAGGTCTTCGACCAGACGGTTATTCTCAATCGCCAACGATACTTGGGTCGCAAATAACTCAATAACCTCCGCAGTTGCAGCCGTGGGGGCGCGACCGCTTACCGGCTCATCCACACTCATCATCCCCACCACATCACCGCGGCTGCCCCGCAAAGGAATGACAAACGAATCTAACCGATGCCAATCGCCGGGCAACCGCCGGACATCCTCAGCGCCAGGAATGAACACGTCCATCCCCTCCAACAAATTGGCATACTCGGCAGGGATATAATAGCATTGTCCCAGGCGAAATTGCTCCTGACAGAGCGTTTTGATCTGCGCCCACGTATGCCGCGCCTTTTTCATCCGCTGAAGTTCGACCAAGGGGATCCCGGCGCCGGCGACCCGCCGCAAGAAATTCCCTTCCAACACACTGATTAACACGACATTAAAACCGGTGCCCTCTTGCACTGCGTAGGCCACATCCAGCAAAACATCTTCAAGCGACCGATCGGAGCGCATTGTACGGCTAACTTCCAGCAACAGGGTCATCTGTTCTGCCCGTTGATGTAACAATACACCGCGCTGCAGTTGTTCTTGGTAACGACGCGCATTGCCGACGGCCACGGAAGCCTGCACGGCCAGGCCTTCCACAAATTCTATCGTCGCTCTGGAGAAGGCCTGTGGTTGGCTACTCTGAATCATAATGATGGCGGCCAACCGCTGTTCGTAAAAAACGGGTGTGATCAACAAAGTGCGCGCATCTGCCGGGTAGCGCTCTACATCGGGCAGCGCAGCGACATCCGGCAAGTAGACTGATTCTTGTTTTTCCACAAATTGCGCCAGGGAGGCGCCAAAACGCCGCGCATCAAGGATGGTCTGGATACCAATCAGGGCAGTCTCTGTATAGCCTCGATGCGCGCAGAGGGATGTTTCCCCTTCCTCGAAGCGCAACACCAGGCCGGACTCGGCCTCACTGAACCGCACCGCTTCTGCCAAGACTTCGCTCAAGATATAGTCCAGGTCCACGGTTGCGGTGATCTCGCGCGTCACCCGCTGTAGAGACTCCAGAGCAGTCAGTCGCCGACGCAACTCCACATCCGTCTGCATGTAAAGGCGCGCATTCTCAATAGCCACCGCTGCCTGCTCGCCCATGATGCGCAGGAGCGTCAGTTCATCCTCAACGAACTGATGCGGTTCAACGAATTGTACGGAAAGAAGGCCGATCGGCTTGTCGCCGCGATACAAGGGTAAATCCACGAAGGCGCGAAAACCCTCTTCCTTTGCCAACGGCGCGATATCCGCCGAGGCTGACTCTGTCAGAATATCTTCCGAGACCACAATCTCGTTGGCAACTACCGCATGAGCGCGACCTCCCGTAACCAGAGGGATCCCCTGTGAAACTGCCCAATACCGCTCCGAAATGCCCTCCGCGGCGACCATGTTGAGTGTCTGATTGAGAGCATCTACCTCGAAGATGACCGTGCGTTGGCAATGCAATACATGGGATACGGCCTGGACAATTTCTTGCAACACGGACTCCAGGTCCAGTGTGGTCCCTACCGTGGCGGCAACATCCATTAAATATTTCAACTGCTCTATGCGTTGCTGGGATACGGCATAACGCTGCTCTACTTGCCCGTAACGCGCAACCGCTGACACGGCCAACCGCGTCATTTGTACCAACGCAATCGCCCACGGCAGCGCCTCCGCATCAAATGGCTGTTGGGCGCGGTATAAAACCAACCAGCCCTGCCAGGGCGTCACCGCGACGGGAAGCAACAGCACGCCGGCTGGTTCTGGACCAAAGTATGCATCAAAGAACTGCTGCGGTGCGGAAGTCTCTCCTATCTGGTTGAGTATCTCGGTCCATGCAACGGAGGGCGAAGCGGACGCAACGACAGACACCGTTTGAGAAGTCGGTGTCTGCCAGATCCATGCTCCGGCGGTGGCCTCCAGCAATGGTAAACTGGTTTCCAACGCGATCTGCCAGGCAGCTTCGGCGGTGGTTGCCAGCGCCAATTGCTCGCCAATGGTTTGTAACTCGTCTCCCCGCAGCACTTATTGACTCCTCATGTCCATGAGGCTGCCTAACGACGCCGGTGAGGCGCTATTGCTTACGCGCAGCCGCGCGGCGCGCTTCGGCCGCCGCTTCAGTGATCTCCCGAATGTCAGTAAACGGCCCATTATCTGCCGAAAGTCCTCCCACTTGCAGACTCATCAGTGGCGCCCGCACTTCTTCCCCTTGATCGTTCTGGATAACCAAGTACCCTTGCATCCGTGTCATAAAATCATAGTGGGTGCCAACGCTGTCAGCAAAGCGTTTGACAATTTCATCACGCAAGGGAATAATCAGTTCTTTGCGAGTAACCACAATGAAATCATCACCGCCGATGTGTCCAATAAAATCATCGGGAGTTCCCATCTCTTCAATGATTTCATTCAGCAACATCCCTGTGAAACGCAACACTTCCTCACCCGCAACGAAGCCGTAGAACTCGCTAAAAGCATCCAGCCCACTAATGCCAATGTACAGAATTCCCCAATCATCCTTGCGCATGAGTTCTCGCAACTGTTGCTCGATCAAGCGCCCACTCGCCAATCCAGTGCTGGGACTGGTCAGCGCCGCCACTTCGGCGCTCTTGATGGTGTTGCGCACCCGCAAGCGGAGTTCTTCCACATCAAAGGGTTTGGTGATATAGTCATCCGCCCCCAACTCCAATCCGTGGATTTTGTCGCTGCGTTCATCCTTTTGCGTCAGGAAAATAATGGGGATGTGGCTGGTACGCAAGTTGGTCCGCAGCAAGCGGCACACTTCGTAGCCATCAATGTCGGGCAGCATAATGTCCAACACAATGACGTTGGGCATCCGCTGTCGGGTCATTTCCAGGGCTACGCCGCCACGCGGGGCCACGAACACCTCGTACCCTTGTGATTTGAAGTATAGTTGCAGCATATTGGAAATATCGAAATCATCCTCGACTACCAGGATACGACCATCACTCATTCCCTACCTCCTCACGGTCACATAACCGTTGGTCAGCGCTGTACCTTTGCCTTAATTTTCTCGATTAACGACTCATCCAGTTTCTTTTCGAAGCTGCGCAAAGCCGCCAATTCAAAGCCATGATGTGTAGCCAATGCATCAATCTGACGCACCTTCTCCAAAGAAAGGTCTTTACCAACAGAATAATCCTCGAACAAGCCTTCAAATGCTAGTGTCATTGTCTCCGCAAAACATCCATACGTCAAGTCAGAGGGCAGGCCGTAATCAAAGCCGAAATGAATCTGCCCCGGCACACGCACCAATCCGCCATCAATCACCAATACATCATCGCGCGCCCGACTGACCTGCCAGGAAACATCCCTGGGACGCGAGACATCACAAACCACCGCGCCGCGCCGCAACATCTCCGGTTGGATCAAATTGCCGCCGGAACTGGTCACGGTAAGCACCACTTCGGCGGCAGTGATGGTTGAAACATCTTCAGAAATCACTACATCCGCGCATCCCATAGCACGTACCTTATCCACCACTAATTCCAAACCCTCACGTTGCCGACCAATCAATACCATTCGTCCAATGCGAGGGGCCAGCAATTGCGACACGGCCTGTCCAATCGCCCCGCCCGCTCCCACAACTGCCACTACAGACTGTGCCAGATCGATCTCCATTAAGCGCGCCGCCTTTTGGGTAGCATAGACAGAAATTGCCGCGGTGTAACTGTCGCCAGAAGTTACGGCAATATCCAGCGCATTGGCAATAGTGCGTCCCCCATCGCCAATGACGGATGTATAGGCACCCAGTCCTAATATTTTCGCTCCTAAACTTTCTGCCAGACGCCCGGCGGCAATGATCTTGCGGTACACCTCCTTAGCGGGCAACGTCAACATGCGCTGGGTGGTGTAAGGGACAGCGATCAACCAACCCTCGATTTCCTTCCCAGTCCCCCTGGAGCGCGCGCCGGTTACGTGCGACAAACGTACTGGCGGCCAAAAACGACTTAAAAAGTGAATGGTCGGCTCGGGAAGTATTTTGCCCAATACCGGATACTTGCGAGTTACATCCCGCTTCGGATCAATTGGATGAATAATAAAGGCAAACGAATCCATTCAGTCCTTTGTCAATCACGTGGAAATTTTCGTGGATGAAGTTGCTCGCCGTTTTTAACTTTTAAATGGTCGCTATCTTCGTAATAAATGTTCGCCGCAATAATACGTCTTTCAGGTGAAGGGATCAAAATTACATCAGATTCGATCATACGGGCGGGCATGACGATCATACCAGAGCCAATCCGCACATTGTGGCCCACAGCCCCACCGATAGCCGTCATACCAGTCTCCTCCAGGCGCCCACCAAAAAGGGCGCGAATAGGACGGTCCACCAGATAGAAGTCTGTGAAGGTGCTGCCGGCGCCGATAAAGGACTCCCGTCCGACAACACACATCTGAAGACAGGTGTTTTGCGCCACCATACATTCTGGCATCAACACCGTGCGATAGAGAGCAGCCCGAAATGGCAAAAAGGTGCCGTTCCCCACCACGCTCAACATCAACTGACAGCCGTGGTCAATAGTCACGTTGTCTCCCACGATACAGTTACGCACAATGACCCCAGGGCCAATCTTAACATTATTGCCGATAAAGGAAGGGCCTTGGATGACTACCGTGGGATCAATGTCACAATCCTTGCCTATCTCTACAATGCCCGAAGTGGTGAGTACCTGTTTCCGCTCCCACATCCCCCGCCACAGCAGCTTCAACGCCAGACCCACATCCTTATTCAGACGGTTTTCATAACGCGCGCCAATAGCAAAGATGCCGAAGTCAATGTTGGCATGCAAAATGTGCATCCAGTGCTCTATTGAGAGGAAGGGTTTGGTGGGTAGGTGATAAACCAGATCGCCGTAAGCATCAGACATGTGAGTTGGGACATGATAAAACCCAATCCGGCGCGGAGCGGTGTCAATGACTAAGGGGCGGACAACCGGCTCAATCCCATAAGGATAATACCACAAGTCTGCCACAAAATAGTTACCCTGCCGCCGGATACCGCGCTGAAGATATATAGCCTGCCCAGTGATAGCGCGATCGTCCAGGGAAAAGGCAACCTGACAAGCTTTACCGGAGGCTTTGGCGCGGGTAATAAATTCTTCGATAAAGACCTCATCAAAATATAAATTATCCCGATAAACCAGCGTCTCCTCACGGTCTTTCTCTATCTCATTGATAGAATCAACTTCCCGTTCCTCGGTGGTATAGCGCGCCAACAAATCCCGGTGAAACAGCCACAGGGGCTTATTGAGCACACTTAAATCGCGTGCCGGTTCATTGAATGGAGGTATCTTCCTCCTGTCTCGCAGAATAACCTTACGCACAGGACTCTCACCTTAATCCATTGTTGCCTTACTGATCTGGATGGTACATACCGGGTCGCCGCAAGCCTGACAGGTGGTTTCCTCGACCAAGAAACGCTGTCCCCGCGTCACCCAGTAGAGCATCTCTTCCAATAATCCCACCATTAAAGCACAGGCGGGACTTTCTGTATGTCGGTTCCAACACAGACCGGGGCGCTGCATGATAAAGGAGTAATACTGCTCATCCTCGCCCAAGACTATCTGTTGATCACCATAGCGATTCAGGATTTCTGTCAGGACCTCCAAACCCACATGAACGCGCAGAGAAACCGGCAAGAAGCGCAGGGCAAAGTCGGCCACGCCGACTACCCCTCCCAGGCCTTCCATCCCATATTTAAAACAGCTACGTCCCATTTGCCAGCTTAACCGCCGACCGCTGCGTACTCCGTAGACACCTTCCAAGGCCTGAAAGAACCGGCCCACCTCATCAAATGATAACCCAGGTTCAAAGTTAGGTGGCGGCAACTGCGTAAGAAAATGCTGCAAGCGCGCGGTATTCAACACCGCGCTCACGCCATTTTTTCCCACCGTTTCATGCATCGCCAGTAGCAAAATACGAACCAGGCGATTAGGAAAATAATAAGTCAGGGTTGTCGGTAATTCACTCACGTATCGGCCAGGAACTCCAAGATAGTTGTATGAAACCTTTCAGTCTCGTCCAGCATGGGGAAATGTCCAGAGTGTTCAAAATAATGCACTACATGTTCTTTAATGCCCTTGAGCATCAAATCGCCCTGTTTGGGGTGGACGATATTGTCCTTGACGCCATAAATGCCCATCGCGGGAACCCGGAATTCCTTCAGTCGGGGGCGCAAATCCATATGGCGCAAGTCACGAATACTGGCGGAAAAAGATTCGGCGGTCGTGCGCGAAAGGTCTTTTTCCAGCATGTCGTACAGGGTGCGCCAGTCCTTGGCATACGTGAGCGCCAGCACTCTCGTAAGGGTCGGTAAAACACCCGGAACAGTATAGAGAAGTCGCGCGATTTGCCGGTTACCTGATAGCTTTAACAACAAACTCAGGCTAGAACCAACGATAGGGGAGCCAACCACTGCCACCCGGGAAACTCTTTGCGGATGCATCAAAGTCAGACTCAACGAAACCGTGCCCCCCATGGAGTGTCCCATCACTCTGGCGCGGTCCAATCCCATACGCTCCATAAACTGGTCAACCATCTCAACATATTCGGAGACGGAAAAAGAGCCTTGCTTAGCTGAATCGCCAAATCCCCAAAAATCCAACGCATACGTCTTATAACCCCGCGCCGCCAAGTATTCCATCGTCGAATACCAGTAACTCCACGAGCCAAGCCAGCAGTGCAACAACACCACCGGTTTACCCCGCCCGACGGTCTCGTAATGGACAATACCTCGGTCTGTGACAAAGGAACTCATACCAGTGTACCTTACCTAGTTTGCTCAATCATACCACAGACTAACCTTATACGACAAAACGGGTCGTTGCAGTTGAGTTAAAAAAGAATTACTCCTCATCCATCAATTCAATAATCGAGTACAGCAACTCTAGCAGGACTTTTTTGACGCTTTCCTTATCGGTAGCCACACACGGAACCACTTTCACGCTCGATTCCACCCGCAACACAATGCGCAAATCTTCTGGCGGCCAGGCATCATCAAGGTCCTGTTTGTTGGCGCCCACAATGTAAGGAACGGGAGAGTAACTGCGGAAAGTATCCAGAATACGGCGCGCCTCGCGGAAAGTTTCCGGGCGGGTACTGTCTACCAATACCACAAAGCCCAGCATCCCCTCGGACAGAATTTCCCACATAAAGTCAAAACGTTTTTGCCCAGGTGTGCCAAATAAATAAAGAATTAATTCCTCATCAACGGTGATCCGCCCAAAATCCATGGCCACTGTAGTCTGGGACTTAATCCGCTCCGACTCGCGCGTGATCTTACGGTCCGTAGAAACCACGTCAATCTCGCTGATACTTTGAATGAACTCCGTTTTGCCGGAGTTAAAAGGCCCGGTGACAACAATCTTAAGTGTCTGCATAGACTACAACTCCCGAATTTTGCTCATTAACTTTTGAATAACATTCCGCTTGACAGCAGGCGGGCGCATCTCCGGCGCCACGGCACCGGGCCTCCCCGTGGCCGGTTGACCGACCGGCGCAGCAGGCGCCTGTCCCGCCGGGCGTGGCGGACGGATCACCTCCACCAACCCTGCTTGGATCAAGCTATAGATGATTTTACGAATTTGCACCTCATTCATGTTGTTGAATTGGGCAATCTGACGCACCGTATTACGCGGGTTGATGAAGGAAATGACGCGCCATTCCTCCACACTGAGGTTAATGTCGCGCAGGGGAGTTGTCGGACGCTCCGCAAATTTCAGCGACACGTCCAGATCGGGCAGCTCATCTTGCAGGCGCTCCCACTCCTTCAAACGCCGGCTGCCTTCCATAATCACGTTTTCGAGAGCAATCGAGGTGGTAATTTTACCCTGAATTGGCAGTTTAGATGGCTCAAAACGAAAGGTTCCCTCATTCCAAGAAAATACCTGATACACCAATTCCAGAACATAGTCCCGGATATTTTTAGCCACAGCCTGATGTTGCAAACGCTTCCCTGTTACCAAAACACTAGCAATGTCCTGATCCGATTTGTTCGGCATATTTGCGATAATCATGCGCACTTGCTCGGCAGTGAATACCCCGGCCCGCTGCAAAATTGCTAGTAGGCTGTCATCCATACCCGCCATGGCCGCATAAATCAACTTCCCCTCACGAAAACACAGGTAAGCATCTTTAGGGCCGCCTTCAAGGTACAGCGAACCTGTCTTACGGGCCAGGTTAATGAGATTCAGCAATTGCGTAATACCAAAATCTTCCAAGTTGCCTTTTAGCGCCATTTCTGACCGTCCTTGATCATAAATAAGAAAACACTCAGGAGCGACCTATCGCACAAAGTTTAGCCAAAGCCGCGTTCACAATTTCTGTAAACATTACAATCATAATCATTATAAACGGCTTCTAGCATTGGGCAAATTCGACAAGAATCAAGTTAGACCTTCCCCAACGACCGCCTGCTTCATTACTTGCGCCTGCTCCAGAATCTCCAACGCCCCCTGATGGGCCGCCTCGCCCAACGTCCCCAACATTTGCGACAGCTCCTGAACCTGCGCCTCCGGCTCCAGCCGCGTCACCTGGGTGATGGTGCGCCCTTCTACGATTTGCTTGTGAACCCGAAAGTGACTGTCGCCAAAACCGGCCAACTGGGGCAAATGGGTAATACACAACACCTGGTGCCCGCCCAATTCGGAGGCAGGGTGATGGGTGGTGAGCTGCCACAGCTTCGCACCAACGACCGCCCCGATGCGTCCGCCAATTCCCTGGTCAATCTCATCAAAAATGAGCGTTGGCGTGCAATCGGCCCGCGACAACACGGTTTTCAACGCCAACATCAACCGCGCCGTCTCACCCCCAGAGGCGATGCGCGTCATCGGTTTCAATCCTTCGCCCACATTGGGCGCCACCAGGAATTCGACTTCATCCATGCCGGTGCTGTCAAACGCAGCCGACGTTACATTCAGCCCGGCCTCAGTCTCCACGCCGGCATCCGTCACCGTGAGCGCCGCCGGCAACGCGCGCGCCAACGGCAGTCCGCCGTCCGTCTGCCGCCACTGAAAAGCCACGCCCAAGCGCGCGCCCCCCATCCGTAGATCGTTGAGTTCCCCCTCAACGCCCTTGCACAAAACTGCTGCCGCCGCTTGCCGCTTCTCCGAAAGTTCCTGGCACAACCGCGCACACATTTCTAACAAATCCGCCTCTTGAGCAGAAAGCGCCACAATTCGCTCGTCACTGTGTTCCAACGTCTCCAATTCATCTGCCACCGCCTTGCCATGCGCTATCACCTCCGCAAGGCTGCCCCCATACTTGCGCTCCAACTGCCGCAACAGAGACAACCGCGCCTCTACCCAGACCAATCGCTTCGGGTTGAATTCCACATCCCCCAGGTAATTTCGCAAGGAACGCGCCACATCCTCCAATTGATACCCCACTTCCTCCAACACCTGCGCTTGTGGCGCCAGCGCCGCATCAATCCGCGCTAGAGTACCCATATCCCGTTGTCCCTGCCCCAACAAATCCAACACCGAAGGCGCCCCGGCCCCGCCCTCTTCCAGCAACGCCACCAACCCCGATGCCAGCGAAGAAAGCTGCTCTGCATTGGAGAGCCGCACCAGTTCAGCCTCCAACTCACCATGTTCGTGCGGTTGCAGCCGGGCGTCCGCAATCTCACTCACCTGAAAGCGCAGCAGATCAATCCGCTGCATCCGCTCCCGCTCGCTTTGGCGCAGATGGGTGAGTTCCCGACGAACTCCCTGCACCTCATGCACAACCGCCTCCACCTGCGCCCGCAATTCCCCTAAACCGGCAAACCGATCCAACAGATTGAGATGTTCTCGCACGCGCAGCAGGCTTAAGTGCTCGCTCTGCCCATGGACATCCACCAACGTCTCAGCAATCTCCCGCATAATATTTAATGAAACCACCCGCCCATTGACCCGCGCCACAGCGCGACCATTGGCGCGTAATTCCCGACTCAACCACAGGGAATCGGGCTGATCCCCCTCCAAACCTTCACGTTCCAACAATGCCGCCAGCCATTCCTGCTGAGCCGAGGGCAAAACAAACAAACCCTCGACGCGCGCCCGCTCGGCCCCCTTCCGCAACGAAGCCATATCCGCCCGCCCGCCCAACAGCAACGTCACCGCGTCAATCAGAATGGACTTACCCGCGCCGGTCTCGCCCGTGAGGATATTAAAACCGGGTTCCAGCGTCAAATGCAATTCATCAATAATGGCGAAATCTTCAATGTGCAGTTCCCGTAACACGTGGCAACCTATCCTGAGTCAGAAGTCTCCTCGCCAGCAACATCGGGCGAAAAGCGTACTAAGAGGATATACCGAATTGCCAGATAAAGCAAGAAAACCCTGAAGGAAGAGGCCTCAAAAATCGCGCCTCCATGCTCAAGGCCCAAAACCCTGATCGGGACGCGCCAGCGCAGGTCTAACCCGTTCGGCAAGCCCTTGATAGGAAACTGATAGATTTTGATAGCCACCCCATGATATGATAAACACGTCAATCCAGCATCACAGGAGTTGAAAGTATGTCAACCACATCCCAATTATCAGGATTCTATACCCTTTCCTCGACGGAGCGCCTGGAGCGCATCGCGCGTCAGGCAGACTTGACCGCCGAAGAAACCCAAGCTCTCGCCGGCGCCCTGGGGCTGACGCTGCCTCACGCCGATGCGATGGTCGAAAATGTCATTGGGATGTATACTCTGCCTTTGGGGATTGCGACAAACTTCAGCATCAACGGACGGGATGTCCTCGTGCCAATGGTGATTGAGGAACCCTCAGTTATCGCCGGCGCGTCGTTGGCCGCCAAGCTGGCCCGCGCCGGCGGCGGATTCGTGGCGACGGCTGACGCACCAGTGATGATCGGACAGATTCAACTGGTAGATGTGCCCGATCCGCACGCAAGCAAAGTTGAGATTCTGGCGCACAAAGAGGCGTTGTTGGCCGCCGCCAATCAAGTAGACCCGGTTCTGGTTAAATTGGGCGGCGGCGCACGCGACGTGCAGGTACACCTCCTTGACACCGCGCCCACGATGGTCATTGTCCACCTGCTCTACGACGTGCGCGACGCAATGGGCGCCAACGCTGTCAATACTGCCTGCGAGCGCCTCGCGCCGCAACTAGCCGCACTTTCCGGCGGACGCGCGCTGCTGCGTATCCTGAGCAACCTGGCGGATCAACGACTCGCTTACGCCAAAGTCGCCATTCCTGAAGCGGCATTGGCCTTCGCCGACTTCAGCGGCGCCGACGTGGCGCATGGGATCGAACAGGCCGCAGCCTTCGCTGCCGCCGACCCCTACCGCGCCGCCACCCACAACAAGGGCATTATGAACGGCATAGATGCCGTCGTGCTGGCGACCGGCAACGACTGGCGCGCCATCGAAGCCGGGGCGCACGCTTACGCCGCCCGTGGCGGACGCTATACCGCCCTCAGCACGTGGCGGCGAGATGGCCGTGGCGCACTCGTCGGCACATTGGAACTGCCGCTTGCGCTCGGCATCGTAGGGGGCGCTACACGGGTCCATCCTACCGCGCGGGTGGCGCTTAAGATCATGGGCGTGCAAACCGCGCGCGAACTGGTCGAAATCGTCATCAGTGTGGGACTCGCGCAAAATCTCGCCGCCCTCCGCGCGCTGGCTACCGAGGGCATTCAACGCGGACACATGAGCCTGCACGCCCGGCAAGTCGCCCTGGCCGCCGGCGCCACCGGTGCCGACATCAACCGCGTCGCCGAGGCCATGATTGCCCAGGGCACGATTCGGCCCGACATCGCCGAGAAACTCTTGAGGTCGTGAAACGTAAAACGTGAAACGTGATATTCTCACAGTGGTTTTGACTTTCGACTTTAGACTTTGGACTATTTTTGGAGGTTTTTGTGAACAACGGCCACATCATGCATTCACAACGTCCTGTAGGGATTGTAGGCTACGGCTCCTACATCCCCATGTACCGCATCACTAACGCCGAGATCGCGCGGGTGTGGGGGCATGAATCGGGGCCGATCAAAGAGAAAGCTGTCGCTGGGTTAGATGAGGACACCATCACGATTGCGATTGAAGCCGCCCGCAATGCCCTGGTGCGCGCCGCGATCGCCCCGGAGGAGCTGCGCGCCGTGTGGGTCGGCAGCGAGTCGCCTCCTTATGCGGTCAAGCCGTCGGCCACCATCGTGGCGGAAGCCTTGGGCGCGACACCCTATCTCCTGGCCGGCGATATGCAATTTGCCTGCAAGGCCGGCACCGAGGCTTTGCAAGCCGCACTGGGGCTGGTAGGATCCGGCATGGGCGACTATGCCCTGGCGATTGGCGCAGACACAGCCCAGGGCCGCCCCGGCGACGAGTTGGAGTTCACGGCAGCCAGCGGCGGCACAGCCCTCATCGTAGGCCCGGCGGAGGCCGCACTGGCAGTGTGTCGCGGCTCACTTTCCTACGTCACCGACACGCCGGATTTTTGGCGACGAGCGCACGAACAGTATCCACGCCATGGAGGACGTTTCACCGGCGAACCTGGCTACTTCCACCACATCCAAGCGGCCGCCGAAGTGATTTTAGAGGAAATGGGTCTGCAAGCGGCGGACTTCGCCTATGCAGTCTTTCACCAACCTAATGTCAAATTCCCAATGCGCGCCGGCGGGCGGTTAGGGTTCACCAAGCAGCAACTCGCGCCGGGGATGGTAAGCAATACTATCGGCAACACGTATGCGGGCGCTGCCATCACCGGTTTCGCCGCCACGCTGGACGTCGCGAATCCGGGCGACCGCATCCTGCTCGCTAGTTTTGGTTCCGGCGCCGGCTCGGATGCCTTCGTGTGGGAAGTCACCGAGGCTATCAAGGAACGGCAATCGCGCGCGCCCAAAGTGGCCGACTATATCCGCCGCCGCGCCGAGATTGACTACGCGCTATACGCACGGTATCGCGGCAAATTGGCGATGTGAGAATTTCATCAACGGATTCAACCGATTTTAACGGAGGCTATTCCGTTGAATCCGTTCAATCCGTTGAGCCTTGAGGAGATTTTATGCGTGATGTAGCCATCATCGGAGTAGGGCAAACCCCCGTGGGCGAACATTGGACGACCAGTATCCGACATCTGGCGTTTGAGGCCGCGTCCCATGCTTTACGCGACGCGAACATTGACAAGGTGGATGCCGTCTACGTTGGCAATATGCTTTCCGGCGAAATCACTGGACAGTCGCACCTGGGCGCGCTGGTGGTGGATTTCATGGCCCTGAACGGCGTCGAAGCGCTGCGCATCGAATCCGCCTGCGCGTCGGGGGCCGCGGCGTTGCGCGTTGGCTATCTTGCCATCGCCAGCGAGCTGGCCGACCTGGTGCTGGTGTTAGGCGTCGAGAAGATGACCGATACGTCAGGGCGCCAAACCACCGCAATGCTGGCGATGGCCGCCGACGCTGAATATGAAGTCAGCCAGGGGATTTCCTTTGTAGCGCTCAACGCGCTGTTGATGCGCCGCTATATGCACGAATACGGCTGGCAGCGCCAGGATTTTGCCAACTTCGCCATCAACGCCCACGCCAACGGGATGCACAATCCCAATGCAATGTTCCACATGAAGATCTCACCGGAGGCTTACGCGCAGGCGGCGATGATTGCCGAGCCGGTGGGACTACTGGATGCTTCGCCAGTCTGTGATGGCGCTGCCGCGGTGGTGTTAGCGCCAGCGCGCTACGCGCACATTCTCAGCCCGGCGCCGGTTAAAATTCGGGCTTCAGCAGTGGGAACGATGCCGTTAGCCGTCCACGACCGTAAAGACCCCCTCACCCTGGAGTCGGCGAGGCTCTCAGCCCAACGCGCGTATAAACAGGCAGACGTTCAACCGGGGGACATTGACTTTTTTGAGATGCACGATGCCTTCAGCATTATGGCAGCGTTGAGCCTGGAGGCCAGTGGATTCGCCGATAAGGGACAAGGCGTGCGGTTGGCGCTGGATGGCGACATTATGTTGCAGGGGCGGTTGCCCACCGGCACGATGGGAGGGCTTAAAGCGCGCGGACATCCGGTAGGCGCCACCGGCATCTATCAGATCGTGGAAAGCGTGTTACAATTGCGCGGGTTAGCCGGCCCCAATCAAGTGGGCAACGCGCACCTGGGTATGGCCCAGAACATCGGCGGCAGCGGGGCAACCGTCATCACGCACATTCTGGAAGCTATGGATGAATAGACAGTTTCAGAAACAGAACGGTCAAATATCAAATGGCAGCGTGTATGAAGAACGCCTGACAATTTGACATTTCGCTCTTTCCGCACCGGGGATCATGCAAGTCATGACCTAAATCCCATTGCTTTTTTCAGCATAGGTATGCTATAATTAATCGTAAGAAAACAGTTAGAGGAGAGGAACTATGGAACACAAAGTGGCACACGATTGGCGGCTACGCGGGCAGCGATACCGCCTGGAAGGCGAGGTCTGTGAACATTGCGGGAACAAGATCTTTCCACCGCGCGATATTTGTCCTGAATGTCATCAACCGGCCAAAAAGCCCTACACGTTGAGCGGGCGCGGAGAGGTCTACTCTTTCAGCACATTGTCCAGCGCACCAGAGGGGTTTGAAGCGTACGCGCCGTACACTGTAGCATTGATCAAGTTGGCCGAGGGGCCGATGCTCACCGCGCAACTGACCGATGTCGCGCCTAACGAAGTCACGATCGGGATGCCGGTGGAGATGGTCACGCGCCGCATCCGCACGCAGGGGGAAGACGGGGTCATCACCTACGGCTATAAATTCCGCCCGGCTTTAGTGGCGCACGCGCAATAGATAGAAGGAAGCTTTTTCACCGCAGAGTACGCCGGGAGCGCTGAGATACTGAAAAAATCTCTGCGATCTCCGCGTACTCTGCGGTGAATCTCCATATTACTTGAGTAAGCACCGATCACCTCTCATGGTTTTTCCCAGAAAATCGTGGGATTGTGAGTGATTTGCTCTTTTGAAAATGGATTTGGTCCTCGCCCCGTCTTGTCGCCAGCCGGATTTAACACAATCATCGTGCGCGCCGACGAAGAATCTATACCAAACCCCATATATACCGGGCTGGCAAACCGGTACATATTTTTTGAAAGATAGTGCAAATATACCACATCAACCGGCCCCCCATTGTAATTGATTTCCCGATTGCTCTCCAACGGATTGCCATTGAGCAAAGCGGCGCGTATCGCCGAAATATCCAAGTAATGCCCCGCCTCATTGACAAAATAGGCCTGGTATGTGGGGTCCAAAAATAGCCATTGATCTAATTCGGAGAGATAGGCAAGGGTAACCACATGGATATCCGACGAAAACCCCTTGGGCAACAACTCGACATATCTAGCTTTTACCCCGATACTCAACAAAGCTTCAGACAAAATAATGGCTACCCCCCTACAATTCACACCATGCCCCGTGGTTTGAGCGTATTCGAGCAATGAAATGGCGTCTCTTGGGGAAGGAAGCGGGTGGTTCCCCTCATGCTTGACCGATTCGTGTGCCCACTTCAACAAGTTCTGGGCTTTTTCCAGATCCGTGCCATTCCCGGCGATCCCAGCCAAACCGTACATTTCCCGTAATTGGGTGAGTTTGGGGCTATCTTTAGACTCATACGAAAAAATAACATTCGATTTTTCTGTATCGTCGTAGGCAGGAGCAGCTTTGAGCACCGCCAAATAGTCAAACGCGGGGTCATACGAAGGAGCAAACAGAAATCGCCTCAGGAACATGGCGAGAATCACGATCACGATGATGATACCTGAAAAACTTGCCGGCAGCCAGTTTTTTGTTAATTTAGTCGCAAGACTCACCCTCAACCTCATGCACGTGGGGCAATCCCGCCATTGGGCGAGGTCACATATCGCAACACCTCTTGCACCGTCAGCCACCCCTTCCCCGGAAACAACCGCGCCATTTGTGTGTGAAATAACGGGGTCGTTGCCAATACTGCCCCCGGCGTTCCCTCTCTGACGATTTGACCGGCCTCCATCAGCAACGCCCGATCGGCAACTTGCGCCGCCAGTTCCACATCGTGCGTGACCAGCAGGATCGCCATACCGGCGCTGCGCCACTCGTGCAACAGCGCCAATAACGCTTGCTTGGCCTCATAATCCAGGCCGCGCGTCGGCTCGTCGAGCAGCAGCGCGCCGGGCTGCGTCACCAGGATCGCGGCCAGAGCCACCCGCTGCCGTTCCCCCACACTCAAGTCACGCGGATAGGTTTGCGCTTTGTCCGCCAGACCCAACCGCGCCAGCAGTGTTTCCGGCGCCAGCGTCAAGTCCTCCGGCGCCAGACCGTGATTGCGCAACGTGATATACAACTCATCCAGCACCGTGTCCGCAAAGAGCAGCGCGTTCGGATCCTGCGGCAGATACCCCACCTGCCGACACACCTCCGCCACATCCAGTCGCGCCACATTCCGCACGCCCAAACGCACTTTGCCCTCTTGGGGATGCACCAGGCCCACCAACGCGCGGAGCAGTGTGGTCTTGCCTGCGCCGTTGCGTCCCAACAACGCCACAACTTCGCCGGGATACAGCGCTACACTGACGCCGCGCACCGCCGGCAGTCCATTGTACACCACCGTCAAATCCTCAGTCGTCAGATAGGGAAAGCCCCCATGCGGCAGGATGGCCGGTGAAATCTCGCCCTCCCCCACGGCCATCTTTTGCACAAACGGCAACGCCTCCTCAATACTCAACGGCAACGGCGACCACCCCAGAGCCTTGCCCAACACGGCCACTGGCGGCGCCAGTTCCAGGTGCGGCAACACCTCCTCGGGATACCCCACCACCGGCGCTTCCAGGCCCCGCAGATAAACCAGCCGGTCGGCAAAAGGCAACACGCGCTCCAGGCGATGCTCCGCCAGCACGATGGTCAGTCCCAACTCCACGTTGAGCCGCGCCAGCGCCGCCAGCACCTCTTTGGCCGACTGCGGATCGAGCTGCGAGGTCGGCTCGTCCAACGCCAGCACTGCCGGATGCGATGCCAGCGCCGCCGCGATCGCCACACGCTGTTTTTCGCCGCCGGAAAGCGTCGTCAGGGCGCGCGCGCGCAGCGGCGCCAGGTCGAGCCAGTGCAGGAGAGTCTCCACACGCACATCCATTTCCGGCAGCGGGATGGCGGCATTTTCCAGGGCGAAGGCCAACTCATCTTCGACCCGATCCATCACGAACTGCGCTTCGGGGTCCTGAAAAACGAATCCGACGTGGCGGCTCATACCCCGTGGGGATTCACGCACCGGGTCCAGCCCTGCCACCAGCACCTTCCCGGTCAACGTCCCCCCGCTGAAATGCGGCGCCAACCCGTTAAGACAGCGCAACAGGGTGGATTTTCCCACACCCGACGGCCCAACGACCAAAGCAACCTCACCCTGCGCCACGGTGAAACTCACATCCCGCAAGACAGGTTGCGTCGCGCCGGGATAGGTGTAGGTCACGCGATCAAAGGCGATCATAACGCAGCTCCCGCGGCAGCCACACGCGCCCGGTAAAGCTGAAAAACCGGCAAAGTCAGCCCCAGGAAAGCGAGGCCCACCCACGGATCAAAAAGCGGCAACGTCAATGCGGGATAAGGGGAATAGAGGCGCGCCGCACCCGCGCGCAACCATAGGGGGATGACGGTCAGCGCCGCACCCAGGGTGATGAGAGTGTCGGCGCGCGTCCACGGGATGCGACGGTACGTCGAGCGAGGCGCCGAGCGTCCGGCGCGGCGGAGCGCCCAACCGAACAGCACGGCGCCGAGCAGCATCAGCAGCCAGCCCCAGACCTGCAAATTCCAGGCAAGCCGCAACAGACCGCCGGTCAAGAGCAGCAGCAGCGCGCCGAGGAGGCCGTAACGCACGCCCTGATCGCGGGGAGCGTCGAACGGCGCATCGGAACTGGCGAAACCACGCGCCGTCAGGGCTTCGGCCAGTTGCAGCGCGTGTTCCAGCCCACCGATGAGCAGGGGCATGAACAGCGGCAGCCAATCGCGCAGCCCGCGCATCCGTCGCCCGCGCACAGCCTGCGCCTCGCGGACCTCCTGTATCTGGCGGAGGGTCGTCGGCACAAACGTCACGGCCACGGAGACGACGACGGCCAGCGGGTAGAACGCGCGCGGCGCCAGGCGGATCAAATCGCGGATGGGGACGGCGAGGTTCAGCACGGTGAAAGCGGTGAAGAGCGCCGCCAACGACAATCCATTGATCGCGCCATAGACCAGGCCCTCCAACGTCAGTGGGCCGCCGAGCAGCGGGATCGCCTCCGGCAAGCGCAGGAGCACCGTCGCGCCGGTATGCGTGGTTAAGACGTTGAACAGCGCTCCCGCCGGCACGACGAAAAGTGCGAAACGTCCCGGCGCGACGGGCGCGCGCAACTTCTCTCCGGTAGGCGCGTACAAGGCTTCCACCACCAAAGCCATCTCCGCCAGCAGGACGATGAGATACAGCGGATTGCGGGTTCCCAACAACACGGACAGGGCGGCCAGCAGCCAGATATACCAGGCAGTCGCGTGGATCACAGCGCCTCCGCTTGGTAGATGAAGGTGAAACGCCGACGGAAACGGCGCAGGGCGCGCAGCGTCGGCGCGGCGAAGAAGCTGAGGAGCAGGACGTTGCCAAGCGCCCCCACGATGTCCCACGCCAACGAAGTCGCCACGTAAAAGGCGGCATACCGTTGGAATCCAGCGATCCAACTTAACCCCGCCGTCCATTGCTGATCGCCCAGGCCCGCCGCGAACGGCCAGAAATACAAGTTCATCAACATCCCGTAGAACAGCCCCCACACCGCGCCGAGCGCGACAAGCAGTGCAACCTCGCCCCGCCGGCCTTCCAGACGGAATACGCGGAGTCCGGCGGCCGTCGCGCCCACCCAGCCGGCGGTGAACATCTGGTAGGGCAACCACGGCCCGACGCCGCCAGTGATCAGGGCGGAGACCAGCAAGGTCAGCGCGCCCATCAGGAAGCCAAAGCGCGCGCCGAACACGTAGCCGGTGGTCAAAATGAGAAAGAAGATGGGGCTGAAGCCGCCAGGGCCGGGAATGGCCGTCTCGATGAAGCGCAGCACCGCGTTCAACGCCACCAGCACGCCCAGCAGCGCGACAAACCGGGCATTGAGGGCATCCCCCTGCACCTCCAGCAACAGCGCGACGAAACAGAAGCCGACGAGCAGCGTCATCAGCCAGGGTGACGCCGCTTGCGCGCGGTCGGCGGAGAGCAACGGCAGGAAGAAGGGATAGAAGAATCCCACCAGCCCGACGAGGTTGGTGATCAGATAAATTAAGCTGCTGAGGAGTATACTTTTCCGATCTTTCATGGTAGTGCAATGACTAACGTAGCCTGACGAGCCGGAGTGCTGCCAACATTTTTCTGAAACCTGGAATAGTTACTCAATTTTTCTCGGAGGGCGTAGAAACGCCTTCTTCCCGGTGTGACTGCTGCTGTAGATTCTCTGACATCGTATCCATCCGCCGAAAGGACTTGTGTATGATTCAGCGACGCCGCTGAACCAGCAAGTGCGCGCCCCCCAGCAGCATCAACATCAGGCCAAAGGTGACATACCCGCTCCAATTCTCCAGCACGCGCGCGACGACCGGCGACATCGCTTCAGTCACGGCCGTCACGCCCTCCACCGGCGCGGAGATGTAGGTGGACGCCGTGAGCGTCGTAGTCACATCTAGCTCTTCCATCAGGTGGCGCGTCGGCGGCGCCAGCAATGCTGCGGCAGTGCTTTCCGGCAGGGTGGCCTTGGCCTCCGCCGTTGAGGCCGGCGTCCATGGGGCGGTAGGGACAGACTGCGGCGCGCCATCCGGCGGTTGGCCTTCGATGGAAGCGGTCGCAGTCGGCGTCGGCGGCGTCGGCAAGATACTCAGAGCAGGCGCCGGCAAATCTGCCGACGGGGGAGTGGCCGGCGGGCGCTCAACATCCGGGCCGTCTTCTGGCGCCACGCCGGGAAGGGTCGGGAGGTCGTTCACCAATACAGGCGTCGGAGTGGCCGTGGGCAGCAAGGGGGCCGGCGGCGAGGCGGAGGGCGTATCCATCACGATCATCCCCATCCCGCCGCCCTCACACGCGCCATTTACTTCGATTTTAACCGTCAAAATCTCCGTGCTGCCATCGAGGTACGTTACCTCAAGTTCGTATTCTTGCAACTCACAGGGGCAAACGGTCTCCGTCCCCTGGGCGGGAACTGGCTCATCATCCAACCGCAGTTCAGCCAGACCCCAGCTATCCCAGCGCAACAACGCGCACGTCCCGGCTTCCAATTCTTCGGCGTCGGCCCAGAAATTGGCGTAAGGCTCCAACGTGGCGGTCGCCTGCACGACCTGAGCATGAGACTCCGCAGTGGTGGCCGTGGGGGAGGGCGTAGGCGTAGCCGTCGGGGTAGCGGTAGAAGTAGCGGTCGCCGTGGGCGTCGGCGTCGGCTCGGCTGACGCGCAGATGACATCCAGAGAGATCCAAGCCGGGGGCTGCGTCGCGTTGCCCCACAACCAACCGTTCACCGTTCCATCGGCGATTGACGCGCTGCTCGCCCCGACGTTGGAATACCCCCACGCGCCCCCCTGTTGGTTCCAATAGGACCAATATTTGAGGGGAAATTGACAGAAGCAATTGCTCGCCGCACATCCAACGCCATCCGCGCCCCCAAGATGGCAAACAGCGGCGCCATTGGCTTCAAAAGCGGCGACAATTTCTACGTTGGTGCGCTCCAAAAGCTCGTACCCGGTCAACGTCTGTTCCGTGAAGGTGACACAGTACGTTTCCACACGCCCGTCCCCGTAATCTATGACGACCCCGGCACGGTGCGACTCCACAGGAGAAGCCAACACGGGCAACGCCAACAGCAGGCCCAGCAGGCCTGCCCATGCAATGATACGCCAAAGTCTCTTTGTCCTCATCGCTTCACTCCGTTCTCATTATACCAGAAGCACGCAGGGACATAGCAAACGCGGATGGAGTCATTTTTTACCACAACAAGTTGAGGACTCCGGAATCTCACGCAAGTTGAGGATTCCGGAGTCCCGAATTTGTGGGGTCTCGCCAGGCTGAAAAGCTGTAATGATTGATTCAGGGAGCGCTTCGCAACACCAGGGGCAGGAAGATATTCTGGAGGCGAAGCGCGATCCGATAGGTTTGCAGCGCCTCGCCCTGGACACCGCTGCTATCGGCAGCGTACAGGTGGAGGATATAGGTTGCGGGGCGCGTCAACGACAGCGTCGCCACGAAGCGACCAGGGGCGCGCGTCAACGTGAAGGGAGCGCTCGGCACCAACAGCGTCGTCTCCACCGCCCACGTCCCTGTGACCACGGCGTTGCGGTCGAGGTCGCTGCCGAAAGTCCAGGCGAGCTGCTGCGTGGCCGGGCTATAGGTGATCGGGCCGGGAACGAAGCGGTCCGGGTCGAGGCCGCGCACCACGTCCACAAAGGGGCGCAGGGCGGCGGGCTGATAGGGGTAGCTCACCCCCACCAGCGCGGGGATCGCCTGCCAAGTTGCCATCCCGTTGTCCTCGGTGGGATTCCAGTACGGCGTGGGGTCTTGCCACTGGTAGGCAAACGGGCCGTCCGGCTTCTGGTAGGCCAGTAACGCTTGAACCGGGCTGCGCCCATTCACCTGCCAGCGCGCGCCCCACAGGTCTTGCCCGGCGGCCAGGAGCGCCTGGATCGCGTAAGCGGTGGAATTGGCGTTGCCCCACCCGCCGGCCGCGTCCTGCTGCGCTTTGAGGTACGCCGTCGCGCTGACGATGGCAGTCGCCGTCGCCGGCTCACCGGCAGCGAGCAGTGCTTGCGCCGCGATGCCGGTGTTGTCCACACCACCCCAACTGCCGTCGCTCAATTGCAGGTTGACCAGGAAAGCAACCGTCGGTTCTGGCAGCGTTTCGCCCGCGGCGGCCAAGCCCAACATCGCCCAAGATTGGTTGACGACGCCGGCATTGCCATTGGTCCAGGCGTCTTTCACGGCGGTGGAACTATACGCGCCGGTGGCGGGTTGGTAGGTGTTCCGCAGCGCGGTCACCAAGTTCAGCTTTAACCCGGCCGAGATGTGTGCGGTGGGATACACGTCAAACGCGGTAGGGTCGGCGCCGGAGGCCACGACACCCAGCAGCAACTTCCCCGCCGATGCCGGATGTACCGTCCCGGTGATGTCGTGGGTGTAAGCATACGCCTGGGAGCCAAGATACGCCAACGCGGAGCGCGTCCCGCCCGTCGGAGTGACGGTGGCGGGGTCGTACCCGGCGGCGGCGTAGGCCAGAACCGCATCCAGCGTCGCGCCCGCGCTCGGCGTCCCCCAGAAACCCCACGCGCCGTCGGGAAGCTGCTGTTCGTGCATCCATGTCAGCGCCAGATCCGCCCGCTGCGCGCGCCCGGCGATAGGCAGCGGCGCTTCAGACAGCCCGGCAATCGCGTGCGCCGTGCCCAGCGCGTTAGCGGAGAAGCTGCCATCGGCGGCCTGCATCGCGGCGAGGGCCGTGTGCGGATTGCCGGCGGCCTTCGCCCAGGTGGCGTCGGCGGGGGTATAGCCCAACGCTGCCAACGCCTGGATCACCGACGCGGTGGTATCGGCGCTGATGGAGTAGACGCCGCCAAAACTGTACCCCCAGGCGCCATCCGCATCCTGATTCTGGCGCAGGAAGGTTGTCGCAGCAAGAATTGCCGGGTGAGTCGGCGTGACTTGTTCCGATGCGAGCAACGCCTGGATCACCAGGGCGGTCGCGTCTACATCGCCGCCGAAACCGTAGCCCCAGCCGCCGTCGGTCTCTTGCAAGTCCAGCAGGAAGTGCACGGCAGGCGCGGGCACGGGTTGCTGCGCGGCAGCCAATCCCAGGATAGCCCAGAGCTGGTTGACCGTGCTCGCCGCGCCGGTCGTCCAGCCGGCGGAAGCGGTGGTGCTGTACGCGCCGGTGGAGGGGTGATAGGTGGACGCGAGCGCGCCCGGCAGGTCTACGCTGCCAAACGCGCCAGGGTGGGCGTCGGCCGCCACGGCGGCAACAGCCAGCATCCCCAGACGACCAGGGAAATAGGCGCCTTCAGCGTCCGCCGTGTACGTCACAGCCTGGCTTCGCAGGAAATCCAGCGGCGTCCGGCCTGTCTGCGAGTGCGCTAACGTTGCCTGCGGCAGGCCCACCGCGGCCAGCGCGTAAGTTCCCTTGATGCTGGCGAAGGGGTCGCCGGATAAGCTCCCATCGCTGAATACCTGCGTTGCCATGAAAGCGACCGCGCGGCTGATCGTTTCCGTGTGATCCGGCGCGGCTGGCGAAGGGAGCGCCGCCGTAACCGGCGACGCCGCCAGCAACCACAGCGTCCCGACCAAGGTCAAGACAGCCGCCAGCAGCGCGGTCCCTACAGAAAACACAAAACGCTTCGTTGTCATACTAATCCTCCTGAAATGTGGCAAAGAATAATTAGGAACAACATAAAAAAACGCCCGCTTCATGTGAAAGCGGACGTTTTCTCACAACGCCAACCGACCGTTCACATGCCGCACCTCTCCGCGGAGATGGAAAGCCCCCCAATAAATGGGAAACTTCAGCAAGTATCAACCGGGCGGAGTATCGGGCTTTCCTTCTGCTGGTGGAAGGTAACCGTTGCGGGACAGCGCCGGATTTTCACCGGACTTCCTCCATTAAGATTCCAGGAAAGCTGTGTTCCTGGAATGCGCCGCAGTTGAAGTTGTATTCGTTTGTGCGGGCTAGTATAACACAGACACCCAGGGCAGCAACTTTGAAAAGAGGGGGGCAGGATCTTATCATTCCTCTGGTGTGCAGGGCATTGCGGCGCAGCAGACGGCCAAAGACGGAATTCGTCCTTTTCTCACCTGGAAAAAGTTGACATTCTGACGGTTTTTGGATATATTTGAGGCAAATTTGCGAGTTAATCTCGTTGCCCAGGAGGGGGATATGGCTAGATGTCCGGAGTGTCATACCAAATTACGTGTTCCGGCTGACGTGGAATTATCGGATCGCATCTCGTGTGAGTCGTGTGGGGTCGAATTGGAAGTGGTTCATCTGGTGCCGTTGGAATTAGAGGTAATTCTGACCCTGGACGATGAACACGACGATAGTATGTTAGACGAACTGGAAGAGGATATAGACGATTTGGGTTGGGACGATGAAGATGAAGCGGACGATGAAGATGAGTGGTGAGTTGTAACCCAATGAATTAAACTCACACAGGCCATCCATGCGGATGGCCTGTGTGAATTTTAGGGTCGGATATTCCAGGTCACGCACGGCGTGATCGTGTAAAGCGAATGCCAATACCGATGGCTAAAAACAAGCTAAGGCCACCACTGATACGCAGGAGCGGGGCAAGGGAGGATGGGATAGGGGAGGGCGCTGTTTGTGCGCGTTTGTAGGCCAACGCGATGTGGTGAACCTGCCCGCCGCTCAGATAAAGTCGCCATGGGCCAAAATCCGTAGTGTATCCCTGTGGAGGGGTATGCTGGACAAGGTAGAACTGCCCTGTTGTTACATTCTGAAAACAGTGTGTGCCGCTGCTGTCCGTGCGGTAGATGGAGACGCTGCCATCGGCTCCCACGAGCGCGATTTCTGCATCGCTCACCACCGTTTCCTCATTATTGTCGCTCTGCCACACGTTATCGTCGTTGGCATCGTCGAAGGCCAGGACGCAGATTGTGCCCATATCGCCGGCAGGGTATTCAGGTGCAAGTCCCGTAACCGGCGGCGCGCCCACCGTCATGGTTGTTGGCAGAGTGGATTCCGCACGGGCATTGACCTGCACGACGACTGGCTGCCCAACGGTGATCGGGCGGTTCATTGCGAAGGTTCCAGCATTGAGCCGAATCAACTCAGACACATCCACCCCATAAAGAAGCGCTATCCCCAGCCAAGTATCCCCTTCTACCACGGTGTGGACAATGGCTCCGTCCGGCAGCGGTGTGGGTGTGGGCTGGGGAGTCTGTGGCGGTGGGAGGGGAACGAAGGTCGGCGGCGGGGGCGGCGGGGTAGCGGTGGGAAGCGTTCCAGTAACCACTACCCGCAGGCCGGCATTATCCCAATACGCATCGTTGTGCTTGTAGGGCCACTTAGCCGTTGCCTCTATGAAGAGCGTTGCTACGCCGGTGATGCCCACTGTCGCCTGCACCGGCCCAACCCGGGCGAATTTATCATGATGGTAGTCCGGCTCACTCCACACAATGTTCTCAGAAAAAGGATCGGTGTCTCCATTAGGATCAATTCCCACTCGGAAATAGAACCCGACCATATCGCCGCACGACAAAGGGGGATTATCTTCGCTGCACGACCAGGCGTGAGCCATAAAGGTCCCCTCGACTACCGAATCAGGCGGGATACCGCGCACCACTTGATAGGCGCCGGCGTGCAGTTTACGATAAAACCCAAAGCAGAGAACGGAATAATAGCCAGCGTGGATGCGAATGGGCGCTATATTAAAGGGCGGCTCATTGGGAATAACTTTACATTCTGGCCGGCCATAGCCGTCACCTTCTTTCCACCAGATACTCCAGCCTTCCGGCGTGAAAATCTCACTATATGGCACCGCATTGAAGGTATCCCGCGTCCAGTTGTCTGGATTGGGCATCCTATTGTCCACCGGCTTACCGATCCCCTCAAATCCCGGGTTTTCCAGAAGATTAGGGCCGGCGGCTGGTGTGGGAGGCGGCGTTGTCTCTTGGGCCTGAATCGCCTGCGTAGAGGTAAGCAGCAATGTCAGCAACAACCCTATGGCCGCGTACCACAACTTGAATCGCATCATTATCCTCACCGCTGTTTACCCATTGAACACACAGGCCATCCGATTGGGATGGCCTGTGCTTTTCTTTGCAGAATACGTCAAACAGGTCACGCGCGGCGTGACAGGAAAAAGAGCACCACGATAACCACCATCAACACCAAAACAATGATCCCACTGACGCGAAAGATGGTGTTCAGGAGTTTCGTCATGCTGCTGCCCTCTTCTGGCTCTTTGGTTGGTTCTTCATTATCGGCTGCCGGCGTATTCTTAATCTCGGGGCTGACTGTGCCGCTGGCATCCGGCGCCGCCCCCTGATCGCGGGTGTAAGCCAATTCAATATTGTAAACCTGCCCGCCGTTCAGGATCAAATTCCACGGGCCAAGCTCAGTTTTGTAACCAGGCGGCGGATTGTGGCGGACAATGTATTGCTGCCCGGCCTTTAAGTTCTGGAAGCAGTATGGTTCGCTGACGCCATCGGTGCGATAGGGCGTCAATGAACCGCCTGTCTCCACGATTGTAATTTCTGCATTGGGCAAAGCCATTTCACTTTCATTTTGCCGAGCCATATCCCCGTTAGCATCATAGAAAGCCAACACGCAGATTGACCCCGTATCACCGGTCGCCGGCGGCGGCGCACTGGGGTTACTCGGCTGAACGGTCGGCGTTTCGGGCGTAGTGGGCAACTGGATGGTCTCCGGCGTCGGCGTCAGCTGATCGCCGGTGCCGGCCTTGACGACAATCTCTTGTCCAATGGAAAGCAGATCGTTAGGACCTAGCGATCCGGCGTTGAGTCGGCGCAGTTCATCCACATCTACCCCATAGGTGATCGCAATGCCAAACAACGTATCCCCCTCCACAATCGTATGGATGACCGAACCGCCGGGCGAAGGAGTGGCTGTATACTGCGGGCCAACTGTGGGCAGAGGTTGATCGGAGGTGGGCGGCGGGGGCGGCGGCGTTGCCGTAGGCGGCGTGCCCAACGTCACTAACTTCAAGACGGGATTGTCGAAGTAAGCATCGTTATGCTTATTGGGCCATTTGCCTAGCCCCTCCAGGAAAATCGTTGCCACGCCGTTGGCCCCGACGGTTGCCTGCACCGGCCCAACGCCGCTATAAGTATCATAGTTGAAGGCGGGGCCGCTCCATATAATGTTTGCGGAAAACGGATCGGTGCCGCCGTTGGGATCGATCCCGACGCGAAAATAAAAAGAACTCGGATCTCCACATGATCGAGCCGGTTTATCTTCTCCACACGTCCAGGCATGAGCCATAAAGGTCCCCTCAACCACTGAATTGGGGGGAATGTTACGCACCACCTGATAGTAGCCGGCGTGGATTTTGCGGTAGAATCCGAAACACATTCCAGAGTAATATCCCTGGTAGATGCGCACCGGATCGGTATTAAAGGGATGTTGATTGGGAATGACCTTACATTCTGGGCGACCATAGTCGCCCTCTTGCCACCAGGTGACCCAGCCCTGCGGACTGAAGATCTCACCATATTGCGCTCCATTAAAAGTGTCTCGCGTCCAGTTGCCATAATTCTCGTAAGCGTTGTCAACCGGTTTACCGATTCCTTCAAACCCTGGGTTGACCAGGAGATTGGTCCCAATTTCCTGCTGGACGGGCTGTGCTGCGTCTTTTGCCTGAAGGGCCAATGCGGGGAAGAGCAACGTCACCAACAAAAACAACGCCATCACCACATACCACTGTTTAAACTTCATGATTTTTTTGCCTCCATTTCACGACCTCATAACATAGAACACCGCCAGCTTTGAAGATGTTCCATTGCCGGCGGCGTATGAAGTGTGAAGCCTAAGTGAGAAAAATTATAGCATAGGGGTAGGGCTTGTCAAACCTCTGTTGATGGCAAGGTATAACCTGATCAATTATCCTTTGTGAGCGGATGTCGTTTTTTCCACCATTGCCAGCCCCCCCAGGCCGCCAACGCGCAACACAACAACAACGCGCTGCCATAACGTCGCGTGAAAGCGCGCCAGGGTGCCGGGTCGCTGTCATCGGAGTTGTGATCTGGCTCAGCGTGACCCGGGTTGGCCCCCATCGGAATATAGACCTTGTACGCAGTGGGGGTGGGCTGCGGCGTGTCTGGCGATTCATTCCACAACGTCTGGCCCACGACCCATTGTGCGCCAAGACACAGCAACAAACCTATCCACAGCCCCAGCCGCCAGTACGTGCGGGGGTGTTTCTTGGCCCCCATAGAGTGGGGATACGAATTCATTGTTGATTTTACCCCTCCCTGATTTTATCTTATCCCTGATCCTATCCAATGATCGCAATTGTCAAGTGTCAAATGGACGGCTTGACTTCTCCGGCTTCCTTCCCTATACTTTGCTTAGAATTTTTGGCATGAGTCGTCATGAACGTACACCGATAAGAACAAAAATTTCGCCGCAGAGCGCAGAGATTTTGCTATTTGCTATTTGCTATGTTCAGGGGAGGGAAACCATGTTTCATGCCGCCGACCGGGTGCTGGTGGGCGTGTTGAACCGGCCGCGTGACTTCGCGCTTGCGCGCGACGAAGGCTGGTATCGTATCCCAGAGCAACATGCCCCAGAGAGTATCACTGATGCCGCCGTGCTGGCCTTCTATTTCACCGCGGCATTTGCCGCAGAAAAATGGGCCATTCACTGGTATGCCGAGGTCCGCGGCCATGAATTGGCGCTGCGGCGTGATTTGTTTCCCCAAGAAACCCACCACCCGCGCGCCAGCAACCGCTATTACAAACTGCAAATCGGCCCGCTGATTCCCCGCGATCCCCCCATTCCTAGCCTGCGCTGGCGGCGGATTACGTTCATTGAAAGCACCTGGGATCGCTTCGCCGCCGCCACCGAGGTCAACGATCTGTACGTTTCCGGCGCAGACGGGCTGTACGTAACATTAAAGGAAAGCGGTTTTTTCCCGGAGCGCGAATATTTGATTTGTGAAGAAGGCCAGGAGTACCTCGCCGACCTGGTCATCCCATGCCAGGCGGGCTTATTGCCGGTGATGGTGAGCGACAGACCGCGGCCACCCGGCGCATTACACAACCCCGACGTACTCGCAGTACAGGCCGCCGTGGCGCAAAGGGGCGGCGTCGCACCGCAAAAGAAACCCTAGCGCCGGCGTTGCGGCAATTTTATCTGTATTTCAGTCTATAGGGAGGTGAAGGATGTTGGGTGGAAACTTTCGACGAGTGCAGCGCCGTTTAGAACGCGCCTATCAGCGGGGCGTGCGGATGGGGGAACGCCGTTCACAACGTGCGGCCCGCCGCGCCGCCCGTCGCGCGGTCCGCCGTCGCGGCTGTATGTGGTGGCCGCTGTTCTGGCTCTGATTTCCGGCGGTTTGACAAACGATAGATTTAGTCTAAAATTATATTAAAAAATATAAAAATCTCTTTTATATCAGGAGGCATAGCATGGAACTGCTGGATGTTTTAACGCAAGCGATGAAACTTGAAACAGATGGCCGGGATTTCTACCTCAAACTGGCCGACAGTCTGGCGGACCCCGATGTCCAACAGATGTTTACGCAACTGGCCGACGATGAAGTGAGCCATTTCAACTATATTCAGCGTCAGTATGAAGCGCTGCGCGCCGGCAAAGGCTGGGCAACCATCCCTGAAATGGCCGCGCCCGAGACACTGGACGTGGTCTCCGTCGTCTTCCCCCCGACCAAAGAGGCCCTCAAAGTATTGCCGGCCCACCCCAACGAAGAGGATGCGCTGTTGTTTGCGATGGGGGTGGAGGACAAATCCTTCCAGTTGTATTACAACAGCGCGCAGATCGCGCAGGACCCGGAAGCCAAGAAGCTGTTCATGCAGTTGGCCCAGGCTGAGCATACCCACTTCAACATCCTGATGCAGCGCTACGAATCCCGCTACCCCTATCCGCGTTGATCCCGGTCGGCGCGTATGCCAGAATTACCTGAAGTCGAAACAATTGCGCGCAAACTGCGACCGGCGCTGACTGGTCGCAGTTTTGTGCAGGTGGATGTGCTGTGGGCGCGTACCGTAGACCGTCCTGATGTGGCGCGTTTCCGCACGGCTTTACTGGGCGCGAGCGTACAAGAAGTAGGACGGCGCGGCAAGTACCTGGTGTTGCCATTAAACACTGGTCAGACGTTGCTGGTACACCTGCGCATGACCGGCAAATTCAGCCTCCTCGCGCCTTCTGCCGGCCCCGGCGACGACCGGCACATGCGTGTCCGGATGCGCCTGGATGATGGCGTGTGGGTTGTCTACAGTGACCCGCGCAAATTTGGCCGCTTCTTCCTGGTGACGGACCCGGCGGAAGTGTTGAAGGGGTTAGGACCGGAACCCTTGTCGCCGGAATTCACGGCGGAGTGGCTCATGCGACAGCTCGCTGGCCGCCAGGGTGAAATCAAACGCCTGCTGCTCGACCAAAAATTTATCGCCGGACTCGGCAATATTTATGTGAGCGAAGCTCTATGGCAAGCGCAGATCCACCCTTTGCGCGTAGCGGGGACCTTGACCACGGCTGAGGTAGAACGTCTGCACCGCGCCATAGGGACGGTACTTGGCGGGGGGATCGCCAACGGCGGCACCAGCCTGGGGGATCGCCAGTACGTCTACCCTGATGGCGGCCTGGGCAATCATCAACATTATCTTCAGATCTACGATCGCGCCGGCGACCGCTGCCCGCGTTGCGGCTATGCCTTGGAACGTATCGTCCAGGGACAACGCAGCACTTACTTTTGCCCTATCTGCCAGCGCGCAGAGCCATAACCGGGTCTATCTGCAAAGCACCTGGACTGGGAAGCGCCAATCCCGAATGTATTGAAGTGGTTGGGAAAAGAGAGCGCCGGATACGTTGTTTCGTATCCGGCGCTCTTGTGTGATTTCACCCATCACGGCGTGGGGACGCCGAACTGACTGAGAATCTGCTGCCAGACTTCCGGCGCAGCGAACCAAATATACGCCGTTACGGCCAGGCACAGCACGATCAACAAAAGTAACACGCCGATGAGCACGCGATATCCCAGGCGTTTGGGGCGCGTTGGCATCGTCTTAGGTTCCTTGTCCGTAAGCCAGGCGGGCGTCTTCCCACGCGGCGTCTCCGTTGTGACCGGGACATCGGGCGGCGGGATCAAGGCTTCGGGCAAAATTTCCTCCTGGAAATTGAATTCCAGGGTCACGTTGTCGGCCAGTTGAATAATATCGCCGGGGGCCAGAACACAGGGACGGGCAAGCTGTTCCCCGTTGACCCAGGTGCCATTGGTGCTGCCCAGGTCCTCCAGCGCGAAACTGCCCAACGTCGGTTGCAGTCGAGCGTGATGGCGAGAGACACTCAACTCATCAATCACGATCCGATTGTCCGGCGTGCGCCCCAGGGTGTACTCGATATTTTCCAATATCAAGACTTCCCCGGCTTTCGGCCCTTCTTTAATGGTCAGTATATACTGTTTGGGACGATTCATAATTCCTCTTTGGGCATCCCCGCCCCATAGTCTTGCTTGCGCCTCAGTCCAGAGTATAACGCCAAACCAGGGGTTTTGTCAAATGCGCCAATCCTATTATACTCAATAGACTGGATGAATTTCAACAGATTTTTGATCCTATCATTCCGCAAATCCTGTTATTGTTGGAGAAGCCCTATGCCCCTCATCATAGACGCTCATTTGGATATGGCCTATAACGCCGTCGTGCTGCATCGCGACCTGCTGCGCCCTTTGTCGGAACTCCGCGCCCACGACACCCTCACCCCGCCGCCCGGCCTGCCTTGCGGCTCCGCACTGGTCAGCCTACCCGAATTGTGGCGCGGACAAGTGGCCGTGGCCGGCGCCAGTATTTTCATCTCCCCGGCGTTTCGGGACTGGGAGCGTGAGGCACAAGTGTATCATACCCCCGCCGAAGCGCACGCGCAGGGTGTGGCCCAATTGGATTACTACCGTCGCCTGGCCGATGAACAGGAACGGGTGCGGCTCTTGCTCACCGAGGCGGACCTGGATGCTGTGTGGGCTTCCTGGGAGACGCCGCACCCCCAACTCGGCCTGTTCATCGTGATGGAGGGCGCCGACCCGATCCGCGAGCCTGGCGAGTTAACCTGGTGGATCGAACGCGGCCTGCGCGGCGTGGGATTGGCTTGGTCGGCGGGGACGCGCTACGCCGGCGGCTGCGCCGCGCCGGGCGGCCTCTCAGACGAGGGCCGCCGGCTGCTGGCGCGCATGGCCGACGCCCATCTGCTGCTGGACGTGAGCCACTTGTGGGAAGAGGCCGTCTACGAAGCCCTGGACAGCTACCCCGGCCCCCTCGTCGCCACCCATGCCAACCCGCGCGCGCTGGTGGATACCCCGCGTCAACTCTCCGACGACCTCATCCGGCGCATCGCAGAACGCGCCGGCGTGATGGGCGTCGTCCCCTTCAACGCCATGCTCCAGGCCGGCTGGCGCGTCGGCGACCCACGTCTACCGCTCAGCCGCCTCATCGAAGTTATTGACCATATCTGCCAGACGACAGGGCAGGCCGATTGCGTGGGTATCGGCTCCGACTTTGACGGCGGATTCGGCCTGGAAGCCGTGCCGGAAGGACTAACTTCCATCGCCGACCTGGGCAAGATTGCCGCGTTGCTGTATGAGCGCGGTTATTCCGAAGCGGACGTCGCCGCGATCCTGCACGGCAACTGGTTGCGCATCTTCCGCCACGTGCTCCGCGCCATGTAATGCTTCGCTCAACAGATTCAACGGAAAAACGTCCGTTGAATCCGTTCAATCCGTTGAGACATTTTCTAAAGTAAGAAAGGCGACTTGACGGTTGACGCTTGCAGGGCTATCGCATTTGACCCATTGATGGCCTAAAGGCCGGGGATAAAGGGGGATTTTTGTGGCGGGGCTTCGCCCCGCCACAAAAATCCCTCCGAAAAACGCCGCATTAGCGGCACAACAGGCAGCGCAGCGGAACAAAGCTCTCCAAATGCGATAGCCCTATTGACGCTTGACGGTTGCCATCCCAATGAAGTGTGGTATTATACCCCTACACCTGCCGTGTGCGTGATGCCGACACGGGGTTTTGAGCCAACAGTTTATTATAAGGGAATCTTGTCTTAGGAAGCAGACGCGGTAGCCTTCGGGCAAGGTGAAACCTTCCGGCCGATTCCCACCTGCGAAAGCAGGGTCAAAACCAGCGGCGCACGGCACGGCGGGGCCGTCCTTATGGAAACAAAAACCACGCTTAGGGATAAGCGTGGTTTTTGTTTGCCGCTGACAGTATAATGAGAGCATGACCATAAAATATCCGACAAGACCTCCAAGCAGCAGCCTGGGCCGGCGCGGGCTGTGGCTCCTGATCCTGCTCCTAACCTTCACCCTGCGCGTGGCTGGCCTGGCCGAGCACAATTTCTGGTGGGATGAGGGCATCGGCGTATGGCTGGCGCGCATGCCGGTTGCGGAAAGCGTCCGCTGGACGGCAGGGGACGTTCACCCTCCCCTGTACTACATCCTACAACGCGGCTGGTATCTCTTGGCCGGCGAAGGCGAGTTTGCCCTGCGTTTCTCCGCAGTGCTGTGCAGTTTTCTCACCATCCCCCTGATCTACCACCTGGGCCGCGCCCTCTCGCGGCGTGACGGCGTCCGTATCGGCTTGCTGGCCGCGCTGTTCCTCACCCTCTCCCGCTTTGCCATCACCTGGGCACAGGAGATTCGGATGTACGCGCTAGCCGCACTGCTGACGACGGGCGTGCTCTGGGCCGCGCTCCGGCTGTGGCAACGCAACGACGCCCGCGCCTGGCTCGCCTACGTCGGGCTGACGTTGGGCAGCCTGTACACGCTTTATCTGGACGTGGTGGCGCCGGCCGTCGCCAACCTGGGCTTCCTGGTGGCCTGGCTGCGGGCCGGGCGTCCGCGCCGGATGCTGGCGATGTGGCTGACGGCGCAACTAGCCATCGCGGCTCTGTTCGCCCCCTGGCTGGCCTACGCGCTGCCGCGGATGCACAGTTGGGCCAGCGACAGCGCCTTCGCCCCCGGCTTTTTCATGCAGCTTTATGCGACCATGCTCGTCGTCGGCGCCCCGTTGAATCTAGAGCGGTACTTGCCCATCACCGCCATCGTCGGGGCGATCCTGGCGGGCGGCCTGGTTTGCGTCTGGCGGACGCGGCGGACGCCTGCGCAGGAGGGCGCGCTGGCAATGTTGGGGGGCGGGTTAGTGTTGCCCGCCCTGGTCGTGTTACTCGTCTCTCTACCGGCCTTTCAGTTTTATTACGCCCGGCCAATTGCGCCCCGCTATCTGCTGCCGCTCTCTGCTTGCTTCTACACCCTCGCGGCCTGGGGATTGGGGACATTGTTGGCGCGCGGACGCCGGTGGCGGATCGCGGCGGCGGCCGCGACCATCGTGGTTGTCCTCGCGGCGGTCTGGGGACTGTGGGGCTTCTATCCGGGCCGCGTGCGCCGGGACGATTACATGAGCATCGCGCAGACTTTACAGGCGCACCGCCGCCCGGACGATCAAGTGCTTCTCTATGTGGATCGGGACTGGCCGGTCTTCACCGCGTATTACAGTGGCGCGCGCGCTTCGGTCCCCTACGGACTGGCGTGGCGTGATGATGTTGCCGTGGCGGCATGGATCGCGCCGCTCTGGGCCGCCGCCGACGGCCTGTGGTTGGTGACGACGCCGGAGTCGCTCCAAACCGACCCGCAGCAGCTTTTGCCGGAGTGGCTGGCAGCGCAGGCTGCCGCGAGTCACACCTTTGTGCAGGGTGAAACGGTCTTGACTTTTTACGCCCGCACGGCGGCGCGCGCCGAGACGTTTTTTGAGTTGGCCCCCGGTTTCACGCCGCCGCAGACGTCGCAGACGGCGTTTGCCGCCGGCGGGGTCTTGCAAGGCGCGCAGATCGCCCTGCCGCGCTACCGCACCGGCGACACGCTACGGCTGGCGCTCTACTGGGTGTCGCCGCCGCCGGCGATGCAGGTGTGGCTAGTCGGCTCGAATAGTTCGTGGGAGATCGCGGTTGAGGAGCCGCCGTCGTCCCACGATGTGACACGCCAGCCCATCGCCATTCCGCTGACACCCGATTTGCCAGGGGGAAGTTACCGGGTGTTGGTGACGGTGTCCGGGGAAAGCCGGGAGATCGGCCGTTTCACATTGGTACGCAGCGCGGCCGGCGCGGAGATTTCAACGGCGGACATTTCGCACCCGCTGATGTACCGTCTGGGGGAAACGATCACACTGGTCGGTTATGACCTGCCGCGCGCGGCAGTGGCGCCAGGGGCCGTAGTGGAATTGACGCTGTATTGGCAGACGCAGACCCCACTGTCCACGCGCTACAAAGTCTTCACCCATCTGTTGGGTGAGACTTTCAATGCGTCCAGCGGCAATTTCCTTTGGGGGCAGCAGGACAACGAGCCGGGCGGCGGCCAGGCATTGACGACGCTCTGGACACCTGGCGCGATCATCGAAGATACCTATCGCATCCCCGTGGCGTCCGACGCGCCACCCGGCGCGTACACCCTTGAAATCGGGATGTATGGCCTGGTGGACGCGGCCCGCCTGCCGGTGGTTGACGCCAACGGGCGTCCGTCTGGCGACGCCATCCTGTTGACCACCGTGCGCGTCACGACCACCGACTGACGTATCATTTTTTCTCAACGGATTCAACGGAATTTAACGGACATCTTTCCGTTTAATCCGTTCAATCCGTTGAAGCTACATTCAGGGAGAATTTAATGACCAAACGTTGGCGGCGCAATCTATGGGCCACCTGGTTTGCGGAGTTGTTAGCCATTATGGGCTTCTCTTCCTCGACGCCGATCTGGTCCTACTATATTCAGGAGTTGGGCGTGCCGCCGGAGTCGGTGGCGCAGTGGAGCGGGATTATCATCTCGGCCTCCTCACTGACAATGGGGGTGATGGGGCCAATCTGGGGCGCGCTGAGCGACCGCTATGGGCGCAAGCTGATGGTGCTGCGGGCGATGTTCGGCGGCGCGGTGATTCTTGGGCTGATGGGCTTCATCCGCTCGGTGGAGCAGATGACAGTGCTGCGCTTGCTCCAGGGCGCGCTGACCGGCACGGTGGCGGCGGCGACTACCCTGGTTGCCAGTAGCACCCCACGCGAGCGGTTGGGGGAGACGTTGGGGAAGTTGCAATTGGCGATCTTCCTGGGGCAGTCTATCGGGCCGATCACCGGCGGGCTGGTAGCCGACACGCTCGGCTATCGTGCCACTTTCTGGCTGACCTCTTTTTATCTGCTGGCGGCTTTTTTCTTGATGTTGTTTCTGGTCCACGAGGATTTCACCCCGCCCCCGCCCACCACGGAGCAGGGGCCGCTCTGGCGACGGTTCTGGCAGGATACGACGGTTTTGTTTGCCGGGTCGGCGCTGGGGTTGGTGTTGTTGCTGCGTTTCGCCCTGCGGGTGGGGCTTCAAGTGCCGGCACCCACCGTGCCGCTGCTGGTACAGGAACTGTTGCCCGCAGGAACGTCGTGGTTGGGGTCGGCCTCCGGGCTGTTGACGACCGTTTCGGGCATCACGAGCGCGATCGCGGCGCCGCTGTTGGGCCGTCTGGGTGATCAACGGGGCGGGCGCGGGTTATTGCTAACCTCGGGGATGGTGATGGCCGGGGCGATTGGTATCCAGGCGTGGGCGCCAACCTACGCCGTGTTGGTGGTAGCCCAGGCCATCCTGGGATTTGCGGTGGGGGGGACGTTGGCGATCATCAGCGCGTACATTGGCCGGTGCGCGCCGGAAGGCCGCGCGGGCGCCGCCTATGGATTGGACACGTTGGCCGTGGCGCTTTCCGGCGCAATCGGCCCGACGACGGGAGGCTGGCTGGGAAGCGCGTTCTCGCTGCGGATGCCGTTTTACGTGGGCGGCGTCTCGACGTTCCTGGCGGGTCTGGCCGTGCTGTGGCTGCCCCGCGATGCGAAAGTACGTGAAGCGTGAAACGTGAGGTCATTATTGTAAAGTCATCACAGTGTTACTCGTAAAGATTTGCGTCATTCACGAGAATCATTCTGATTTTACCACAGAGACACAGAGATCACAGAGATTTGATCCCTTGTTTTTTCTCCGTGTTCTCCGTGTCTCCGTGGTGAAAATTTGGTTGTGGCTGCGCCACCTTATGTTTCACGTTTTACTTTCTGATTATTCCCGCAATGGCTTGCGTTTTTGGGATAGTTGTTTGGCAAGCGCCTGCGCGGCACCGCGGAAGCGGGTTGGATCGGCAATTTGCTTGCGCGTGGGACGCTCCATCTCCGGGCGGATCAAGACCTTGAGTTTTGCCAAATGCGCGTCGGTCAGAGGATCGGGACGCAGCGCCAATCCCAGGGCGAAGTTAGCTGCGCCGAGCGCCCAATCCCACTCGCGGCGCAACTCGTCGGCGCGCACGTGATAGGCGCGCTTGTCCCACGACTTGGACGACGCTTCGGCATCCTCATAAATGGTGTTGAGCGCCTGCCCGGCTACCGATAGCAGGTCGTGCGCCAGAGGTTGGTCTTTCGCCAAATATTCCGGCAGATGGATCAACAGAATTTCGGCGACAATGCGTAATTGTTGAGTTCTTTCTTTGACGGCCATAGCGTCTCCATATAAAATGCACCACTGAGACACGGAGAGAACCCGTTATGTCCTTTGTGGTGAAAGATTTTCATATCGGAACTGTGCCCCCTACTCGCTTGTGGTCAGGGCAGCCGTGAGCGAATCGCTTCCTTGGCATATTCCGTGAACCGGCTTAACTGTTGTTTGAGGTCCAGGGTTTCCTTTTCCACATAATACGCAACGGCGATGACGCCCGGCCCGGCATGCGCGCCCAACTCAATCGGCACGCGGGTCAAGTACTGTTCGACGCAATTGACGCGCGCTTTCAACGCTTCCAGCAGGGTGCGCCCTTCTGTTTCATCCTCGGCATAGTGGACGGCCAAATGGGTGGGGGCGTCGCGCACTTCATCCAAAATCTTGTTGGTCAGCGCCTTGAGTCCCTGGCTGCGGCGGCGCACCTGACCACACAAACTGACGCGGTTGTGCTGCACACTCACCATCGGTTGGATTTTCAAAAAATCGCTTACGACTCGCGCCGCGCCGCCGAGTCGCCCTCCGCGCAGCACAAATGCCACGTTTTCCAGAAGCGCAATCACCCCGACGTTGGGCACGACCGCGCGGGCCTTGCTAGCCACCTGTTCCAGGGATTCCCCATTGGCCGCAGCGCGCGCAGCTTCAAGGGCGACAAATCCCTCTGCCATCCCCGTTGTCTCACTATCAATCACGACGACCGGAATAGGACTTTCCCGGCTGGCAAGCTCCGCTGCATTGCAGCCATTGCTCTGCTTGCCCGCAATGTGAATTGAGACGGCCGCTTTGGCCCAGGTAGACACCTTCTGATAGGCAGAGAGGAATGCTTGTATCGGCGGCGCGCCGGTGCTCACTGCAACCTCCGGCGCGGCGCGCAAGCGCTCAAAGAAGGTTTCTGGTTGCAAATCCTTCCCGGATAGATACGACTGTTGCCCTATGTGGACGTAATAGGGAACCGTGTCAATCCGATATTGGTGACACAGCTCCTTTGGAAGACAGGCAGCAGAATCGGTAATGATCGCCACGGGTGCCAGAATATTCATGGCTCGCTCCTCTTGTTTGGTATTTCGGGTGAAATCTGGTACGATAGTGCATGAATGGCTTGTGTAATGCTTACTTGCGAGTGTACACCTGAGAGAATATAGCTGCAAATAGCAAGAAAAGAGGCGGTGCGATGCAACATGCGATCTTTGCGGGTCTGGTGGTGGACGAAACAGATCAAATGGTGGCGGTGACCTATCTTGGCGGCAACCCTCATTATGTGGTGGATGACGCCGGTTTTTTGCGCCACATTCCGGCGTCCAAAGTGGATCGTCAGGTCCTTGGCGCCATGCAAGGAACTGTCCTGCAAAATAAGGAGGCGGTCGTGGCGGGAATGTTGCAGTATCTTGGTAAAGACGATCTCTTCACCAAGGCGGCCATTGAGACGGCCATTACCCAAATGGATGCCAACCTGGAACAATTGGTGGCTGTCGGAATGCCGGATGAAACGCGCCAATGGTTGGGGTTGATGGGCTTTAAAGTGGTGATCAATGTCCATGGTGAAGTAGTGACCTTGAATATGCCGGGCGGTATGATAGAGGATATGTAGGCTTTCGCTGGCCGTTTTTCAAACGAACATCCCCCCAAATGGGGGGATGTTTGTATGTGTGGACCTGAAGGGATTCGAACCCTTGGCCTCTTCAATGCCATTGAAGCGCGCTCCCAACTGCGCCACAGGCCCATTTTTAACGTTTTGCAGAAAAGTTAGGAGCAGCTAAACTCCTATGGAGCTGAAGGGATTCGAACCCTTGGCCTCTACAGTGCGATTGTAGCGCTCTCCCAACTGAGCTACAGCCCCGCCTCTAGTCGGGACGGTGAACATCATACCACGATGTCGTCCGGTGTCAAGCGGTTATTCGTCTGAATTTAGTAGCCGGTCTGTGCCAGGAAATCCGCCAACGCCTCTTGCCAGGGACGCAGGCGAATGCCCAGCGCCGCTGCGGCGTGGTTTGCCAGGGGCGCATAAAGCGGTGGGGTGCTGGCGCGTTGGAATTCCGCCGAGGTGATGGGCGCCAGTGGGACATGTCCGCGCCCGCTCAAGGTCATAATGGCCTGCGCGAATTCGTAGCGAGACGTAGCCCCATCGTTGACCAGGTGATAGATGCCATAGGCATGGGTCTCAATGAGTTGCCTGAGCGCTGTGACCAGATCCACCACATAGGTTGGATTGCCGATTTCGTCGGTGACAACGCGCAGGCTCCCCCGCGCATCGGCCAGTTGGATCATGCGATGTGGGAAGTTGCGCCCGCCGGCAGCATACAACCAGGCGGTGCGCACGATGTAAAAGCGCGTGAGCAATCGTTCTGTGTACCATTCTCCGGCCAGCTTGGAGCGTCCGTAGGCGTTGATAGGATTGCGGGATTGCCATTCGTGATAGGGGTGTGTGGCTACGCCGTCGAAAACCTCATTGGTGCTGATGTGCAGCACTTCTGCGCCACATTCGGCGGCGGCTAAAGCAATGTTTTGTGGCCCCAGGCCGTTCGCCCGGTAAGCTGCGGCCGGATCGCGCGCACAGCCGTCCACATCGGTCATCGCAGCCGCATTAACAATCAGGTTCGGGGTGAAGTCGTGGATGAGACGGGTGAGGGCCGCGCGGTCGGCAATGTCATATTCCGGCAGATCTATGCCCCGCACTTCGTGCTGCGCGGCCAGCAGAGGAAGAAGCGTGCGCCCTAATTGGCCTTTGTGTCCGGCGAGTAAAACTTTCATTGCGACATTCCTTGGATCACGAGAGCGTGGCGCGCGCGCGGCCTAAGAGTTTGCGCAACCAGGTCTGGGGCTTGGTGGGAACTGCGGTGTCCACCGGCGCCTCCGCTGTCTTGTAAACTTCCAATGCACAGCGCGCAGTGGTTGCCACATGCTCAACTTTGTCTTGGGCCAGTTGTTCCAGCGCCGATTTGACCTGTGGACGGTTACCGTCCAGGTTCACCAACGCGCCAACGAGCGCGGCGCGCAAGTAAGCATTGGCGTCATTGACCAGCGGCAAGAGAGCGGGGAGCACTTGGGGGTTCCCGACCAGTCCCAGGGCCTCTACGGCCGCCGGACGCACCAGGGAACTGACATCTTCACGGGCAATTTCCAACAGAGTAGGGATTGCTTGCGTATCGCGCAGTTGACCGAGAGTAAGTGCAGCCTGGCGGCGCAGGCGCGGATCGGTGATAGTGAGAAACTCCCGCACGGTGGGCGCCGCCGGTGTGTATTGCAACATCCCCAGACTTTTGAGCGCCGCTATTTGCAAGTTGAGGCTTTTATCCGCGAGGGCTTCGAGAAGCACCGGCCCGGCCTGGGGATCGCCAATCTTACCCAATGCCAGCGCAGCCAACGAGCGCCCACCCACATAGCCCTGGATGACGCGAATGAGTGTGGGAATTGCGGCCCGCGCGCGCAAATCGGCCAGGGCCATCACCAGAATTTTGACAATTGGGAGGTCGCGCGGGGTAGGGTTGACGACGTAGGTGTCCAACAAGTCAATCAGGTGGGGAGTTGCTTCCTGGTAATTGAGCCGCCGCATGGCTGTGATGACAGTGCGGCGGATGCGGGGATCGGGTGTATTGAGCAGCGGCAGCAGCACGGCTCCCATATCTCGCACCTCCAACTTCCCAATGGCATTGATGGCGGCGCGCCGTACGTAAAAATTGGGGTCGTCCAGGGTCTGGAGGAGTGCGCCTTGCGCCTCCTTGGCTTGTAGTTGTCCCAGGGAGATGACAGCAGCGCGCCGCACAAATGTGCATGGATCGTGTAAGGCATCCATCAATGGGTAAACGGCTGTTGTGTCGCCAATGTGCCCCAAGGCTTCAGCAACGGCGCTGCGCACATACGTGTTGGGGTCGTCCCGAAGCAAAGTGATGAGGTGTGGCACAGCCGCCACGTCCCGTTGTTGTCCTAGCTCTTGGGCTGCATGAGAACGTTGCCGGGGGTTGGCGTTATTTAAATTTTCTATGCTCCGCTGCGTATGCGAGACAGCATTGGATGAATTGCTGCTTAAGATCAATTTTGTCACCTTTTCTGCGCCTAACCACAGAACTTCTTGTGAGGTATTGCGAAAGCTCCGGCACATTCTCGCGGTGTCCAGGTTAGCGACTTATTGCCGGGTTTTTAACCCAGTCTGCTAAGTATAACACAATGGGCGCTAAGAACAAACCTTGCCTAAAGCCTGAGGTTATGTTATAATGAGCGCCGTTAGCAACATACTCGCGCTTCTTTGGCACTCGGAAAAGTGGGGAACTCCCCACTTTTCTTTGTAAATCGTAGACTATGAGAAATTAAGGGCATTGTGTAAGGGGCAATTTTTTCATGAAGAGCGAATTCGCCTTAGCGTTTAATCAAATTTGTGCTGAATACAGCTTGCCGAAAGAGATCGTTCTGGATGCGGTGCGCGCTGCGCTGGTGACGGCTTACCGGCGAGACTGGAAGGTCGCCAGCACGCAGAACGTCACGGCTGAAATCAATCTGGAAACCGGTCTGGCGCATATTTACTTAGAGAAAATCGTGACGGATACTATTGAAGATCCCAATATACAGATTTCTCTTCAGGATGCCCGTAAGCAGCGTGCTAATGCGGAGCTGGATGAGTTGTTGATGGTGGATGTGACCCCGCGCAACTTTGGTCGGATTGCAGCGCAAACGGCCAAGCAGGTCATCACCCAACGCCTGCGGGAAGCTGAACGCGAGAGTCAGTATAACCGGGTCAGCCGGCAGGAAAACGAAATCATCATTGGCACCATTCAATCGGTTTCGCCCCAAGGGGTAACTTTGCATTTGGACCGCACCGAAGAAGCGCATCTGCCACGGAAAGAGCAGATCCCCGGTGAGCGCTATACCCTGCACCAGAAGATCCGCGTGTATGTGTTAGAGGTGCGTCGCTCCTCACGTGGGCCGGAAATTTCTGTCAGCCGCAGCCACCCCTTGATGCTCCGTCGTTTGCTGGAATTGGAAGTGCCGGAAATCCGCGCCGGGCAGGTTGAGATCAAAGCCATTGCGCGCGAAGCGGGCGCCCGTTCTAAGGTGGCCGTCTTTGCGCGCCAGCCCGGTCTCGACCCGGTGGGCGCGTGTGTGGGGATGCGCGGAATTCGTATTCAGACGATCTCGCGGGAACTACATGGCGAGCGGATTGATGTCGTAGAGTGGCACAAGGAAGATGTGGCCTTTATCGCCAGCGCCCTGAGCCTGACCAAGGTCCTCAGTGTGATTCTGGATCCGTTGAATCCAGGCGGTCGCACGGCCTCGGTTGTCGTGTTGGACGATCAGCTCTCTCTGGCGATTGGGCGCGCTGGGCAGAATGCGCGCCTGGCGGCCAAGTTGACCGGTTGGCGGGTAGATATCCAGGGGGCCACAGAAGCGGCGTTGTGGGCGTTGGAACAAATTGACAGGTCCCCAGAATTGTTGAACGATCTTAAAGGGGCCGCTGTTCCTATCTCGCGCCTGGCTGCTACGATGAGCGAGCATGAAAAGGAAAACTATCCTTTCACGGATGAAGAGAACAAACTGATTAAAACGGTGGTGGAGGCGGTGCGCAATGCCATCGTCTCTCGGCGGAATGCTGACCGGCCGGCGATGCGCCAGGCGCGTGAGCGCCGATCTGCCCAGGTCGAGATGGAGGAACTGCGCCGTGAGGCGCAACGCGAGGCGCGCTCGCGTGTCCCCGAAGAGGCCTATGCGCAGGCTCTGGACACACTCAATCTATCGGACAAGGTGTTGAGCAATTTACTGCGCAGCGGGGTGTCGAGCGTGGGCGAAATTATGGAGCGTCTGGCGTTGGGAGACGAGGCGCTGTTGATGCTTGAGGGCATTGGCGCTAAGGCGCTCCGCGAAATCAAAGACGCCATCGCCGCGCTAGGTTTGGGCATTGAGGCGCTGGAGCCGGAATTGGTGGTGGTCGAGGCGCTGGCGGAGACGGTTGAACCTGAAATTGAAGAAGCCGCTGTGGCGGAAGCCGTCATAGCTTTACCGATTGAAGCTGAGATCGCGGAAACTGATATAATAGTAACTGAGGCGATTGAAGAAGAAGTAATCGAAGCAGTTGCTGGGGAGACGCCGGAAGAGGCGGTCGTAGAAGTGGTCGCAGTGCCCCCCGAACCGGGAGTGGAGAGCGCGACGGAGACTCCCGCGGAGGGCTTGTTTAAGCCGGAGACGCTGGAGATTCCATTCGAGGAACTGGCTTTTGATGAGGATGAGGAGGAAGGGTTGGACGAGGATCGCCAGCGATCCAAAAAACAACAGAAGCGTAAGAAGGGGCGCGCGATGGTCTTCGATGATAAGACCGGTAAGACCGTGGTGGTGCGCAAGCACCGGCGTCACACAGATGTGTGGAGTGAGTATGAGGATGACTTTTGAGTCGAGCAGTAACACAGGCCATACTTGGAAATGCAGGAATGAAGCACCTAGTTGCGGTTACTGTCATCTACAGAATCGGCCCGTGACCCTAATTTGTTAGTTTAGTTTGGAGGATATGAATTAGATGGAAACGAAATTGTATGTAGGCAATTTGGCGTATGGAACGACCGATCAGGATTTGCAGACTCTGTTCACGCAGGCCGGCACCGTAACTTCAGCTACTGTGATTCGGGATCGCGAAACCGGGCGCTCCAAGGGATTTGGCTTCGTGGAAATGGAGTCGCAAGCAGAGGCCGAAAAGGCTATCAGTCTGTTTAACGGCGTCGAATACCAGGGCCGTCCTCTGACCGTGAACGTTGCGCGGCCGCGCGAGGAGCGTGACCGGGGCGGTTCCTCTGGAGGACGTTTTGGGGGCAATCGCTCGGGGGGCAACCGCCAACCGCGCAGTGGGGATCGTCAGCGTCGCTCGTGGTAACTTCCCGTTTGTACCTGAGAGAGTCCCTGGCGTGTTCACCAGCCTGTTAACCGGCGCACCTGACATATACCTGAAGGTCTTGTTGGTAAGCCTTGCTCACAATAGCCTTGTTTCGATGAGTGCCATGGTTCAGTTTGCGCACCGCAAACCCGGCGTGTCGGGTGGTCGGTTATGTTTTTAGACGGCAGCTAAACACTTACGCCCTATTATAGAAAGGGACGCCAGGGTTAGTCGGCGTCCCTTTTGTTGTCTTTAATAAGCGTGTGGTGGGTGCTCAGCAATGGTCAAGAAAAAACTGCAACCCAAGCGTCAAAAACACATCCCGGAGCGCACCTGTATTGTGTGTCGTCAGCCGCGCCCCAAACGCGAATTGGTGCGTGTCGTGCGCACCCCGGAGGGTGACGTGCTGGTGGATGAATCGGGCAAAAAAAACGGGCGCGGCGCTTACCTGTGTCGCCAACGATGCTGTTGGCAGCAGGCCTTAAAAGGTAACGCCCTGAATCGCGCGTTGCGAATCAACTTGGAACCGGAAGCAATCGCTGCTCTGCAGGCTTATGCAGCGACTCTCCCGGAAATCCTGGCGTCGCCGGCAGCTATTACGGCGGAAGGACCCCCGGAGACCATTGGGGAGATTTGATTTGAGGAGGATCGAGTATGGGAGCAAAGGAAATCACCATTCCAGAAATCATTACGGTGCGAGACTTATCTGAATTATTGGGTGAAACCCCGATCAAGATCATTAAGACCTTGATGGATAGTGGGGTCATCGCCAACATTAACCAACAGATTGACTTTGATACGGCGGCCATTATTGCCAGTGAGTTTGGTTTTGAGGCGACGCTGCCATATCCTGAAGTGGAACCCGAACAACAAACGGAACTGTCAGCCTGGCAGTTGCTCCTGGCAAATGAGAATCCCGCTGATCTGCATGACCGCCCGCCTGTTGTCACAATATTGGGCCACGTAGACCACGGCAAAACCTCCTTGTTAGATGCGATTCGTCACACGAACGTCGTTGGGCAAGAAAGCGGCGGAATCACACAACATATTGGCGCGTATCAGATCAAACATGGGGGACGGCGCATCACCTTTCTTGACACGCCCGGTCATGAGGCTTTTACGGCGATGCGTGCGCGGGGCGCTTACACTACCGACATTGCCGTGCTGGTTGTAGCCGCGGACGATGGCGTACAACCGCAAACCATTGAAGCTATCAACCATGCTCGGGCGGCTCATGTCCCCATCATTGTGGCTCTGAATAAGGTTGATAGACCGAATGCCCGCCCCGATATGGTCAAGCAGCAGTTGTCTGACCAGGGTTTGACCCCGGAAGAATGGGAGGGAGACACTATGGTCATTCCCGTCTCCGCCAAACAGAAATCCGGCCTAGAAGATTTACTGGAGGCCATCCTGCTGGTGGCCGATGATATGGGTGTTAAGGCCAACCCCGGGTGCCCCGCCATCGGCACGGTGTTGGAGGGCCGGCTGGACAAACAACGTGGCCCGGTGGTGACGGCATTGATCCAAAATGGCACATTGCGCGATGGCGATGTAGTCGTGGCCGGTAAAACCTGGGGCAAAGTTCGCGCTCTGGAAGATGAAAACGGCCAGCGGCATCGCACTGCGCCGCCGGCCACCCCCATGCTGGTCCTGGGGCTGCATGACGTTCCCTCAGCCGGCGACCGTCTTGAGGTGGTCAAAAGCGAGCATGTCGCGCGGGCGATGGCCGATAAGCGCCAGCAAGAGGTGCGGGCCAGTGAGTCGGGGCAGGTGCCGCGGATTATCTCACTGGATGATATTTCGGCTCGGATCCGTGAGGGACAAATCAAAGAACTCAGTGTGGTGCTAAAAACCGATGTGCAAGGTTCCATTGAACCGATCATTAACAGCTTGCAGCGCCTCAACAACCAAGAGGTGAAAGTCAACGTGATTCATGCGGCGGCCGGCAACATCAACGAATCTGACATCAATCTGGCGCTGGCCTCTGAAGCGATTGTCATCGGATTCCGGGTCACGCCGGATTCCGCGGCGCGCCACGTTGCCGATAACGCGGGACTGCAAATTCAACTCTACGACATCATTTACGAGATTGTCAGCGATGTTGAGAAAGCTATGAAAGGAATGTTGGCGCCGGTCTATGCAGAACAGGTCATCGGGGAAGCGTCCGTGCGGGCCACCTTTGACATTTCGCGCATCGGGCGCGTGGCCGGCTGTTATATCACCAACGGTTCCGTCCGCCGCAATGCGCAGGTCCGCGTGTTGCGCAATGGCGCTGTAATTCACACCGGCCCGATAGACTCGTTGAAACGTTTTGAGAAAGATGTGCGCGAAGTCAAGCAAAATTTCGAGTGCGGCATTAAGCTGGTTGACTTTGATGCGGTTGAGTCCGGCGATGTGCTGCAATTCTTTGTAATGGAGCGGGTGGCGGTAGTCTAGGTGCGCTCCCCGCGAACAGGAGGCCATTTATGGGAAAGAAATACCAGGGACGCGTGGGGCAACTGATCCGGCGTATCGTTACGCAATTGCTGTTGGAAGAAAGCAACGATCCCCGCTTGGCCGAAGCGACCATCACCGATGTCGTAGTCAACCGTGACACCAGCCGCGCCGACGTGTATTACAGTATTATCGGCGGTGCGGAAGAAATTGCGGAAATGCAAGCGGCGCTGGATGGCGCCGCCGGTTGGCTGCGCAGCCAGATGGCGCCGCTGCTGCGCCTGCGCAACATTCCCCGCCTGGTCTTCCAGTACGACCCTTCGTTGGCCCAGGGAGAGCGAATCGAAGAACTTCTGCATGAATTCCAACCAGAGGATGTCCTGGATGCCGATGAGGATGAGAGCAACGACGAGGATCTCGACGAAGATGACGCCGACTTCACTGACCCAGGCGACGAATTTACTGGCGCAGAGTAAGCGACCTTTGCTCATCGCCCACCCGCGCCCGGATGGGGACACGGTCGGCTCGGCGCTGGCGCTGCGCCTGGCCCTGGCGCCCCTGGGGAAGGCGCCAGTGTTGGCTTGCGTCCACCCCCTGCCTGCCAGCCTCGCCTGGTTGCCTGGCGCAGACGCTTTCGTGCAGGACGTGGCCGAGGATGCGCCGGTGGATCTAGTGATTGCTGTAGACCTGAGCGATCTCTCGCGTGCCGGCGGCGTCTACAAAGACACCTGGCGCGGACACAAGCCGCTGCTGGTGATCGATCATCACGAAACGAACAACGCTTTTGGCGACGTCAACCTCGTCGAACCGGAGGCCGTCGCCACCGCCGTCCCCATGCTCGCGCTCATCCGCGCGCTGGGCGTGCCGGTGGCGGGCGCCATCGCCACCTGCCTGCTGGCCGGCGTCCTCACCGACACGCGCGGCCTACGCACCGACAACACCACCGCCACAACGCTCGCGTTGGTGGCCGAATTGGTAGCCGCCGGCGGCGACTACGCAGCGGTGGTGCAGAAAACCCTGGACGCCGTCCCCTATCAACAGATGCGCGGGTGGGGCGTGGCGTTGTATGGCCTGCAATTGGAGGGCGACCTGGCGTGGACAGCGTTCCCGCTGGCGGAAAAAACGCAGTTGGGCATCGCCGATCACGACGATTTGGATCTGGGCAACCTGCTCAGCCGCGTGGCCGAAGCCAATGTAGTCGCCAGTTTCCTGGAAATGCGCGATGGCACGGTGAAGATCAGCTTCCGCTGCCGGCCCGGCTATAACGTGGCGACACTCGCCAAGGCGTTGGGCGGCGGTGGGCATCGGCAGGCGGCCGGCTGCTCGACGCCCGGCCCGCTGGACGCTGCCGTGGCGCGTGTGTTGCCGCTTGTGCGCGACTTGCTGCGCGCTCAGTCCGCCTCTATGTGATCAAACTCGCAACGGAAGGAACAGATAGACCGGAAATGAATCCGTTAAAATCCGTTCCATCCGTTGAGAAAATGATAGGGAGTGTGGATGAACGGCCTGCTGATCGTTAACAAGCCCGGCGGCATGACCTCGCACGATGTGGTGAACGTGGTGCGCCGCCTGTGTGGGACGCGCCGGGTGGGACACACCGGCACGCTAGATCCCCTGGCGACCGGAGTGCTGGTGGTGCTGGTGGGCGCGGCGACGCGGCTGGCGCAGTACATCGCCGGGGATGACAAGACCTATCGCGCCGTCGTCCGCCTGGGCGAAACCACCACCACCGCTGACGCCGAGGGCGACCTCATGGCCCGCCGCCCGGTCACGGCGACGTGTGCAGACGTGGCGGCGGCCCTTGCGTCGTTTCGCGGCCCCCTCATGCAGATTCCTCCGATGTACTCCGCCATCAAGGTTGAGGGGCGCAAACTCTATCAACTGGCGCGGCAGGGCCAGGAAGTGGCGCGTGAACCCCGCCCGGTCACGATTCACCACCTCGACATGCTGGACTGCGCGTTGCCCGACGTAACGTTGGTCGTGACATGTTCCGCCGGCACCTACATCCGCAGCCTGGCGCAGGATTTGGGGGAGGCGTTGGGGTGCGGCGCGCATCTGCGCGGCCTCACGCGGACGGCGGCGGGAGGTTTCACATTAGCCCAGAGTTACTCCCTGGACGCGCTGCGCGCTTTGGCCGACGCCGGGCGGCTGGCCGAAGCCCTATTGCCGCCCCAGGCCGGACTGGAGATGCCATCCATCTCCCTGACGATAGAACAGGTGCAGGCCGTGCGCTATGGGCAAACCCTCCCGCTAACCGTATCGTCATCGGCGGCCCGGCTTCAGGCGCACGACGCGAACGGACGGCTTGTCGCCATCCTCCTCCCCGCCGGCCCGGATGCGTGGCGGCCCACCCTCGTCCTCCCAGAATAAAAGAGGCCGCAAAACTCACAGCATGGCTTTATCCGCAAACTTCGGTTGACCTAGTGCCTGGCTGAACGATATTGCCTTTAGAACCTATCCGAAAATTATAGCGACGATGCGCCGCCAGGCCGAACGTTGCGGCTGATGAACATTAAAAAATTAAATCGGTAATAGGCCCACATAGCGTAGCAGCGCGGGTGAAGGGGTGGCAAAGTCATCCAAGAAATCGCAAACACGTTGCTTAAGGGCGGGCCAATCATCGCTCAAGCGGTGCAG
>JAKQHY010000062.1 GCA_029555965.1 Chloroflexota bacterium | reverse complement strand
CAAATTCGGTGGTGCCGTAACCCTGCGCCGGCAACCGGACGACCCGGTCAGCAAATGCCTCCATCACCATCTTGTCGTGCGCCTGCATCATCGTGTTGAGCAGGTTGGCGATCCGCTGTACCGTGCGCAGCATCCCCACCTGAGCGGCTCCGGTTTTCGCCACGGCAGACGCCGTCGGCGCCCCAGGAACGGGCTGCTCGTCGTCAATCAAGAAGCCCAGCACATTGTCGCTAACTTTCGGCCCCATCACGGCTATGACCTCTGGCTGCGAGGAGACAAACAATTCCATCGGGAAGTTGGAAAGCATGCCGCCATCCACAATCACGTGACCGGTCAAGTCCCGGTCGCCCCGATACAGCCCCCACGTCTGTTGCCAGATGACTTCCTGCCAGAGCAGGGGGATGTTCATGGACATCCGCACCGCCCACACGACCGGGCAATCGGGGGCCGTGCGATGGTTCAACACCAGCAGGTTGCCCGCCGTCGTATCTGAGGCGATCAAAGACAGGTCTACCTGCGTCGCCGCGTAAAACTGCGCCAGCGTCATCTGGCTGAAGGCGCGCGGCGCGCCTTTGAAGCTCCCGGCGTCCAACTTCTGGCACATCCACACCAAGAAACTATCGGCGGAAAACCAACCGCCCCGTTCAAAAAAGGAGACCAGGTGTCGGAAGCGCGGCTGCTCGGCCAGAAAGCGCACGATCTGATCGTCCAGTTTGTCCTCGATGAAATCCGGCACGAGGGGCAGGTTCAGGTTGCGGAGGAACTCGCGCAATACGCCCTGCTGAATGGTCTCCGCATCGAAGTTGGCGGGCAGCCCCAGGAAAGCCTCAAAGACCGACCGGTCGCCCACTTTCTCATTCAACGCCGCCAGCATCTCTTGAGCGGCATAGCCAGCGGCCAGCAGCGTCGCCGTGATCGCCCCGGCGGAGGTCCCTAACAAGCGGCCATACGTGTGTCCACGCGCTTCAAACGCCTGCAATGCGCCGACGAACACCATCCCCTTCGCCCCGCCGCCCTCAAACACCAGATCGTATTGCATAATCCCTCCTTTCTCAACGGATTGAACGGATTCTAACGGAAGAAATCACCCCAATGACAGACTCGATTGTACTCCCATCACCAACAGAGGCAATAAGTTTTTTCTCACCGCAGGGGACGCCAAGAACGCAGAGAAAAGATAAAAAGAATCAGCGGACTCGGCGTTCTCGGCGGTAAAATCTCCCCCTGCACTGAGCATTGCGTAACGACCGGGATCAGTCACTCAGAGGCGCCGGGCGGCCAAAGCGTTTGAGTTGTTCCGGTGTGTGTTCGTAAGGGCAGTAAGGGTGATTGCCCGGAATATACCCGTGAACGGGGCAAATGCTAAACGTAGGCGTCAGGGTATAGTACGGCAGACGATAGTTTTCCGCCACCGAGCGCACCAACTGCCGGGCCTGCCGCCAGTCGTTGAGTTGCTCCCCCAGGAAGATGTGCAGCACCGTCCCGCCGGTGTACAACGTCTGTAAGTCGTCCTGATGATCCAGCACTTCAAACAGATCGTCGCTAAAGTCCACTGGCAGATGGGTCGAGTTAGTGTAGTACGGCGCCGCCTCAGAGCCGGACACGCGCAGATCGGGATAACGCTCCTTATCCGTGCGCGCCAGGCGGTAAGTGGCGCCTTCGGCAGGCGTCGCCTCCAGGTTGTACAAATGGCCGGTTTCTTCCTGGAAGCGTTGCAACACCGTGCGCATGAATTCCAGGGTGCGGATGGCGAACGCGCGCCCGTCAGGATGCTCGATGCCCACCCCCAACAAGTTAAGGCAGGCTTCGTGCATTCCGTTGAGGCCAATGGTGGAGAAGTGGTTGCTCCAGAACTTACCGGTGCTGGCCTTCACGTTGCGCAAGAAGTAGTAACTGTAAGGATACAAGCCGCGCTCAGTAAACGTCTCCAGCATCTTTCGCTTGATTTCGAGGCTGGTGCGCCCGATCTCCATCAGATGCTCCACCCGCGCCTGGAAGTCCGCCTCGTCGCGGGCCAGATAACCCTGCCGCGCCAGGTTGAGCGTCACCACCCCCACCGAGCCGGTGAGCGGCGCCGCCGCAAACAGGCCGCCGGTGCGTTTGCGCAATTCACGGTTGTCCAAGCGAAGTCGGCAGCACATTGATCTTGCATCCTCAGGACTCATATCGCTGTTGATAAAATTCGCAAAATAGGGGATGCCATACTTTGCGGTCATCGCCCAGATAGGCTCCAGATTCGGGTTGTCCCAATCAAAATCGGCGCTGATGTTGTACGTGGGAATGGGGAACGTGAAGACGCGCCCGCGCGCGTCGCCGGCCAGCATCACCTCGGCGAAAGCGCGGTTGATCATGTCCATCTCCGGCTGAAATTCGCCGTAGGTGGCCTCCTGCATTTCGCCGCCAATGACGACTGGCTCGTTTGACAAAGTAGACGGGCAAACTAAGTCCATAGTGACATTGGTGAATGGAGTATTGCCAGTGATAAAGACTTTCCCGTTTCGACGAGCAATCACAGTCTCGTTAACCGTAGTCGGGCACCAAATCACGCCCGAATAATCCACCACCTCAATTTTTTGGATATATGTATCCTGGTGATCGATCAGGCGCAAAATATACAGTGACTTGTTGCCAAGAGAAGGCTTCCGAATACTTACGGTAAATCCATATTCAGCCTCCACCGCGACATGCTGTAGTCCATCCAAAATTTCAACATGAGTGGTGGTAATTTTGCACCCTTCGTGTCCATCCGCCTTGAGATAAGTGTCCAGGAAGAGCCGCGCCTGCCGCCGATCCATGTTACGTAGCAAAGGGGGAATGAATTTAACGTTTTCGCGGGTCCCAAACAAGTCATCCAATACCCGATGCGAAGAGTCTGCGTTAAGCCGGATGTTCTGCACCACACCGCCCAAAGCCGGCGTGGAGTTCTGCACGCGGTATTCCAACCCCAGGCGCTCCAAAATGCCGATAATCTCAGCATAGCCTTCAGGGCTGGCCGTCTGAGACTGGTAAATGCTGATGCGGTTAGAATGACGATGACTGGTATAACTCTCTTTTGATCCCTCGGCAATGATCCAGGCCAACAAGCAGATTTCATCGTCAGAAATGGGCTTTGGCGCATTCACATTCTTCCCAGTCACAGGGATAATCACCGGCGATTTATAGGTCACTACCTGCTCGATTTCTTCGAGAACAAATTGCTCGTCAGTATTAAATTTTTTCCTGACCACGCGATGCCCTGGCGAAATTAACTGATCCTGGATTCGATTGTGCAAGTGATACATCTGCCCCGTATAAGGCTCGGCAAACATACGGCGAACCGGCTGATCCTCAATAACGCCGGTAACAATATTGAAGGTCTTAATCGCGTCACCCACTGCGATATCTTCATAGCCTTTCCATCCTTCCGGCGTCAAAATCTCCGTATCCTCCGACAAACATTGAAATCCCACGCGCGTCGGCACGTTAATATTGAAAACAAATTCCTGCACCGCTTGTTTTGTCTGGACGTAATCCAACCCATCATAGCGCACAAACGGCGCCAGCAACGTGTCAAAATTGGAGACGGCCACGGCCCCCGCCGACTCGCCCTGGAGCGTGTAGAAGAAATTCACCAACTGCCCCAACGCCGTGCGCAAGTGCTTGGGCGGCAGGCTCTCAATTTTGGCAGAAACCCCGCCGAACCCCTGTTCCAACAAATCCATCAAATCCCAGCCGCAGCAGTAGACCGACAGCATCCCCAGGTCGTGCAGGTGCATGTCGCCGTCAATGTGCGCGTGTTGCACTTCCGGCGGATAAATACGGTGCAGCCAATAGCGCGCAGCGATGGACGAAGCCAGGTAGAAGTTGAGGCCCTGCAACGAGTAGTTCATGTTGCTGTTTTCGTTCACCCGCCAGTCGGCCCGCTGCAAATAATCCTCCACCAACTTCTCGGAATCCAACAGCATCCGCTCGGTGGCGCGCGCCTCGGCCCGCTTCTGCCGGTAGAGGATGTAAGCCTTCGCCACTTTGGGGTTGCCCGATTTGACCAGCACCTCTTCCACAATATCCTGGATTTCTTCCACGTGGGGCACCCGCCCGCTGCCGTTCACCCGCTCGTTCAGGATTGCCACGGCAGCCCACGAAAGTGTCTCGGCCCACGAGCGCCCCACCCCATTCCCTACCGCCCGCGCCGCCGCGTACATTGCATTTTCAATGCGCTGACGGTCGAAGGCGACAACACTGCCATCCCGTTTCATAATACGTTCAATAGTCATTTTTACCATCCTTTTTTATATTTTGGTAAACGATTTTATACTTAATGCAGTTCTAGGATTTATTTTTGAAACCGCAATGGATATACTAACCCGCAAGAGGGGCATATCCAAATTTAGTTACGGCGACGGCTTGGTTCAAAGCACGGGGTAAAACAGAAGACTCAATAGGAGTTGAGTCACCCACACGCAACAAAGATCAACGCTATTATGAGGATATGAGCCACCGGACGGTTGCGACGTTATGAGGTGCGCTGCATATCGAAGGAGATACCACTATTCAATGTATTTTGATAAAAAATATCATATAAAATATCATATTCAATATATAGATAGATTTAGATTTTTACCACAACGGGTAGGGGATAAAAAAGTGGTTCCGCAAAATAACTTCAGAACCACATCGTTACTATATCATCTAAGCCCGGTTTTGTCAATAGATTTCAGGTGAATTTTGTGTTACAGTTACTCGAGGCCCAGGCCCACCCGCGCCAGATGAACGATTTTGAAAGGGATTAACCCCACATCCACGTCCAGCTCGGACTTGTCGCACACGGTGGAGGTGTTGGCGCGATCAATGCGCGGCTTGAGCGCCTGCCACGTCTGTGCCAGCGCGGGCGCATCCAGTCGCGCCGACAACGCATCCAACTGGCGCAGCAGCGCCCGCGCCTCTGCGATGCGCGCCGCCGTCTCCTCCGCCTTGGCGCGACTGATCAGGCCAAATTCCTGCTTGAGCTGATTCAGTCGCGCCCCGGCCTCGTAAGTCACATCGGCCAGCGCGCGGCGATCCATCCAGCGCGTTTCATAAGAGAGAATCTGCGGCCAGGCCGGTTGCAAGAGCAGGCGGCGATGCTCCTCCAATGTGACCGCGTGGCGGATGTAGCCGAATCGCTCCGGCGCCTCGTAGGCGCGGCTGCCGGGGTCTAAAAAGGGCGCCAACGGCGAGGTGAAGGGAATCAACCGCCCATCTGGGAAGCGTTCCAGCAGCGTGCGGCAATAATCCACCGTCGCCAGCGCCGAGTCCGGCGTCTGTTGCGACAGGCCAATCATGAAGAACAGATCAAAGCGTTTGGCCCCCGCGTCCAGACACGCCGCAATCGTCTCCTCGATGCCTGCGTTGCTGTAGCCCTTGCCAGAAGCCTGCCGCACCGCCGGATCGTGCGATTCGGGGGAAAACTCCACGTAGAAATTGGGCAAGGCCGCCGCCAGCTCCGCGATGTAGGCGCGCGACGCCGGATAGAAGAATTCCACCAGCACCGCCCCCTTGAATCCCTGCACCGCCCGGAAGAAGCGCCGCGCATAGTCCTCCCCGGCCTGGCGCAGGTCGCCCAGGAGGAAGGCCGGCGCGCGGCTCAGGTCGCCCATCCGGCGCACGTCTTCGGCCAGCTTTTCGGGCGAGCGGTACGCCGGATGCTCGCGGCCAGACAGACGCCGCGCGCCAAAGGCTGAGCCGCCGCAAATCGTGCAATTTTGCGTACACCCTTTGACCGACAACGCCGCCATGATCGGGTATTCCAGCCAATGGCTGAAGGGGACGTAATTCAGCAAGTCCCGGTCGCGCGTCACGGCCCGCACGACCGGATGGTAGTCCAGCGTGAGGTGATCCAGGTCAGTGGGGATATACGTCAGGGGATTAACGTGAATCGCGCCGGCGGCGTCCTTCCAGGTGAGATTGGGAACATCCAGTGGCAGTGTTCCGGCCAAAATGTGCTCCATCAACTGCGCCAGCGGCGCCTCGGTTGAGTCGCCGCGCAGGACGTAATCCACGCAGGGATAGCGGATAAGTTCTTCGTGAAAATAGGTGGCCGAGTAGCCGCCGAAAATCACGGGCGCGGCGGGATGGACGCGCTTCACCCGCTGCGCCACTTCTAACGCGCCATGCGCATGGGGCAGCCAGTGCAGGTCAATGCCGTAGGCGCGCGCTTCAAGTCCCTCAATCGCGTGGTCAGGATCGAAGCGCGCCGAGCGCACCATCCGCGCCGCCAGGTTCATAATTCGCACCTGAAAGCCGGACTGCTGCAAATACGCCATCATCGTGGCAAAGCCCAGGGGATACATATCAAACACCGGCGTCGAGGGCACCAGATCGGAGATCGGCCCCCACAACGTAGCCCGCTCGCGGAAATCGTAGACACTGGGCGCGTGAAGAAAAATTAAATCGTACATTGCGGACCAGAATTCACCAGCGGTTGGATGAAAAAGAATTTCTCAACGGATGTAACGGAATTTAACGGATATTTTCTCCGTTTAATCCGTTCAATCCGTTGAGCCTATTTCAGAGCAAGGAGAGTATAAACAAGGGAGTGAAGATGTCAAACGAGGGGGCATGGCTTTAAAATGCGGAACGCGCGGCAATCCCGTACCGCGCGTTCCACAGCATAAGGAGGAACTTTGCGCTTGCGCGCTATATCAAAGGAAAATTGCGGTCCCCGTTTCCGCTTTCTCCCCCCGATACCACAGGAATGATCCCCGACCTAAAGATACAGAAACTCCGTGATGAGTTTCTGGCTATGCGCGTCCAGCGCGTTAAAGTCGAGGATTTCGTAACGCGCCTCATTGACATCAATCAACAGCCAGTGTCCCGGCGCAATTTCACGCGCATAGTGGATGATGCTGTTACGCATCACGAACTCTTTATCGCCTTTGCTTGTCTGCACTTTCCAGTACAGAAAGCCCAATTCTTCGCGGATGCTGAATACCTGGGTAATTTCAGGCACAAAGTAGTGCAGGCCCAGCTCCGCCGCCACTGCTTCCCGATCCGCCGGGGCCAACTGGCCCCAATCCTCGATCACGCCAATCTCGGCGTTGTCCTCGTCCTCGGCATCGCGCACCGAGAGAAACGTAGTGTTATCCGACACCGGGAAGCAGGAGCGCAGGATCACGCGCGGGTAACGCGCGCCGTCGGCCAAGGTCAGCGTCAACGTGTCGCCCTGGCGCGCAAAGTGAACCGTCTGCGGGTCAAGGTAAAGGATTTCAAAGGACTTGGGGGCCATCGTCGCACTCGTTGTCATGACTCCTCCCTAGACCGCCGCCACGCCGTCGAGGCTGGCGAGTTGTGTTTGCATTTGCACCAGGTGATAGAACATCCCTTTGTTGTCAATCAACTGCTTGGGCGGCCCCTGTTCTTCCAGGCGGCCCCGGTTGATCACCAAAATACGGTTGGCGTTGTAGAGCGTGGAAAGGCGATGGGCGATGGCAATCGTCGTGCGGCCTTTCACCAGCTCGTTCAGCGCCTCCTGGATTTGCCGCTCGGTGTCGGTGTCCACCGAAGAGGTGGCCTCGTCCAGGATCAGGATGCGCGGGTTGTGCAGGATGGCGCGCGCGATCGAGATGCGCTGCCGCTCGCCGCCGGACAAGCCCGCCCCACCCTCGCCGACGATGGTGTCGTAACCTTCCGGCAGACGGGTGATGAAGTTGTGGGCGTTGGCAGCCTTCGCCGCGCGGAGAATCTCTTGAGGGGTCGCATCGGGCCTGCCGTAAGCGATGTTTTCGGCCAGCGTGCCGTAGAACAAGAAGGGCGTTTGCAGCACAATGCCGATTTGCTGGCGGATCTCCTCCATCGAGAGGTCGCGCAAGTCCACGCCATCCATCCGAATCGCACCGGACGTGACATCGTAGAAGCGGCACAGCAGATTGACCAGGGTGGTCTTCCCTGCGCCGCTGTGGCCGACGATGCCGATCATCTCGCCCGGCTCCACGTTGAAACTGATGTCTTTGATGACGGGATAGTACGGGTCGTAGCCGAAGGTCACGCGGTCAAACTCAATCCGGCCGCCCGTCCGCGTCCGTTGCACCGGCTGCGCCGGCGCTTTTTCCGGTTCCTCGTCCAACATCTCAAAGGTGCGTTGCGAGATGGTCAGGAAGCGGTTGAGCGCCTGGCTGATGTGCGTCAGGTTCGACAGCGGGCCGTAGAACATCCCCAGATAGCTCAGGAAGGCCATCAATGTGCCCAAACTGATTTTGTCGGCCAGCACGGCGCGACCGCCGGCGTACCAGATAATCAGGCCGCCCGCACTGAACGCGAAGGAGATCAACGGGAAGAATTTACTCCAGGCCAGGTCTACCTGCAAGCGGGATTTGAGCAGGTTGGTGTTGCGTTGGTGGTAGCGATCCTCTTCCTGCTGCTCCTGGGCAAAGGCTTTGACGACCCGCACGCCCGCCAGGAACGTATTCAGCATCGCGTTCAAACGCCAGCGCGCCGTCCAGAAGCGGCGGAAGTGCGGCTGCATATAACGATAGTAGAAATAGGCCGCCGCCATCACAAAAGGCGTGGGGATCAAGACGTACAGACCCAACGACGGCGCCATCGAGAAAAGCACCACCCCAATCCCCAGCACCAGCAGGATGTTGGAGGCGAACGTTGTCATCTGCGAGACGATGCCCTGCAACTCTTCGGTATCCTGGTTCACGCGGGTCATCAGGCGTCCCACCTGGTTCTTGTCGAAGTAGTCCACCGAGAGTTTCTTCAGATGGGCAAACAGTTGGTCGCGGATGCCGGACGTGAAGCGCGCGCTGACGTTGATCGTCATCCAGTTGGTCACGATGGTCAAGACCACCCGCGCGACCTGAATGACCAGCAGGCCCCCCACCAGCCACGGCAGCAGGTATTCGTTGCCGCCGCCGCTGCCGATTTTTAACACGTCGTCAATCAAAATCCGGGTGAGGTAGGGCGGCGCCAGGTCCACCCCGATGCCGGCCAACAGGAGCAGGACGATGAGCGCCATTTTCTTCCAGTAGGGCCGCGCCAGGTCCACCAGGCGTTTGAAGATTTTGCCGCGTTGGATACAACTGGGGCACACCTTGGAGGAAGTGTCAAGCAGATAGCGCCCGCACGACAGGCATTTGTGAGCATCGGCGTCGGGATCGGGAACCGGAAAATCGGGGCCGTTTTCGGCGCGGCTGTGCAAGTAGTGCGCCACGCGACCGAAACGGGCGGTCAATTCGTTGGAATAGTGCAAGAGGACGTGGGGTTGCTCGGCCACCGACACCTGGATAAGGCCGTTGCCGACGCAACGCTCGATCTTGGCGTCCTGGATGTCGTCGAGGGCGAATTTGTGGCGGAGATTGGCCGTCCCGTTGTGCCGCTCGATGACCCACAGATCGCGCGGGTCCACCAACAGCCACTGCTCGCCAAATTTACCGTCGGGCGCCAGGTCGGATTTTACGGCCAATTTGACCTGATCCACCGCGCCGCCCTGGGTCTGAAGGGTGGTCACAACCGAAGAGGGGAACTCCGCCGCAGAAAAGGGCTGTTCCAGAGGGTCTTCTTTTTTACCTGCCTGCTGCATGTCTCGCCTCCTTGTCGAAAACAACCGTTCCAACGAGGCGCCCTACTGAGGAAACCAAACAAAAAAGGGCGCCCTAACCGATTAGGTGCCCTTCTTCCACGCCTGCGAGGTTAGCTGTCGGACTTGGGCCGAAGAAGCTCGCCCTACGTTGGCGTCAAAACGCCGCCGATTCGCCCCTGATTTGGGTCCCCCGCTGCGCCACAGCCTTGATGCTGGGTGCATTAGGCGTATAGCTTATTGAATTATACGTAAATCTTACCATGCACTGAAAAAAAGTCAATCAGGAAGATCCCTTGCTTCCCAACAGTCTAACACCCACGGCGAAAGCCCTAACGCGGCCAACCAATCGCGTCCCTCCGTCACCAGCCAGCAGAGCGCCGGATAATCCCCGACAACCGCTTCCCGGAAGGCTTGCTTGACGGCGGCCAGAGCCAATCCCTCCCATAAAGTTTTGCCTGCGGCTCTGCTGCTATCCATCTGAGTGACCAAAATACCATTCGCCGGTTCCGTTTTGACGTCGTCCGCTATGTCCATAGAGTTCTTCCTTGGTGGTTTGTGCTCAGGATGCCTTCATGGTACACTTTTTGATACACAATATAGTGACATCCACGTAACAAGAGGGCGACAAGAACATAAAATCCCGTAAAATGGTGGGGCTGGCGCGCGTTTCCTTGAAATGACTTGTCGCGCCCCATCGTGCTTCCTTCTTCAGGCAAATGATATAAAATAGGTTTATGCTGAACTCGGGACTTCTTATCGGAGGAGAAAGTGTATGAGCAAAGCCTTATCCGCACGCTATCGGTGGGGATTTCAAAATCTCTTCAACACCCTGGGGGCGGATCACCCACGCCTCGCAGAAACACGAATTTTGCAACAACATTTCATCGAAGCCGTCAATGATCCTGCCGCGCGCGATGATATCCTCCGCAACGCCAACCAACTCAGCCTGGAATTGACCGGCAAGTCCCTGGAAGATTTTTGCGATCTGGCTATCGGCGTGCCCATCCAGGATGCCGCGCCGCCCCACCCCGCAGACGCAGATAAAGAAATACTCCCCGCTACTTACGAAGAATATGTTGCCTGGCTGCAACCGCTGCTGGATCAAGATCGGCTGAAGCTGCCCACAGTGCGCAAAGCCGTCCAGGCCCGCACTGTGCAAATCTTGCCAAATTTATCTCCCGCCCACAAGGGTCAGGTGGTGCTTTTTTTATATGAGGCTGGATTGCTCTTTGTGGCCTCCTACAGCCTCATATTGGCTGAGGCGGACCTATCCAATGTACACCTGGTAGAAGCGGACTTGGGCGGCGTCAACCTCTCGGAGGCAAACATGACGGGCGCCAATTTGGTCGGCGCAACCCTCACCCAGGCCACGTTGATGTTGACCAACTTGACCGGCGCCAATCTGGGATGGGGCGTCCTTCCCGGCGCCAACCTGGCGCAAGCCGAGTTGGCCGGCGCCATTATGACCGGCGCGGACTTGCGTATGGCAGAGCTGACCAATGCCCACCTCGTCAAAGCGATGCTGCGCCAGGCAGATATGAGCCAGAGTCAATTGACAGAGGTGAATCTGTTGGGGGCGAACCTTGAGGGTGCGATCTTAACACAAGCCAATCTCACGATGGCAAAATTATTGTGGACCGATTTTGCTCGCGCGCGGTTGGATGGCGTTACCCTGACCGGCGCAACCTACAATCATCACACGCGCTGGCCGGCCGACTTTGACCCAGACGCGCTCGGTGCGACCAAGATAGATTAGTGTGAAAAAGTCTATGAGGGCTATATTATGACGCTAGTGCACACCTATCAGACGGCGGATTTAATTCTGCGACAGCACAACCGCGAATTAGCCTTGCTCAACAAGGTGGGCCGAGAGCTTACCGCGATGTTGGAATTCGATAAATTGATTGAACACCTCCTCCAGGCCGTCACCGAAACACTTGGCGCAGAAGGCGCTTCATTATGGATGTGGACAGAGGCCCCACCTCCCACACAACAACTGGCTTGCCGGGGATTTTGGAACCTTTTGCAGGACTGCATGATCCCGATAGCGTTGACCCTAAGCGCCGGACAAGGTGTCGCCGGCTGGGTGGCCCTACAAGGACAAAGTCTGGCAGTCGCCGATGTGGCGCAAGATGACCGTTTTTACGCCGGAGTGGACAAGCTCAGCGGCCTACAGACCCGTTCGCTGCTGGCTGTGCCCTTACAAGGACGGGAAGGCGTCATCGGCGTGCTGGAAATTATGAACAAGAAAGAGGGGGATTTTACCCAAGACATCACACTGGTGGAAACTCTGGCTGCATCGGCAGCTATCGCGCTAGAAAATGCAATGCTGGTAGAGGAGTTGCGGAAACGCACGGCGGAACTACAGGCGCGCAACGAAGAGTTGGATGCTTTTGCTCACGCCGCCGCCCATGACCTCCAGAACCCCCTGGGGCGGATTGTTGGCTTTGCCGAAGTGCTGGAACAAACATTCGAGACGTTATCCCCCACCGATTTGCAACACTATCTGGAACTGATTGCCCGCAATGGGCGCAAGATGGGCAAAATCATTGATGCGCTATTGCTCCTCGCCATCGTGCGCCACGAAGATATCCAAAAGACACCGTTGGATATGGCGGCCATCGTGAACGAAGCAGTGGAAGGGCTACACGATGAAGCCAAAGCGACCCAGGCCGTGCTGGTGCTCCCTCAGAGATGGCCCACCGCGTTAGGATATGCTCCCTGGGTCGAAGAGGTTTGGGCCAACTACCTCAGCAATGCGCTCAAATATGGCGGACGTCCCGATGAAGGCATCGCCCCTCACGTAGAATTGGGTTTTACCCGACCCGAAGACATGCCCTCAACGGCGGAAGACGATGACAGCCTCCCTAATCGAAATACGAAGAACCAAACCCCTAGATCGGTCATTCGCTTCTGGGTACGGGATAACGGACAAGGGCTAACGCCGGAAGAAAAACTGCGCCTATTCAAACCCTTTGAGCGCTTAAATCGCGCCCATGCCAAAGGTCACGGACTGGGATTATCTATTGTGCTGCGCATCGTCCATAAATTAGGAGGCGAGGTTGGGATTGAGAGCCAGGTTGGTCAGGGAAGTTGTTTCTGGTTCACCCTCCCCACGGTGTTCCCTGCTACGGAGACGCTATGACAGAAATCGCAGCACGGTTGGACCAACTCGGTTCCGCAAAAAACCTGCAAGAAAAAGTTGATCTGCTTAACACCCTGACCCAGGCCGCCCAAGATAATGATGTTCAGCGCGCCACAGAATTCAATTGGCAAGCCATTCAATTGAGCTGGCAATTCGGCAAAGTGCCCTACCCCGCCGGATATGCGCAGGCATTGCACCATTTAGGGCGTCTCAACCAGCAGTTAGCCAACTATGACCTGGCGCTGGCCAGCAGCCTGGAAGCCCTGACGCTGTGGGAAGCGCTGGGCGAGCTGGAAAAGCAAGCTGCCGTGCATCACACCATTGCCAATATCTACTGGCGCTTGAGCGACTACGCCAACAGCCAGAATCACTTACTTAAGACACTGGCGCTCCACGAAACTCTGAATAACCGTGATGGGAAGGCCCAAGTGTTGCACGACTTAGGGGCTGTGTACGTCCAGCAGAAAGAGTATGAGATAGCTTATCCCTATCTGGAAGAAGGCCTGGCCCTGGCACAGGAACTCGAAAATCACCAACTCCAGGCCGACCTCCTCAACCAATCTGCCCTCGTGTATGCGGCGCGCAGTGACCACGAAAGCGCCCTGCGTTGCCGGATGGCGAGCGTCCAACTGAACGAGCAAATCCATGCCCCCCAGGCCAAAGCAGAGGCGCTCATCCACCTGGGGAAGATCTATCACGCCCAGGCAGACTACGCTGCCGCCCAAACCTATTTTGAACAAGCGCTGGCGATATTCCGCACATTGGACAGTCCCTGGGGTATCGCCCAAACCCTGGTAGAAATCGGCCAGAACAACCGGGCGCAGGAGCAGTTGGCGCAGGCGGTCGCGCACTTCTCCGAAGCGCTAGAAGTTGCGCAAGCCTGCAACGCCCAACAAGTCCTATTTGCCTGCCACCAGGGTCTGGCCGCCCTCTATGAGCAGCAGGGCGATTTTGCGACCGCTCTGAGCCATTACAAACAATTTCACCAGATCAAAGAAAGCGCGGTCAAAGAAGACCTCCAAAGCCGCCTGGATCACCTTGAAATTGCCCGCCACGTAGACTCCGCTCGCAAAGAGGCGCAAATAGCGCACCTGCGCAACATTGAACTGGAACGCGAAATCGTCGAGCGCAAACGGGCCGAGAGCGCCTTGGAAGCCAGTTCTGCCAAAACGCAGGCGCTATACCATCTCGTGCGCGCCCTGGCCTCCTACGACGCGCTCCCAACTATGCTACAGGCTGTCGCCAGTACGGTCACCCAAAGGCTCCCGGCGGCCCAGGTAGTATTACACACCTTCGATCCCGAAACCCTCCAGGTCACGCACTTTGTCGAAGGTCGGTCGAACGTCTCCCACCCCTACCACCCGCCCTTTGAAAGATTAGCCAACACCCTGATCGGCTGGGCCGTCACCAAAGAACAACCGGTGCTGTCCACCCAAAACCACCCTGATCCACGTGAGGATCGGATGGCTCAGAAACAACGCGCAGCCGCGGAGATCGGCACCGTCATTGTCATCCCCATGCATTATGGCGGCATCATGTTTGGCACACTGACCGCTATGAACCGCACAACCGATGTAGATTTCACCTACGAGGATCTGGGACTGTTGCGGGCCATGTCGAGCCAGATTGCCATTGCCATCAGCAACGTCCAGCGCACGGAAGAGACCATGCGGTTGAAGGAATTCAACGAGCGCATCGTACAGAATGTGGGGGAAGCGCTGCTGATCGAAGATACCAAGGGGATGTTAACCTTTGTCAATCCGGCAGCCGAGACCCTGTTAGGCTATACGGAAGCGGAATTGCTGGGGCGTTATTCCAACCATGTCATGTTTGAGGCCGAAGCGGACCCGCTCTACATCCGCGTAAGCCACGCTCCGCAAGGCCGCCAGGCCCGCTATGAAACGACGCTGCGCCACAAAGACGGACACGCGATTCCGGTCATCATCAGCGCCGAGACCCTGTCGGAAAAAGGGCAGGTGGTGGGCGTGTTGGCCGCCATCACCGATATCACGGAAATGAAACAGGCCGAAGCTACGCTCCGTCAACGCAGCACAGAATTAGAATTGCAAAATGCGGAGTTGGATGCCTTTGCCCACACAGTCGCCCATGATTTGCGCAGTCCGCTCACCACCATTGTGGGCTTCAGCGATCTCTTGACCACCCATTTCGACGAACTCCCCGCCGACCGCCAACGGTATGGCCTTGCGTCTATCAGTGAAAGCGGGCACAAAATGTCCGAAATTATCAACGAGTTGCTGGTCATGGCCAGTGTCCGCTCTATGGAAACCGTGGACTATCAACCGTTGAATATGGCCGAACTGGTGGCGCAAGTGCAAAAACGATTGAGCTATCAGATCGAACAGAGCCATGCAGAATTCAGCATCCCCACCGAATGGCCCACAGCGATGGGATATGCACAGTGGATTGAAGAGGTATGGGCCAACTACATAAGCAATGCTATCAAATACGGCGGGACGCCCCCCTATATCGAGATAGGCTTTGATGAGTGCCTGTCATCTCCCCCACCGGGCCACTTGCCGTTACCCAATTCCCACATCCGTTTTTGGGTGCGTGATAACGGCGCAGGATTGTCGAAGGATAAACAGGCCAGGCTCTTCCTGCCCTTCGAGCGCCTGAATCAAGCGCACATAGACGGACACGGCCTGGGCCTCTCCATCGTGCGCCGCATCATCCAGAAACTTAACGGGGAAGTTGGCGTCGAGAGCCAGCCGGGAAAGGGCACCATGTTCTTTTTCACCCTGCCCCGCCAGAGCAACTCATAGTCAAGCCGCCCCTAGCAGCACTTACCGCCCCATCCAGCCGCCGTCCACCACCACGATGCTGCCGTGCATGTAGTCGGACGCGGCCGAGGCGAGGAACACCGTCACTCCCTTGAAGTCGTCCGCTTCCCCCCAACGGCCGGCCGGGATGCGTTCCAGGATTTGGCGGCTGCGCGTCGGATCGGCGCGCAAAGCCTCGGTGTTATCGGTGGCGACATAACCTGGCGCAATCGCGTTGACGTTAACACCCTTGCCGGCCCACTCATTGGCAAACGACTTGGTGATCTGCCCTATGCCGCCCTTGCTGGCCGCATAGGCCGGCACCATGCTCCCCCCCTGGAACGCGAGCAACGACGCGGTGAAGATGATCTTCCCCCGACCGACCGCCAGCATATCCTTGCCAAACTCGCGGGTGAGGATAAATTGGGCCGTCAGGTTGACCTCCAACACCTTATCCCAATACTCATCGGGATACTCGGCAGCGGGGCTGCGCAGAATCGTCCCGGCATTGTTCACCAGGATATCTACCGTTGGCCTATCCCGCTTGGCCGCCGCGATGAAGGCATAGAGCGCCGCGCGGTCAGAAAAATCGCAAGAGTACGCCGTGAAGTTTCGACCCGTCGCCGCCACCTCCCGCGCCACCTCGCTATCTTCCGCCTCCAGCGACGCGCTCACCCCCACGATGTCCGCCCCGGCCTCGGCCAGCGCCACCGCCATCGCCTTGCCGATCCCCCGTCGGCACCCCGTCACCAGCGCCGTTTTTCCATCCAATCGAAAAGTATCAAGAATGTTCATGGTTCACTCCATGTAAGTAAAGGGAAATGAGCAATGAGCGACTCGTTACTCATTTCTCATTACCCATTTCCAATTTCCGGTCAGTTCTTCCAATATCCCACCTTCGGCAACAACCCGAAGGAGTCCAGAATTTCGCCGGTCGCGGCGATCATCGCCACCGGCAGGCGCAAACCGGAATGGATCATCGGCGGTTCCGCAACGCGAGCGTCAGGGCCGTAGGCCATCCAGTGATCCATGAGCTTATTCGCCTCGGCGAAACTGTTGCTGCCATAGGGCCAGTCGCTCACTAGGGCGAAGACGGCGCTCACCGCGCGCTTTAGTTTATTGGAGAGAGCCTGCGCTTCCGTGCGCATCCCGGACTCCAACAATGTGATCATTTCCCCCAACCGCGCGGGGAAACAGTTGGCGGAGCTTAACAGCAGTCCGTGATACGGCCCGTCGGCCTCCAGCAGCCAGCGCGCGTAATCGCCCTCCGCGCCGCGCATAAGAAACAGACCACCTTGCCCCCCTCCGGCTGACGCGACGCGATCCGCCCCGCTTGTATCCTTGAACATGAAGAAGTTGGGATAACGCGCCGCCAGGTCAAACACCAGTTCCGGCGACATCTCATTCTGCGTGACCTGCGGCAGTTGGTAGAGGGCCACTGGCAAGTCCAGATCGAGCACGGCTTCCAGGTCCGCCTTGATCTGCGCCTGCGTCAAATCCGCGCCACACGGCGGGCAGACGGTGAAACCGCAGACACGCGCCTGGATCAGCGCCGTCAGCGCATCGTCGGCGCCTGTGCGCGCCTTGAGCCTGATCAGCACCCGCGTGATAGTCTCCAGCATCGCAGCTACGTCCTCCCGCAACACGCCAATAAGGAGGCGCGTGTCCAACAGCGCGGCGAGATCGAGAGTCACATCCAGCAACACGTCTATTTCCGGTTCGGTCATGCGCCACCCATCACCGGTAGAGCCGGGGACGAGAAAGCCGCCGACATAAGGCATCATTGTGCGCCAATGCGCGGCCTGCCGTGCGGCGTCGGGCATACCACTTGGAAGGTAATGTGTGATCGGCGGGCACCATAAGCGCGGCATCCGGGGGCCGATCAGCCGTCTGATCATCGCTTGACGTTGCTCAAACACTGATTTTTGCATGGGTGCGCTCCATTCAGCGTTCTGAATTACTCCAATGCTCAACGCGCGCCCGCCTTATGCCGCGCGTTACGCATTTCCCATTGCTGACGCCCCTGACAAAACCGGGATTTCAGCCACAGAGCAACCGGCGAATGCTTACCGGCGGCGCCGGCGGCCGAGTATGCGCAAGAGTTTGAGGAATAGGTTGATGAAGTCCAGGTACAGGCTGAGCGCCCCCAGCACCCCAACGCGCGCCACGACCTGAGCATCCCCGGCGGCCAAAGCCGCCACGACACGCTGCTTGATACGCTGTGTATCGTAAATGGTCAACCCCAAGAACAACAGGATGCCAAAGTATGTCAACAACCATTCAAGCTCAGAACTGGCGAAAAACATGTTAACTATCGAGGCGATCAATAGTCCGACCAGCCCCATGAGAAGATAACTGCCCCACTTGCTCAAATCCATTTTGGTGGTGTATCCGATAAGTCCCATCACCCCGAACAGGCCGGCGGTGACGCCGAAGGCCAACGCAATACTGCTCATCGTATAAGCCAGGAAGATGAAGGACAGCGTGATCCCGTTGACAACGGCATAAACGAGGAACCAGGCGCGCGCGGCGTTGATAGACAAGCGATGGATACGCGCCTGTAGCTGCCACACTAAAACCAATTCTCCGATGAGCAGGGCATAAAAGAGGAGAGGAACCTCGGCTAACAGCACGAGCACTATCACCAACGGCGAATAGACCATCAAGGCGGCCATTAAGCCCGTAGCGCACAGCCCCAAACACATCCACAGGTACACATGGCGCATGACGCTGGCGAATGTTTCGCTGACCTGGAGTTCCCCCGGCGCGAAGGTTGCCTCATTCGGATAGATGTATGTCATTTCAGCCTCCTTAAAATCTCACATCCAATGCTTTAAAGATACACCTGAAAATCGTGACAGCAACTTATAGACAAGCGAATTAAATGTGGCACAACTGGTCAATAACACGGTGGCAATCCCTGCCACAAAACTTAGCCTTATCCTAAAAAATCTTTGCGCCTTTGCGTGAAACCCTCCTCTTTTTTGAGGAAGTCATGTCTCACGTTTCACGTCCACCATCTCCCACGGCTTTTCCTTCATATGGTACAGGTAAAGGTGATCGTCACGATCAAGGGCGGCAAGTTCCCAGCCGGGAAACACAAAAGCACGACTCACGATCCGCGTATTGGGACGCAGTTCCCGCCAGAATTTGTGCATCAAGCGCTCGTTGGTCTTTTGCATCAGATACATAACGACGACATCTGCCTCGCTCAAATCCTGGTCGAAAAAATTACCGCGAATGACGCGGACGCGGTCTTGCAGGCCCAACGCCCTGACGCGCAGCCGAATCCACAGGCACCGCAGCGGATCGATCTCGACGCCCACCGCGCGCGCGCCGAATTCCTGCGCAGCCAGGATCAGGAGGCGGCCATCGCCCGCGCCCAGGTCGTAGACCACGTCGCCGGGGCCGACTTCGGCCAGCGCCAGCATCTTGCGCACCGTCCGCCGCGCCGTCGGGACCCAGGGCGCGCCCAACGGCCCCGTCCACAAGACGGAAAAGGCCGCCAGCGAAACCAGCAGCCAGAGAAGCCACAGGGCAATGTCGAGAGGGGTTAATTGACAGGTCATAGGAAAAGGGAGTAGGGATTAGGGAGTAGGGAGTAAGGGAGAAAACTGAATCTCAGCTTCAAGTTCGATGAGAAAAGCTTTCATAAACGCCGCCAGAGGCTCGGCGATGCGCCGGGCAGTGGCGGTGTGCAGCACGTCTATGAGGCTGATTTGCAGGTTGATCTGATCCATAATCGTCGGGCCGATGCCCAGGCCGGCAACGCGGCGGGCCGTGAAATCATCCGCCGACAATCCCCACGTTTCCCCCTTGATGGCCTCCGGCGCGTACTCCGGTTTGGCGTACTTGGAGGTGAATGCGCGCATCACCCCCACCGCGCCGAGCGTATCGAGGATATCGGCGTCGCGCAGGAGGTATCCCAGCGCGTCCCAATCGCCGTGAATGGCGCTGTGGTTGTGGATGGCCTTGGCGATGCCAGCGATCTCGTCTTCGGCAAACAGACCCCGCTCGCGCAGAAACCGCGCCGCGATCGCAGCGCCAACCGGGCCGTGATCGTTGCGCGTCTCAAGCTGCGTCAGGCCGATGTCGTGGAGAAGCGCGGCGGCTTCCACCAGTTCCAGGTCGGCAAAGCTCTCGCACTGCGCGAGGTACAGCGCCCGGCGGCGCACCCGATCCACGTGCTTGAAATCGTGCCTGATTTTGAGGTCGGGGTTGACGACGCCGGCCATCGCCTGCACAACATAGGCCTCAATTTGTTGGATTTTGTCCGTTGGCATAAAACCTCCAATTCATAGGGTTGGTACATGCATTTCTCTGAACAGATCATCTACGCCCCCATCCATCCACCGGACAAGCCGCGGAACCCGCCAGGATTCAACTTCGCTTACATTCCAGACGATCTGTTGCAGTTCATGTTCAATTTGATAGAGGGTCAAGCGCTGTGCGAGATCGGGAACCTGGGCGCATTGGGGCGACGCCGCGAAGAAAGCGCGCAGAAACGGCCTGAAATCTATGGCGGGGTTGGGCGGGTACAGGCACCAGTGGATGAAATGGCACAATTCGAAGTCGGCTTCGCCAAACTGCGAACATTCCCAATCTATCACGCCCGAAAATTCCCCTTGATCAAGGAGGATATTTTTGGGGTGGAAATCGTTATGCAGGAGTTTCGGCCCGGTTTGAAAGTCCAACACGGCGCTGGATACCTGTAGATACCGATAGGCCCTCTCGAAAACCTGGACACTATCCGGCTGCAAGGGCAATGCTGCGGAGGCTTGCTTGAGGAGTTCCCAGTAGCGTTGATGGCCCTCGCGCCAGGACCCAGAAAAGGGAGGGAACGCCGGCACATAGAGTCCAATGTCATAATGCGTCCCGCGAAACTCCTGCAATCTATCCAAAAATTCCGCAACAGCTTGCCCCAGACGGCTTTGTTGCGCCTCAGTGGTCTCTTGATAGACATTGACAAAATCGTCGCCCGGCAATAACGTCAAGAGGGTATAGTAGAGCGGCCCGGCGTCCCGCTCGAGCGCGCCTGTGTGGAGTATTTTCGGCACAAAATTGAGAGCGGCAACCCGTCTGAATTTCTCCTGTTCAAGCGTCATAGGGGTTTCCGACACTCGTAGGAGCAATTCGTGATTGATCATAAAGAGCTTCTTACCAAAACTTCCGGTCAGTGATTTCAAATCCTTGATTTCGATCTGATGTCCGGCGCATATTGGGTGTACGGCTGTAAAATCAATTTCGTTTTTCAATCTCTGCCTGAGTAATGTGATGGTTTTATGGTTTGATGGAATTCTTGCGGCAGTTCAACGAAAGCATCACCCGCCGCCCAGGGTGCGACGAAGAACGCCTGCGCCCCGAAAGACAATGACCACGCGAAAGTAGACTTGGAACTCGAAGCGTATGGGAGGTCGGGTGGAATCACCCCACTCGCGCAGCCGCGAGCTTCCCACCTCATGAAACAGGGCGCCGTCCCGACGCGGTATAATGCGTGTGAGTCCGCCACGCAAGCCGAACCTTTGCATTGGTGGTCATAGACCCCGTGGTGCAATCTGGTTTCCGGTCACGCTGGTTTCGTCACTGGTGGCGCGTTAGCGACCCCGATTAGCAAGCTATGCCCTTCTGTGACCGGGCGGCGGACTCACTATTTCACCGCCAGGAGAGCCCCAATGAGTAAGTTAAGTCGTCGCACTAAGTTAGCTGCCACCCCAGCACACGAGGACATTCGTCCCTTCGAAGGTCTCGAACGCCTTCAACCGCACGCGGCGGGTGCCGACATCGGCGCGCATGAGATCATGGTCTGTGTGCCCGGCCCCGATAATACCCAGGTCGTGCGCGCCTTTGGTACATATACCGCCGACCTGGAAGCCCTGGCCGCGTGGCTCAAGAGCTATGCGGTCGAGAGCATCGCCATGGAATCCACCGGCGTGTATTGGATTCCCCTCTTCGAATTACTGGAGCAGCACGGTTTCCATTGTTGCCTGATCAACCCGGCCACCAGCAAGCGCGTCCCCGGCCGCAAATCGGATGTTGCCGATTGTCAGTGGTTACAGACGCTCCATAGCTATGGCCTACTTACCGATTCCTTCCGCCCCGAGGCCGACTTGATTGCCTTGCGGACCCTTCTCCGCCACCGCGCGCGCCTCATCCAGCACCGCAGCCCGCACATCTTGCACATGCAGAAAGCCTTGCTCCAGATGAATCTGCAACTCTCCCAGGTCCTCAGTGATGTCACCGGTGAGACCGGCTTGCGCATCCTCCGCGCCATCGTCGCCGGCGAACGCGATCCGCACACCCTGGCGGCGTTGCGCAACTCCCGATGCCACAAGCCTGAGGCTGAAATCGCCCTGGCTCTCACCGGGACCTGGCGCGAGGAACATCTCTTTGTGCTCCAGCAATCCCTGGCCTTGTTCGATTTCTACACGCAGCAAATCACGGCCTGTGATGCGGAAATCGAGCGCGCTTACAGTGTCATCCGCCCCGACTGGGAGCCGCCAGATGCGGAGCTGCCGGAACTCCCCCACAAGCCCCACTCGCACAGCAAGAACCAACCCACAGGGGGCCAGGTACGCCAGCATCTGTATCGTATTTCCGGCGTCGACCTCCTGGCCCTCCCCGGTCTCAGCGCCAGTGGCGCCCAAACCCTGGTCGCTGAAGTCGGGGCCGACCTGACCGCTTTTCCTGACGCCAAACACTTCTGTTCTTGGTTAGGTCTTGCGCCGCACAATGACATTTCTGGCGGCAAGGTGTTGCGCTCCTACCGGCTCAAAAATCATAACCGCGCCGGGCAAGTTCTCATCCAGGCCGCCGCCGCCCTCATCCGTTCCGATTCGGTCTTTGGGGCGTGCTACCGCCGCCTCAAGAGTCGCCTGGGCCCTTCTCAAGCTCTCATTGCCACGGCCCACAAGCTAGCCCGCGTGGTCTACAAGATGTTAAAGGACAAAGTCCCTTATGAACACACGACCGCCCAAGCGGAGGATGAGCGCTTCCGCGAACGCGAGATTGCCTACCTCCGCCGCAAAGCCGCCAAGCTCGGCCTTACCCTCTCAGAACCGGAGGTTTCTCTTGTTTCTTAGCATGCAGTGTTAGATTGCTCCGGTGATACAAAGTTACTTCTCAATTGCATCAACCTTGATTGGATCAATATCTACTGGCCAAATTGTAGAGTTATCGTACTCTGTTTCACCCAAATAGATATCAAATAGGAGTGACTCGTACAAATTTGTCCCTCTCAAATCAGAGCCGACAAGAAAGGCACCGCCTAGTTTAGCCTGTTGCAGATTGGCGCCATGCAGATCAACTTTACGCCACTCGATTTCACTCAAGTTGGCTTCACTTAGATTAGCTCGGCTCAAATCTGCTCCAAAGATATAGGTGTAACTCAGATCAGCACCGCTTAGATTGACCCCACTTAGATCAACCTCGCCCAGATTTACCCAGCTTAGATCAACCCCAGATAGGTCTCGTCCTGCCAGCGGTGCGTTGGTAATTTCCCAAAGCAGTAACCATTTGTTGTCGAGCCGGGTCGTTTCATCTACTTTCACACCATCCAATATAGCCCTATTCAGATCAGCCCAACGAAGATCAGCCCCTCGTAAATCGGCATGGCTCAAATTGGCTGCTCTCAGGTTGGCTCCGTGCAATATGCTTTCACTCAGATTGACCCTGCTCAAGTCAGCCTCTTCCAAGTTAACCCTGGTCAAATCAGCCTTGCCCAGATTGGCCTCGTGCAAATCAACCTGGAATAGGTTAGCCCAACTCAAGTCCACACTGCGCAAATCCCGACCCACCTCTGGCTTGTGGATGAGTTCCATTACCAATTGCCATTTATCGTCAAAGCGGGTCGTCTCATCCACTTGAAAGTTCCGTAGATCAACTCTGCGCAGGTTAGCCCCTCGCAAGTCTGCCGCCTGCAAATCAACTATGTCAAAATTGTTGAATTGGATACCTTCCAAGTTGGCATCTCTCAAGTTCGCACCATGCATATTACAACTGATTGGATCGCATCCGCGCAAATGGGCTTGTCGCAAATCTGCGCCTTCCAGGTTAGCTTCTTGCAGATTACACCCTTGCAGAAATGCCGCGCTCAAGTTTGCTTTACGCAGATCAGCTCTGCTCAAGTTGGTTTCACGGAGATTTGTTCCATTTAGATTAGTCTCGTACAGAAAAGCTTCATTCAAGTCAATCTCGCTCAAGTCAATCTCACTCAAATTGGCTCCACTCAAATCGGTTCCGCTTAGGTCTTGGACCGTCATATCACGATTGACTATCTCCCAAACTAGGTACCATTTGGCATCCAACCGTGTTTCACCGTCAATTTCAACTTTTTTCAAAGAGGCTTGAGCCAAATTTACCCCATTCAGATTGGCCCCGCTGAGGTCAGACAAGTTTAGATTGGCTCCACCTAAATTGGCCCCACTTAGATTCGCCTTACTCAAATTGGCCCTCCATATATAAGCACCTTGCAAGCTGGCCCCACTCAGGTCGGCCCCACTCAAATTGGCTTGCCTCAAATTGGCTCCATCAAGGTTAGCTCCGCTCAAATCAACCTTAGCCAAGTCAGCGTCACTCAGATTTGCACCCCGAAGATCGGCCTTATTTAGCATCTGGTTCACTGCGCCATGATTAGCAACTTGCCAGATTAGATGCCATCTGCTCTCTAGTTGTGTTGTATCGTCAATAATGGCTTCGTTTAGGTCGGCTAAGTTAAGATTTGCTCCAATCAGGTTAGCTCCACGCAAATCAGTTCCGCGCAGCCAAGCTGAATCTAGGTCGGCACCAGCAAGGTTTGAGTGGCGCAAATCAGCCTCGCTCAGAACACTTGCCCCTAAATCGACACCACGCAGGTCTGCCCTACGTAGATTGACCCTCCACAAATTGGCTCCATGAAAAGATACACCACGTAGATCGGCATTGCCCAGATTGGCCCCGTGCAGGTCAGCAGAGACACAATTGGGCAAACAATCCAAGGCTTGAAATCTGGGGTAAAAGAGAAGATAAAGCACCAGGCCCATAGTTGACAGCACGAGCAAAGCTAGTGCGCAAATTCCAATACGGTGAGCAAGCCTGAGAATCAATCCTCTCTTTTGAAAGGCGTTTAGCAAGAGCCATAGTAGAACCTCGGCAAAAACCACAACAAGCATAAAACCTGTAATGCCAACTTGCTCAACCCTTATCCCCATTTTCGGTGGAGTGGATTTGGTCGCCTCGGGTAGTATTGGTTCAACTCCAATTGCCTCAACAACCTCAGCTACATCTGGAGGATAGGCAGGGATTGCAGCATCATACACGCCCAAATAGTTCAAAGAGAGATAACCAGCGGACGGATCACCGTTGGCAAAGATAATGGCTTTTCCATAGGGTATTGAGGACAAGCAAGATCCTCCTCCTCCAAAGCCAGTGACGGATACCATAAGGGGACCACTTCCTTTGAACCATCTGTGGACAGTGAAAACAACCGTGCTGAAGCGATTCTCCAGTGTGATGCTTGCAGAAGTCTCGGCTGTACCCTCAAAGACAAATTCTGCTGCATTGGCACGCTCGGTAATACTGGGATGGATATAACCTTGCACAACTGAACAAGCATAAGTTTGTTCGATGCTGGTACCAAGTGTTAGGAGAACTAGAGCAAAGCAAATCAGAACTCGACAACCATTAATCAATTTGCCAAAGGATTGAATGGATTTCATCTGTTTTCTTAAACCTCTCTGGCTAATAGACTATTCAATTCTGGTAGAGCAATCTAACATGATGTAGGACGCCCCACCCCAGAAAAACCTTCCCGAAAGCCAATAAGTAATCCTTTCAGACCCAACTCCAGCTTCCGGGAAGGTTGGAAATGCCATACCTGCGAATGAAATTCGCAGGCTGATACAGAAAACCCGTTGAAACGGGTTAGCCAACCGACGGCTTGCAGCAAATGGAGTGCGTTTCCAACGCACTTCGGGTATCAGCCGGTGATTTCAACCACCGGTCTTCAACCACCGGCCTTCAACCATCGGCTTTCAACCATCGGCTTACGACCGTTGATACCGCAGCACCGGCTTGCGCGCCGCCGTCACTTCGTCCAGGCGGCGGACGGGGGCGGAGTGCGGAGCTTCGTGCAGAAGGTCGGGCTGCGTGCGGGCTTCCTCGGCGATCTGGCGCAGGATCGCGGCGTAGGCGTCCAGCGTTTGCCGGCTCTCGGTCTCGGTCGGCTCGATCATCAGGGCCTCGTGGACGATGAGCGGGAAGTAGTAGGTGGGCGGGTGGACGCCGAAGTCAATCAGCCGCTTTCCGATGTCCAGCGCGCGGATGTCCGGCGCGTCAGCAAAGTGCCCCTCGGCGACGAACTCGTGCTTGCACAGCCGGTCGTAGGGGATGGGGTACACGTCCCGAAGCTGGCTGCGCAGGTAGTTGGCGTTCAGGACGGCGTGCTCGGCGGCTTCCCGCAGGCCCGCGCCGCCCAACATGCGGATGTAGGTGTAGGCGCGCACCATCACACCGAAATGTCCCCAGAAGGATTTGACGGGGCCAATGGACTGCGGCGGCTGATAAAAGGTGAAGTACGGGTGGTCGTCGTCGGAGTGCTCTGGGTCGAGGATGACGACGGGGCCGGGCAGGTAATCCGCCAGGGATGCCGCGACGCCCACCGGGCCGCTCCCCGGCCCGCCGCCGCCGTGCGGCGTGCTGAACGTCTTGTGGAGGTTGAAGTGCATCACGTCAATACCCACGTCACCGGGACGCATCACACCCATCAGCGCGTTCATGTTCGCGCCGTCGCCGTAGACCAGGCCGCCGCACTCGTGGACAATGCGCACGACCTCGACGATATTCTCCTCGAAGAGGCCCAGCGTGTTGGGATTCGTGATCATCAGGCCGACGACGCGCTCGTTGGCGTGCGCGCGCAGGGCATCCAAATCCACGTTGCCGCGCGCGTCGGAGGGAAGCTGCACGACTTGCAGGCCGCTCATACTCGTGGAGGCCGGGTTGGTCCCGTGCGACGAATCCGGCACGAGGATCGTGTCGCGCTGCATGTCGCCGCGCGCCTGGTGATAGCGGCGCATCATCAACACGCCGGTCAGCTCGCCGTGCGCGCCGGCCGCCGGTTGGAGCGTCACGCCGGCAAAGCCGCCGATGGCCTTGAGGTATTCCTGCAAAGTGTGCATCAAATACAGCGCGCCCTGCACCGTGCTCTCGTCCTGGAGCGGGTGCAGGTTGGCGAAGCCCGGCAGGCGCGCCGCGACTTCGTTGACTTTGGGGTTGTACTTCATCGTACACGAGCCGAGCGGGTACATGCCTTTGTCAATGGCGTAATTCAACTGCGACAGCCGCACGAAATGCCGCACCACGTCAATCTCGCTGACTTCGGGCAGCGGCAGGTCGTCGCGCAGCATGGAGTCCGGCAGTTCCGCCTCCGGCACGTCCAGCCGGGGCGGCTTGACGCCGGTGCGTCCCGGCGCGGAAAGTTCGTAGATCAAGGGTTCGGTCATCGCATCACTCTCCTAAATTCGTGAAAGCCGTCAAGGCTTCCGCCAACATCTCGATGTCGTCCCGCGTACACACTTCGGTGACGGCCACCAACATCGCGTTTTCCAGCGCGGGATACGCCTGCGCGAGGTCGTACCCGCCAATGATGGAAACGTCCTCCATCCCATCCAGCAGGAAATCGTTGATCTCCGCGACGGGCGCGGGGCATTGCACCACAAACTCATTGAAGAAGGGCTTGTCGCGCCGCACAGTGAAACCGGGAATCTGGTCCAGCAGGTCGGCGGCGTAGTGCGCTTTGTGGTAATTCAGCTCGGCCACCTGGCGCAGACCATGTTTCCCCAACGCGGAAAGGTACACGGTGGCGGACAACGCCATCAAGCCCTGGTTGGTGCAGATGTTGGAGGTGGCCTTCTCGCGGCGGATGTGCTGCTCGCGGGTGGTGAGCGTCATCACGTAAGCGCGCCGCCCCTCCATGTCCGTCGTCTGGCCGACGACGCGCCCGGCCATCAGGCGCACGTGCTTTTCCCGCGTGGCGTAAAAGCCCAGGTACGGGCCGCCGAAAGCCAACCCCAACCCCAACGGCTGCCCCTCGCCAAACACGATATCCGCCCCGTACTCGCCCGGCGATTTGAACAGCCCCAGGCTGAGCGGGTTGACGGCGACGGCTATCAGGGCTTCGGGGTCCTGCGCGCGCAGTTGCGGCAATAGCACATCCAGCGGCTCCAACTCCCCCAGGAAGTTGGGGGTTTGCAGGAGCACGCAGGCCGTGTTGCCATCCACCAGCGAGAGCCACTGCTCAAACGGCATGGTAACGTCGTCAT
>JAKQHY010000145.1 GCA_029555965.1 Chloroflexota bacterium | reverse complement strand
CCTCCTCGGCGCTGGAAGCCATCTCCTCCGTGGAGGCTGTGTTCTCTTCTACCACCGCCGACACCGCGTCCATCGCCCGTACCGTCTCACTGGATAGGGCGCTCATCTGCCCGGCCGCCGCGGCAATATCACTCATCTGCTGATTGACCGTTCCAACCGCCCGCAGAATGTCATTCAGGGCGCGCCCAGATTTCTGGGCGCGGACCACACCGGTATCCACCTCGACCACACCGGCGCGCATCGCCTCCACAGCCTCCGCCACCGCTTTCTGAATTTGCCGGACCAAGGCGACGATTTCGCGCGCTGCCTGGGATGAATTTTCCGCGAGACGCCGCACTTCGTCGGCCACCACGGCAAACCCCTTGCCGTGCTCTCCCGCGCGCGCAGCCTCAATCGCCGCGTTCAGCGCCAACAGATTAGTCTGATCCGCGATTCTACCGATGGTTTCCACAATCAGGCCAATTTGCTCGGAACGATTCCCCATTTCCTGCACTTTGGTCAAGGCATCGTCCTGCACCCGCTTGATGACCTCCATCCCCTCGATGGTCGCCTCAATCGTCTCCGCGCCGCTGCTGGCGGTTTGCGCGGCTCCCGCTGCGCTTTCCGCGCCAGTGCGGGCATTGGCGGCCACCGAGTTAATCGCGGCGGACATTTGCGCAGTAATGTCGGCAGATTCCGTCACCGCCACGCCCTGTTCCTGCGCGCCGCGAGCCACCCCTTCAATAGCGTGAGAAACCTGCTGGATCATACCGGCAGTTTTATTGATACTTTCACTCTGTTGCGTCGCCCCGCGCGAAATTTGCTGCATGGTCGCGGCCACCTGCCCCATCGCCTGCGCCGATTGTTCTGAGGAGCGCGTGATCTCCCGGCTCGCCGTCGCAACCTCCAGCGCGCTGCGTTGCGCCTGTCCCACCAACTCACGCAAACGGCCCACCATCTGCGCGAAGGCGTTGCCCAATGCATCTTGCTCCGATTGTGGCGCAACCGTTATGGTTAAGTCTCCTTCCGCTATCCGCCCCGCTGCTTCCGCCATCGTCTGTAAACTGGCGGTCATCACATTCAATTCATGACCCAAGACCTGTAACGGGTCCGCCTCCCTGGCAGCCTCCAGAAGCAATCGTTCGCTGAAATTGCCTCGCGAGATTTTAATGAGATGTGCGCCGTAGCGTTCCACCGCCGTCTGTAATGCCGTATTGTGCCGCTCGAGACTGGATTGGGTCGCCTGCAACTCCTGATTGCGCGCCGCCAGGGTCTGCTCATTGACCCGCAAACGCCCTAAGGCGCGATTCAGGCTGCTGTTCACCAACCACAAGATCACCGTTGATGTTACAAAGACCACGGCCAAAGCCACCCAATTCGTGAGAGGATCTCCCTGAGAAGTAATCATGGGTTCAGGGAGCTGTCCAACATTCTCGGCCCGCCACAACCAGAACGAAGCCAGCAAAGACAGTATCGTGAGAACCAAACCGGCCCAGTTTCCTGAAAATGAGGTTGCGCAGATAATCGCCAAAACATACACTCCGGCCGCCCCGGTGCGTATGGTGCCGCTAATGTAGACCGCCACCGAGGCAAGCACAAACAGTATGACGGAAAATAAAATACCGGCCAATTGCACATAACCGAATCGCATCAACAGCCATAACCCCGCCATTACAGCCACTCCAACGCCCCCCACGATTCGGCCAACGCCCTCGGCTAGAAACACGGTCAAGGCGCACGCAAAAAACAATATCCACAAAACAACATTTAACGAACCCGCAATCCGCGTTTTGTCCTCATTATCCTCAAAAACTGGCGCACTAAAAATAGTTTTCAATAACATTCGCTTTCTCCTCCTAGGCAATCACCGACGAACTCTCCTGAAATGTCGC
>JAKQHY010000039.1 GCA_029555965.1 Chloroflexota bacterium | reverse complement strand
ACGGCCCGTTCCGGATCCGGCGCCTTCAGGGCGTGGTCTATGGCTTCGGCGGCCAGGCCGTTGGCCTCGCACCACCCGGCGGCCCGGCCATGCAGCGCCGCCAGGTCTTGTGGCGTTATCTGCTGGCGCAGGTGATGCTGCAACAATTCGGCGAACAGAGCGTGATAACGATACCATCCGCGCCGGTTGTCCAGTGGGAAGATGAACAGGTTGTGGCGTTCCAGCTTTTCCAACATCGCCTGGCTGCCCGTCTGGTCGGTCACGGCGTCGCACAGCGGGGCGTTGAGCCGTTCCAGGAGCGCCGTTTGCAGCAGGAATGACTGGACGTCTTCGGCTTGCCGCCGGAGCACTTCCTCGACGAGATAGTCCATGATGTAGCGGTCATCCCCGGCAAAGGCGGCGATGAAGGCGGATGCGGCTTCCTGCGCCGACGCCGGTTCCCGCAGGCCTTGCAGCGCCAGGGACGCCATCTGCAGGCCGGCGATCCAACCCTCCGTGCGTGATTCCAGGCGCACGATGTCCTCTGCGGTAAGCGTCAGCCCGGCCATTTGACCGAGGAACGTCGCGGCCTCCTCCGGCGTGAAGCGCAGGTCGTCGGCGGTCAGCTCGGTGAGCTGGCCGCGGGCGCGCAGGCGGGCGAGGGGGAGGGGCGGCTCGGCCCGGCTGGCGATGACCAGGTGTACCGACGCCGGGAGGTGGTCCAACATAAACGCGACGCCCTCGTGGACGTGGGGGCTATCCACCAGGTGGTAATCATCCAACACCAGAGCAAAGGGTGGGAGGGCGGCCATCTCGTTGATGAGGCTGCCCAGTATCTCGCCGATCAGCAGGGCGCTGCCGCGCGCCTCGAATTGTGCAGAAACGGTGGCCAAGAAAGATTCCCCGATGGAGCTGGTCCGGTTTTGCGCGCCAGGGAGTGTGCGGAGTGCGGCCACCAGGTAGGCCGAAACGCGGCGCGGGTCGCTGTCGCTTTCGTCAAAAGAGAGCCAGGCGACCGGGCGATCCAGCCCGGCGATCCACGCACTGAGCAGCGTCGTCTTGCCAAACCCGGCGGGCGCGCAGATGAGTGTCAGGCGGCGTCCCAGGCGCAGCCCCTCGTCCAGCCGGTGGATCAACCGCCGCCGCGGCACCAGGTTGGCGCGCGGCGGCGGGATGTAGAGTTTGGTGGTCAGGAGGGAGGTGTCCATTGCCTCTCGATCTTACCACGTTTTCATTTGACCATCAAAATGGCGGAGACCCTGCGCCCCCTTTTTCAAAACAGATCAGGTTAACGCCCAGTGATGTCTAGTGCGTAATTGGCATAAAGCCGCTGCTTGCCGGACTCCGCGCTGAGCAGGATGTAGAGTCCCTGAGCGTCTTGTGGGACGGCGACGGTGGTCGTCCAGGTAGATTCGCCGCCGGCGGGGGTGATGGGGACGGAGGCGAGGTCGGGCGTCTCGTAGAAGCCGTAGAGGATGCCGTCGGCGCCGATCACTGGCGGGTTGCCGACGTGAACGTAGGTGGGGTATTCACCGGGGTTGGCGGTTTTCCAGGAGAACTGGAAGCCGTCGGCGGTGCGCTCCACGCCGGCGAGGGTGAGGACGACTTTGTTCAGGGCGACGATTTCCACGTTTTCTTGCTGAATCAGCCCCTCCACCGGTTCGCCGATGGGGTAGGTCAGCCCGCTGGCGATATTGTCCAGCGGTATCTCCAGCTTTCCGTCGGTCTTGTTCGCTTCCGGCTCGTAGTAGTTGTACTGGCCGGTCACGTAGCTATACTCCACGGCCAGGACGGCGCCCGGCGCGGCGGCGGCGCCCTGACATTCTACGTAGATGAGTTGGATTTGCTGATCCGCCTGAGTCCCGGCAATGTATCCCCGCATTTGGAACCCTGGCGCGAGGCGATGTCCGCCGGAGCTGACAAAAACGGTGTCGCAAGGGGTGGTCTTGCCGTCCGCGACGAGCGCCGCCGGTTTGGCGGCGGCCTGCATGGCGCTCCAGTCGCCGGTGTCATTCCGCAGGGTGAGGGTGATGCGTAAGTTCCCGGTCTCGGATGACCCGACTTCCGTTGCCACCGCGCTCCAGCCGGCGCCCTTCGCGCGCCGCGCCGCTTCCCAACATTCCGGGATGACAATGTAATTGCAGGCCAGGCTCAGCAACGCACACGCCAGAAGGGGGATCAGAGTTTTCTTGATATGCATTTTCTCTCCTCTGAAAATAGCAAATAGCGAATAGCAAATCGTTATCGCAATCGTAATCGTTATCGCCATCGTTGGCAAAATTTTCATCCAACCGCTGGTGAACGCCGGTAAATGAGAAATCCTCAGAAAGTAACCTCAACGAATTGAACAGATGCAACGGAAAAATATCCGTTAAATTCCGTTGCATCCATTGAGAAAAATCATGATCAACTAAATCGTCTTGGCTTTAGGGCGTCTCCGGGAACTTAGGAATCACGCCATTGATGCGGGAGACGACCTGCCAGTAGGCGGCGGGCGCATCGGTGCCGCCGTCCACCGCCGTGACGCGCTTTTCTTCGCCTTCATAGATAACCGTGATGTGGTATTCAAAGCACTGACCGCACGGTGTGTGCCAGGTGTTGTAGAATTCATCCGTGAACCACCCTTGATCGCGGATGCCCGCGAGCAAGGTCTCGACGTCCGCGACGGTCGCCTGCTTCTCGACGTTCCGCGCGCCGTCTACGCCGATGATGCGCCCGTCGGGGTAGATGGCGAACAACTCGTCAATACAGTCTGGCCCGCCGTTGCGCTCGTAGGTCAGCACTGCGCCTTCGGCGATGAGCGCGTCGGCGTCTTCATCCGAGGTGGGCTGGAATTGGCACACGGCGGATTCGGCGGTCGGCGTTGTTCCGACCGCGCCGTTTTCTTTCGGGTTGAGGAGCGCGCCGAGGATGAGCGCTCCCACGACAATCACGCCGACCGCGCTGCCACCCCACACCAGCATCCGCCGCCGGCGCTGCACCTCTGGCGAGCCGGCCTCGACCTGGCGGCCCTTCCGCGTTGCCAGGAAACTCTGCGCGCCGATGAAGAAGAGCGTCAGCAATCCGACGACGATGTTCGTCCACCAGGAACTCAGTTGGCCGTTGAACTGGATCAGAGTTTGCGTGACGCCGGTGATCAGGACGCCGAACAGCGCGCCGAACACGTACCCTTGACCGCCGGTCAACATCGTGCCGCCCATGACGACGGCAGCGATCACCGTCATCTCGAAGCCGCGCGCGTACAGGCCGTGTCCCGACGAGACGTAGATGCTCAGGATAATGCCGGCCAGCGCGGAGCAGAAGCCGTTGAGGGTGTACACTAGGACTTTTGTGCGGTCCACCGGCAGGCCCATCAGCCGCGCCGATTGTTCGTTGCGGCCTTCGTTGCCGCCGATGGCGTAGATAGTGCGGCCAAAGCGGGTGTAGTGGGCCACGTAGGTCGCCACGGCTAAAACGACAAAGGCGATGATCACGAGGGGGGAGATAAAGGCGCCTTGCTGGGTTTTGGGGTCGCTGAAGCCGGGAATCAGGAGCATGGTTTGCCCCAACAGGCAGTAAACAGGATTGTTGATGGCGATGGCGTCGTCGCTGATGAAGAAGCACAGGCCACGGGCTACCCACATGCCCGCCAGCGTCGCAATGAACGGCTGGACTTTCAAATAGGTGATGAACGCGCCCATCGTCGCGCCAAAGGCCATCCCCATCAGCAACATCAGCAGCATGACGAGCCAGGCGTTCCAGCCTTCTCGCAGGAGCGCGGCGGCCGCCACCGTCGTCAGGGCGACGACGCCGCTGACCGAGAGGTCAATGCCGCCGGTCAGGATCACGAAGGTCATCCCGATGACGCTGATCAGCAAAAACGGGCTAGTGCGGAACAGGTTGAAGAAGACTTGCGCATCGCGCATCCCCGGATAGAGGAGCGCGCCCACGAGGTAGGCGGCGATGGACAGGATGGCCGTCACCGACATGGGTAGGAATCGCTGGTTTTTGGCAATGAAGGCGCTCATTTTTTGCATCATGATCGGGCCTCTTTCGGGGCGGTGAACCGCCGGATGAAACTGCGGACTTGTTCCGAGTACAGGAGGATCACCAGGATCACCACCACGCCCTTGATCGCCAGCACGGCGTTGGCCGGGACGCCGAAGGCATACATAGAGGTCGTCGTGGCCTGCATGACCAGCGCGCCGATGAGGCTCGCCAGCAGGGAGAAGCGCCCGCCCGCCATCAGCGTGCCGCCGATGACGACTGCCAAGATCGCGTCGAGTTCGTAGTTCAGGCCGATGTTGTTGGCATCCGAGGTGCGGATGTTGGAACTGGCGACCAGCCCAGCGACGCCGGCGCAGAAGCCGCAGAAGGTATAAGCCAGCAGCTTGATCTTCTTTTCGTCAATGCCGCTGAAAAAGCTAGAGCGGGCGTTCACGCCCACCGACTCAATGAACAGGCCGATGGCCGTTTTGCGCGTCAAGAGCGAGGCCAGCAAGAACACCAGGGCGACGATGTAGAGCGAGAAGGGCAGAATCAGCCACCCGCTGCCGAGGAAGGCATACGGCTCGTAGAAAATCTGGATGCGCACGCCATTGGTGATGAGCTGCGCGATGCCGCGCCCGGCGATCATCAGGATTAACGTGGCGACCATCGGCTGGATTTTGACGTAGGCGACCAGCAAGCCATTCCACATGCCGCAGAACGTCGCCACAATCAGCGTCACTGTGATGACCTGCCAGAGCGGGGCGTAGGTGAAGTTGGGATCGTTAATAAATTTCATCAGGTCGGGCGGCAGTTTCATGCCGATGATGACCGGGTTCATCAGGATGGCAGCCACGGACGCCGCAATCGCCATCACCGCGCCCACCGAAAGGTCCACACCGCCGGTGGCGATCACCAACGTCATCCCCAGGGCCAGCAGCATCACGGTGGAGCCGTTGCGCAAAATGTCCACCAGGTTGCCGTACAGGTGGCCTTCTTTGGTCTGCAATCGGAAAAACCCCGGAATAAAGATCAGGTCAAAGAGGAGGATGATCGCCAGGGCGACGAAGGGGAAGAAGAGCTTATGCTCTATCATTTTTTTCCAGTTGAAAGCGATTTTGGGTTTCATGCCTCACTCCCGGCTATGGCTTGCATGATGGTGTGTTCGCCGACGTCGCTGCTGAACTCGGTGATTTTTTCCCGATCCCGCAGGACGACGATGCGATGGCTGGTGCGCAGGACTTCTTCCAACTCGGAGGAAATAAAGACGCACGCCTTGCCTTCTTCGGCCAACGACAGCACTAACTTTTGGATTTCGGCCTTGGCGCCCACATCAATGCCGCGCGTCGGCTCGTCCAGGATGAGCACCTGGGGATTTGTGGCGAGCCACCGCGCGAGGATCACTTTCTGCTGATTGCCGCCGCTCAGGTTTTTGACCGGTTGGTCGGCGGAGGGGGTGGCGATGTTTAACAGGGCGATGTACCGATCGGCGATCTCGTACTGCTGCGGCAGGCCCAAATATTTGAACCAGCCCCGACTGGCCTGAAGCGCCAGGATGATGTTCTCGCGGACGGTCAAATCGTCCACGATGCCGGCGGCCTTGCGGTCTTCCGGGCACAGCGCGACGCCACGCCCGATGGAAGCCAGCGGCGAATAGCGCTTGACCTCTTTTTGCGCCAGCGCCAATGAACCGCTGTCGGGTCTGTCCACCCCAAAGAGCAAATGCGTGATTTCCGTGCGGCCCGATCCCAACAATCCGGCAACGCCGAGCACTTCGCCGGCGTGCAACTCCAGATCAAAGGGGGCAATCGCGCCGGTTAATCCCAGACCCTTCGCCTGCAACAACACATCGCCGTGGATGTGTTTCTGGCTTTCGCGCTTGATCTTGGACATCTCGTCCAGTTCGGTCAGACTGCGCCCGATCATTTTGGCGATCAAATCCAGGCGGGTAAGGGTCGCGGTCTCGTAAGTTCCCACCAGCGTCCCATTCCTCAGCACCGTGATGCGGTCAGTCACGGCGTAAACCTGGTCGAGGAAGTGGGTGATGAAGATGATGGCGACGCCGGCATCTTTCAATTTGCGCATCACCTGGAAAAGTTGCGCCGTCTCGTGCGCGTCGAGGCTGGACGTCGGCTCGTCCAGGATCAACACCCTGGCGGATGAAATTTCCAACGCGCGCGCGATGGCGACCATCTGCTGGATGGCGACAGAATACGTTCCCAGAGGCTGCGCGACGTCAATAGCAATGTCCAGACGTTGGAGCGCCTGCTGCGCGTGGGCGTTCATCGCCTTCCACTGAATGCTGCCCCAACGATTGCGTGGCTCGTGGCCGATCAGAATATTTTCGGCCACCGTCAGGTTTGGGCAGAGGTTGATTTCCTGGTACACCGTGCTGATGCCCAACTCCTGCGCGTGAAGCGGGGATTTGACCGCAATTTCTGCCCCGTCCAGGAGAATTTTGCCGGCGTCCGGCTTCTCAACGCCGGTCAGCACTTTGATGAGGGTGGATTTGCCCGCACCGTTTTCTCCCACCAGGGCGTGGATTTCTCCGGGAGCGATGAACAGGTCTACGCCGGAAAGCGCCTGCACCCCAGGGAAGATTTTGTGGATGCCGTGCATTTCTACGATATAGCTGGAATCGGCCATGTTGGCTACCTTTCAAGACTTATGCCATCATAGAGAAATTCATCATTAACCGGCAGTGTACCGGTGGTTGGATGAAAAGCTTTTCTCAACGGATTCAACGGAGTTTTTTCCCGTTTAATCTGTTCAATCCGTTGAGGATATTTGTGGGCGGTGTGTTCTAAAAAGACTCTTGAGGAGCGACGTCCAGATAACGTCGCTCCTCAAGGGATTTACAGTTCCCGGACTGTAAAAATGACTTGCCTGTTCTAGTACTTGCGAGTCGGCAGGATGGTCTCTGCGTCCTTCGCGTAGAAGACGCCTTCCTGGGAGGGAATCCACTTGGGGACTTCCTGACCGTTGAGGACTTTCAGCGCCGCTTCGTAAACCTGGGGGGCGAGCAGCGGGTTACATTCCACGACCGTGTTGATGTCGCCGGCGACCATCGCCTTGAACGCGCCCGCGGTGGCGTCTACTGTCAAAATCTTGATGTCGTCGCCCGGATCGAGGCCGGCTTCCTTAATGGCCTGCGCCGCGCCCAGTCCCATCTCGTCATTCTGCGCGAACACGCCCTGGATGTCGGTGGTTTCCTTCAGCCACGCTTCCATCACGGCTTTGCCCTCGGTGGCGTCCCAGTTAGCGGTCTGGCTCTTGACGATATTGATGCCGCACGCGCCCATCTTCTCGCGGAAGCCTTGGCCGCGGTCTTTGGCGGCGGAGGAACCGACGTTGCCGACCAGTTCGACCACGTTCTTGGACGCACTGCCTTCGAGCAGCTTGCACATCTCGTCAGCGGACTTGCGCCCTTCCTCGGCGAAGTCAGAGCCGATGTAGGTGGCGTACAGGTCTTCGGGGGCGTCAATGCGGCGGTCTTCCAGAACCACTACCTTGCCCGCCTTCTGCGCTTCCTTCAACACGTCTTCCCAACCGGTCGTTTCCAGCGCGGCGAGAATGATCACGTTCACTTCCTTATCGGCAATGAAGTTGCGGAAAGCCGAGAGCTGGTTCTCCAGTTTGTTCTGCGCGTCGTAGAACTTCAAGTTGATGCCCAATTGTTCCGCCGTTTCCTTGAAGGAAGCGGTGTTGGCCGCGCGCCAGCCACCCTCCGAACCGGTCTGAATGAATCCCACCACCATATCCTTGTAGGTGTAGGTCTTCTTGCTGCCGCCGCCCCCGCCGCCACACGCGGCCAGGCCCAAAAGCATACTGGCAATTAACACAATGTACAAAATCCGCGATTTCATATCCACCTCCTGATTTTCTGATTGGAACCTCAAAAATTAACGGGGAGAAGCTTCTCCGGGATGAAACCTCTCTTCCCCACCACGAACCTTTTCTGACCCCTTGATCCCTCTTTATGCTGCATCGGAATATAAGGTGTGTTTGGGCTTGAGAAACGGGCCCAAACACACCCAGTGCCTCCCTCTCTCATGCGGCACATGAGAAAGGCTCAAGGAGGAGACCCTCTAGCTCTTTGCCAGCACCTGCTGGCGCAACGACTTCAGGCGTTTCATCACATCGTTGGCCCCGCGCCCAAAGTAATCGTGCAATTTGACGTATTCGGCGTAAAGCTGATCGTAGACCGCCTTGTGGGCCGGGATGGGCTTGTAAACAACCTCCTGGAGGTGCGCCATCGCCTGCGCCGCCTCGAAGATGGTGTCGTGACCCCCGGCGGCTTTGCCGGCCGCCACGGCGGCAAACATCGCCGACCCCAGCGCGCCCGCCTGATCAGTGCCGGCCACCTTGATTTCCCGCCCGGTCACGTCGGCGTAGATTTGCATCAGCAGACGATTCCGCCCCGGCAGTCCGCCGCAGGCGACGATTTCGTTCACCGGCACACCGCTGCCGGTGAAGGCCTCGATGATGGTCCGCGCGCCGTAGGCCGTGGCCTCGATCAAGGCGCGGTAGATGTCCTCCGGCTTGGTCGCCAGCGTCGCACCGAGCAGCATCCCGGTCAGGTCTACGTCCACCAGGATCGAGCGGTTGCCATTCCACCAATCCAGCGCCAACAGGCCGTGCTCGCCGGGTTTTTGCCGGGATGCTTTCTCCTCAAGGAGTTGATGGGTGTTCAGGCCGCGCTGCGCTGCTTCCGCCTGATACGCGGGCGGCACGCCGTTGTCCACAAACCAGGCAAAATGATCGCCCACGCACGACTGCCCCGCCTCAAATCCAAACAATCCGGGAATGATGCCGTCTTCCACGACGCCGCACATCCCCTCAACGATGCGTTCCTCTTTGCCCAACACCATGATGCAGGTGGACGTGCCCATGATCGCCACCAGCCGTCCCGGCTCGACCACCGTAGAGGCGGGCACGGCGACGTGCGCATCCACGTTGCCCACCGGCACCGCGATGCCGGGTCGCAGCCCCGTCAGCGCGGCCATGGTCGGCGTCAGCCCGCCCGCGCGCGCCCCCAGGGGGTAGATATCGCGCGATAGTTTGTCGTCCACCACGTTGCGCAGGCGCGGGTCGAGTGACCCAAAGAAATCGTCACTAGGGTAGCCGCTGCGCTTGTGCCAGATTGCTTTGTAGCCGGCGGTGCAGGCGTTGCGCTTCTCCGCGCCGGTCAACTGCCACACGATCCAGTCTGCCGCCTCCACGTAGCGCTCCGCTGCCGCGTAGACTTCCGGCGCTTTGTTCAGCGTCTCCCAAATCTTGGGGATGAGCCACTCGGACGAAATCTTGCCGCCGTAAAGGTCGAGCCAGGTCTCGCCGCGCTGGTGCGCGGTTTTGTTCAACTGGGTCGCCTCCGGCTGCGCGGCGTGATGCTTCCAAATCTTCACCCAGGCGTAGGGGTTGTCGCGCCATTCCGGCTGCGTACAGAGTGGCGCGCCGTCCGCCGTGACCGGCAGCATCGTGCAGGCCGTGAAATCCGTGCCGACGCCGATGACATCTTCCGCCGCCACGCCGCTTGCGTGCAGCACGGCGGGGATGGTTTCCTGCAACACCGCGAGGTAGTCCTGCGGATTTTGCAGGGCGAAGTCGGGAGGGAGCGGCTTGTCGCTGCCGGGCAGATGGGCGTCAATCACGCCGTCGCCGTAAGGGTGGACGGCCGTCGCCAGTTCCTCACCAGTTTTTACATTCACTAAGACTGCGCGCCCAGATTCGGTGCCGTAATCTACCCCGATGGTGTACTTTTCTTGGCTCATAAATGTCTCCTTGCAAATGAAATCAGCCCTAGCGCCGCCGCGAACTTTCCCGCACCACAATCTCCGCTTGCAACAACAGCGCAGTGGGCGGATAAGGTGTGTTGTTCTGCTGCGCCTCAATCACTTTGCTTAGTTCCCGCACTGCCCGTCGGCCTACTTCAATCATGTCCTGGTGCATCGTTGAAAGCGCCGGATAAAAATATGCGGCGTCCTGCACATCGTCAAACCCGATGATGGCGAGGTCTTCTGGCACACGGCGGCCCATTTCGCGCGCGATTTTCAACGCGCCCACGGCCATCCGGTCGTTGCAGACGAATACTCCATCAATCTCTGGGTGTTTGGTCAGCAATTGCATCAGGCCGCGCTCGCCGCTGGTGGCCGACCAATTCCCCTCAGCCATGAATCCTTCCTTGCGCGGCAATCCGACGCTTTCCAGCGCATCTTTCCACCCTAACTTGCGTTGCCGCGCCTCCCACCAGTCCAGCGGACCGGTGATCACACCGATGTTTTGGCAACCCTCGGCGATCAGGTGGCGCGTCGCCGTCAGCCCGGCGGCGTAGTTGTCCACCGCGACCACGAAACGATTGGGGCGCGGCTCCGCGCTCAGAAAGACGACGGGGACGGAAGGCTGAAAGGCCGGGTCTTCGAGCCAGGCGTGATTATTGCCAATTTCCGGGACGGCCCAGATAAGACCGTCCACATACCGCGATTGCATCTCGTCCAGCAATTCCGCGACGTTGTTGGTTTCCGGCTGGCGGATGAGGTGCAGCAGCAGGGTATAGCCCAATTCGCTGGCCTCCTCCTCGGCGCCGGAGAGGGTGCAGGACGGTCCGTAAAATTCCAACCCGTATCCCACAATCCCCAACGTACAACTGCGCTTGGACTTGAGGCTGCGCGCCGCGTGGCTAGGATGGTAGCCCAGTTCCTCGATGGCCGCCAGAACGCGCTGGCGGGTTTCGGCGCGGATGTACTGACTCTGTCCCGCCAGCACCCGGCTGACAGTCGCCTTGGAGACTTTGGCGATACGCGCAACATCCGCTATGGTGGTGGCTGACATATTTCTAGGCCTTTGGGGTGAAGAAGTTGTCTTGCTATAGGTTGCTGAAACCGTTCTCTGAAACTGTTTTCTGCAACCGATTACATTTTACGTCAGAATAGGGTCTTTGTCAATAGGGTATTTCAGATTTTAGAGGGATTCTTTTTCCAGGCGTCGTCACGAACCGGGTTTACCGGTAAGGATGGGGATTTTCCGCACAGGATTTACGCAAAAGGCTGGAATTTTACCGCAGCGCACGCCGAGATTTTATCCTTTCTCGGCGTCCTCAGCGGCCTCTGCGGTGGTTGCCGCCATCCGCTCCCTGGCGGCAGCATATTCATTCAACGCGGCGCTGCGCGTGATTGCCAGCACTGCGCACGCTCTGGCGATAGGGACAATCAATTCGACAGGCAGTTGATCCAAAAAGGCGCGCGGCTCCAGGTTGCCGTCGAACATCTCGCGGGCGATATTCAGATAGAGTTTCACATTGTCGGCTCCCAGACACTTGTAGATAAACAATGCCAGTGGAGAATTTTGCATATCGAAGCTGGAGGCGCTGGAACGACCAAACGCCAACAGGCCAAACAGGGTGGACCCCACTTTCGCCTGGGGGGAAACGTCAATGTCTGGCAGCAGGTCTTCCAGGCTACTGTTGTTCTCGTCCCCCTCCATCTCGCCGATCAACAGCGCCACCGGCGCGTCCCCCCCGGTGATGTTTGCCAGCGCTTCCACAAGGGCCGCCGAGAGCAGCTTGATCGCTAAATATTCGCGTCCGGTGTAGACGTTGCGGAAGGCCAGAGCCACCATGCGTTGATACTCGCCTTCCGGCGGCGCGCCCCGGTAGGATTCGTAGATGTCGTCGGGGTCGAGAAAACGTAAGAACCCCTCCATTTTTTGCAGGGCTTCGCGGTAACTACGGATCGAGTACACCCCACGCATCCGCAATGAGGGGTTGGTCTCCGGGATCAGTTTCCAGGTGTTGTCCAAAAATTTGCCGGTGTCCTCTTCCGAGAAGTTCGCAACATCTTTGTTTGCAAAGATTGCCGCCCATTTGACGGTCTCTCTGATTTCTGCCAGCGGCATATCCCATTGTTGTTGGGCGTTGATGGCAATCAGCCGCTGTTCCAGAATGTACTGCGGGCTTTCCTGGGGCGTCGCGCTACGCCGGAAGGGGATCGTGGCTTCGATGCAAGCCGTGGCTTTAATCAAGTCGGTGACGCCAATGATGCCCTCCAGCTTTTTATTCATCACGACCGCGCTGAGGAACTCATTCAATCCCTTTGTGGGCAAGAGCGTTTGTCCCGGTTCAAACCCAAAGACGGCCAGCGTCAGGGCCAACAGTGGATCGGCGGCGGCTTCTGGGCGAATGGAGAGTCGCCCGGTTTCTTCCAAGATATAGGGGGTCAGGATTTCATGGATTTCGGGCGTGAACCCATCGTCCACTTGATAGTAAACAATGTCGTGGAAGAGCGCGGCCAGGGCCAGTAAAGGATTGGCCCCATCGGTCAGGTCAAAGATGTGTTCCGGGGTATGAAAAGAGCGCGCCTGCGCGGTCATGGCGCGATGGACCATAATCGCCAACTTTTCCAATTGTATTAACGAGATATTGGCGTTAAATCCCTCCAAAGCATTCTTGAACAGGTTGATGGTTTTTTGAATAGTCCCTGTTGCCATGAACCCACTCCTTACCCCTTCAGTGCCCACCTTTATTCCATGTTCATTTTACACCCTATTTGCTAATTGGGGGATGGCGCCGGGCGGCGCGCAAACGGCTTGAGCAAGGCCCACAACATCAGGCAGCCGATCAAACGGCCCACGCCGGAGATTCCGAAGTTCCATTTGTATCCCAACGTCTCAATGATGACCCCGCCGGCCAGCGGCCCCAGGATATTCGCCAGGCCGATCAGGGTGGTGTAAGCGGCGATGGCTTGCGTGCGCCGTTCGGGGATCGGCAGTTCCAGTTGCAGGTTAAAATTGGCAATCTCGTAGCCGGCCCACAAGAATCCGCTGGGGATGGTAACGAAGAGAACGTGCCAGGCGTTGGTCATCGGGAACCACATAAACGGCAGAATGGGGACAAATAGCATGGCGATAATCAGCGCCCACCGCGCGCCGCGCTTGTCCACCGCGCGTCCGAAGTATTGTTGGCCGAACACCCGTGTGAGCGCCCCGGCGGTGCTGATAAATCCGACGATCTGCGGGGTCGCGCCCAGCTCTGTGACCTGGTAGACGCCAAAATAGGGGCCGCTGACCTGCCAGGCGAAGTGAAACACCATCGAAAAGAGCGTGTAAAGCAGAAACGTCCGGTTTTCGGTCAGCGACTTCCAAAAGGCATTGATACTTTGCTCATGTCGGGCGGCGGCGCTGAGCGGCGGCTCGGGGATGAAGGCGTAAAACGTCACGGCGGCGATCCCGAAAACAATGGAGGTCATAAAGGCGATCTGATAGCCGCGCGGCAGTCCCCACCACTCGATGACCTGGCCCGCCAGCGGCACGCACAACAGCGACGCCATCGCCATCAGCGACTTGCGCCCGGAGAAATAGCGCCCGCGCCACTCCAGCGGCACCAGATCGCCGGCCAGTGAACTCCACGGCGGCGTCCCCAGGTTGCCGAAGCCGGCGCGCAGGGCAAACAGCACGATGATGAGGACAATCGCTGTTTGGGCAGGGACTAAGAAGGGGACGATCAGCGTCAGCAACTCCATCAACCGACGCAGCGCAAACGCGATGACGACCACCCATTTGCGCTTGCCCCAACGCGCGGCCCACTGCGCGCCCGGAATCGGCGCGAGCATCCCCATAAAGCTGGAGGCGGATGAGAGGTAGCCAACTTGCAGGCTTGTCGCGCCCAGGGCCAGCGCGTACAGCGTGACGTAGTTGTCAATGAAGGCGGCGGAGATGGCAATAAGGAAGCCATACCACCAGAAGATCACCATCCCCCGGCGATAGTGGGGCGCGACGCCCCGCACGAGATAAAAATCGAAATCCTTGAAGCGGGCTTTGAGGGTGTTGGCGATTTTTGACACTGGCTTTCAATCTGTACTTTTGTGGAGGAGATGGGGCGGGAATTGCGCCAACAGCCGTTCCGCATCCTGGGGGATCAGCACAACTTCCTTGACGAACCACGTGAACCCTTCCTTGTCCACCGGCAACAGGAACACCGCCAGCGGCACTTTGATGGGGAAAAGGGTATACGTGAAGCGCTGCGGCAGGGCGCAAGGTTGTACAACCTCCACCCTGGCAATCGCGCCATGTCTGATGAAAAAGCTGAGGGTGCTCGTCACCCCCCAGATGCCACCCTCGGTAACGAGGTGGCGATCCGGCGCCCACAACAGCAAAACGAACTGTTCGGTGACCACCATGCCGATCACCAACAAGGCCCATTGTAAGCCGGAAAGCATCAAGCGATCCCGCAGCAAACCGCCAACGAGCACGCCAATACCGACGACCAGCAGCAAATTCAGCAAGAGCGGGCGCAGCGGCAGTTTCAAACGTTCCTCGTAGATGAATTCCCCACTATCCAGAGCGTTGGCTTTAATGAGCCGGCGCATACAGTTCTGCTGCATCCGCAGCAGCGTTATGGAGAGGCCCAGGTAGGCCAGCAGCAGTCCAGAAATGACCGGCGGCCAGTGCCACAGGGCCACGATGGGCAGCCAGGCGTACAACGCTTTGGTCAGTACGCCGGGGGGGATGTGCATAATCCACGGAAGTTTTTTGTCCGTCATCATTCTTAGCCCCCTCCGGTTTTGAGTTCCCGCAAACCAGCCTGGACTTCGTCCCGCGACAAATTCCCGGCGCTGAGCGCCGCATCGCTTTGCTGTTGCAGGCGGCGGTAAAACGCGCTCCCCATGTCCACAACCTCAGCAAGCGTGACCGGGTCGGCGGCGGCATCGCGCATCTCGAATAGCACGTCCTCCGCCTTGCTGAACGCGCCGATTTGTTCGTAATACAACATCAACAGACTGTAAGTGTCCAGCGGCAGCGTGGTCAGATCGAACTTAGCCAGCAACTCCGTCACATCCGGTGTGTACGGAGCGTGGCTCCCCCCTTCATCCGGCAGCGACAGTTGCAGCTCCAACCGCAGTTGCAGCGCCTTCAAATAGAACTGCGCGGCTTCCTCCAGCTTCTCCTGCTCAACATAGACGTCGCCGGCCTCTTTGAGCAGCGCGGCGACGAAGATGCACTTCTCGCGCCCAACCGCCGCCGTTTCGACGAACGTGAGCCGTTGGAACAATTCGGCGGCGGAAAACGTGGACAGAGCGTCGGGCGGCAGTCTCAACAACATGTCCAACGTATTGCCGATGGCGTCTACGGCGGCCGCGTATTCCCGTCGGCGTCGCAACCCCAAAATGCGGACCAACATCTCCGCGAAGAGTGACACCTGGCGCATCACATAATCGGTATGCATAAGACTCGTTCCTGAGTAAGCCGTGAAAAGATAGGGGACCAGATCAACGCAGCTGAACGCTGATTTTTAACAGGAGTTACGCGGTTTACCATTTTTTGACAGGATTAACAGGATTTTCAGGATTAGGAAAGGCCCTATAGACGCTTTTTTTATCCTGTTAATCCTGTAAATCCTGTCTAAAGAAAACAACCGCGTAACTACTGTTTTAACTTATCTGCGTGAATCCGCGTGAATCTGCGTCCAAATTTCTCCCTGAGACGCTCACCGCCGCGCGGTGATGGCGAACAGGCCGTAGCCGGCGTCTTCCTCCGGCTTGCCGGTCAGCGATGGGTAGAAGGCGACATCCGAGAAGCCGCACTCGGTCAGCAAGTCGCGGTATTGCGCGTCGGTGTAGGCCAGCATACTCGCGGCGTGGCGCGTCACCGCGCCGGTTGCGGCGTCCACAATGTAATGGCGCGTGGTGGCGATGGCGCGTTGCGCGTCCCAGATGTTCTCCGTGAGAACAAGGTGGGGCTGCGCGGAAAATAACCCGTGCGGCGTCGCATACCAGCTTGGCGGGCGGCGGCCTTCGTTTTCCACGGCGGCGAACGTGTGCGGCTCCAACACCAACTTCCCGCCGGGGCGCAACACTGCGTGCGCTTTGCGCAAAATGTGGCGGATGTCCTCCGGCTTGAAGACGTTGAACTCGCCGAAGATCAACATTGCCAGGTCATAGTCGGTGTGGAACGCGCCGAAATCGGCGGTGCGGAGGTCCTCCAGCCGATACGTACACGCCAAGCTCTCGCGTTCGGCCTGCGCGCGCGCGTAGGCGATGGACGCCGGACCGAAGTCAATGCCCACGCACGTGTGCCCGCGCTGCGCCAACCGGCTGGCGTACAGCCCCGGCCCGCAGCCCAGGTCGAGGATGGTGGACGGTTTCTCCCCCAACACATACGTATGAATCCAGGCGATGTGCCGGTCAATCTTCTCGAAGCGGCGGCTGGCCGCATCGTGTTCCTGCGACAGATGTTCCTGCAACATCCGCGCGCTGAAATCGGGATCGTTCCAGGGGATATTCTCTCCTTCGGCCCAGGGTTCCGGGACAGCCGTGCGTCTGACAATGTCGGTTAAGTTCATTAGAGTTTCCTTCCTAGCGTAATGATTTCACGCCAAGACGCAAAGCTGCTAAGTTTTTTTACTTCTTTGCGTCTTGGCGCCTTTGCGTGAGATTTCTTCCGTTAAAATCCGTTCGATCCATTGAGGTCCGCCAGCAGCGCTTGCTTCCGTTCGTCTGGCAGCCACGCGGCGCGGATGCTGTTGCGCAAGAGCGTCTCGATCTCGGCGCGGGTGAAACCGAGGCGTTGGTGCAGCAGCAGGTACTCCTCGGCCAGCGCGTTGCCGAACATCTTGGGATCGTCCGTGCTGACGGTGACGAGCAGACCCCGCTCAAGGTAGCGGTGAATGGGGTGCGCCTCCAACGACGGGACGACGGCAGTGCAAACGTTGGATACCGGACACATTTCCAATGGAACTTGGTGTTCGGCCAGATAATCGAGCAGGGTCGGGTCCTCCTTCGAACGGACGCCGTGGCCGATGCGTTCCGCCTGCAAGACGCGCAGCGCGCCCCAGACGCTCGCCGCGCCGGCGGCTTCCCCGGCGTGCGCGCTCGTGTGGAAGCCCAATTCGCGTGCCCGCGCGTAGACCGCCGCGAACGGCTCCGGCGGGTGCGCCTGCTCCGATCCGCCAATGCCGATGCCGATCACTCCCAGCGACTTGACCTCGGCGATTTGCTCCAGCGTGCGCGCGGCCTCCGCCGGGCCGGCATCGCGCACCAGGTCGGCCACCAGCGCGACTTCGACGCCCGCCACCCGCGCCAATCCTGCACGCACCGCTTCGGTGATCCCTTGCGGCGTCAACCCCTTCAGCCCGTGTTCCCACGGAGAATAGAAGACTTCGGCGTAGACGATGGCCTGCCGGGCCAGATCGCGCGCCACCGCCTCGGCGATGAACGTAAAATCGGCATATTCCCGCAAAAACTGGTTCTTCCAAATCCAGGTCTGGATAAAGTGCGGAAAATCGCGATAGACAAATCGCTGTTGTAGCGCGTTCGGCGTGGGAACCTCCGGGTCGCCGCCGTATTTCTGCACCAATTGCCACAGCGCGTCCAGCGGGATCGCGCCCTCCAGATGCAGGTGAAGTTCAACTTTGGGGATGGCTGCAAGCCACGGTAGGATAACAGTATCCATGATGAATTCTCCTCTGAAAATAAAGACTGTTTCATGCAAAGGCGCAAAGGCGCAAAGTAAAAAACGAGAACTTGGCGAGCCTGGCGTCTTTGCGTGAAATTTTCATCCAACCGCTGGTGAATCCCGGTTAATGATGAATTCCCTTGAAAATAGTCCAAAGTCTCAAGTCCAAAGTCCAAAGTCTTGAGAATCCGTTAAATTCCGTTGAATCCGTTGAGAAAAATTCTTTTACGAACCTACGCTTGAATGATAATGCGCCCTTCGACCTGACTGGTCAGTTTTTGGTGAATTCGCAGATGCTCCTCAATCACATCCTGCGCGGACGTGGTGACGACGCGCGCCGGGGCAACCGCGTTAAGCTCCTCAATGGAAAGTCCCAGGCGCACGGGGGCATTTTTGTAGTAATACTCTTGCAGGCTGAGGGTGTAATGCGTCTCATCTTGCACCGGCTTGCCATGGAGGGTCAAACTGACCAGATCGTGGCGCGTATCGCTGTATATCACCCGGACGCTCCGGTTGACCTGCAAAAGTCGCCGCTGACGTTCGGCCGGCGCCAGGTTAAAGCGGAAAATCTGTTTGAGTTGCGCGCCGGTAAGCGTCACCTTGTATATCGGCCCATCGTAGGGGAAAACACGTTTGAGGCTGCCCAGGGTAATGGGCGGGCCTAACTCAGGCGCACGTAAGGACCCACTGATGACGAACGCCACATCCGCGTGGGTGCATTGCGCTAGGATGTCGGCAAAAAGATTGCCCAGTTCGGTTTCGCGGTCGCGGCCCGGATGCGTCAGTTTGCGGGTCAGATGGCTGATGATGGTCTGATTGCGGCTGTCTAGCTTTTCCTGGTATGCATCAATGAACTTCTGCAATCCGGTGTCTGGCTCTGCAACGCCAGGGCGGATGGGGATCAATTGCCATTTCCAGGCGACGATGCTGTTGGTCTGATCATCCACAATAATGTCAAACCGCCCGATCTGATCCGTGCCGACGCCGGCCTGTGTGATCAGGATTCCATTGACTTCTACCGGCTGTTCCAGGATGGTGTGGGTATGCCCGCCGATGATCAGGTCTACACCCCATTCCGGCTTGAGCAGCGCCGCCAGCCGTTTGTCGGCCTCAAAGCCAATATGTGTGAGGAGAACGGTCAGGTCAATATCCTCATTTTTGTACGCATTGCAGATTTTGCCGATTTCCACGCTGGCGTCTTCCACGCCCACAAAGGTGGCGATGTCGCTGTCCAGCCGCAGTTGGTGCAGCACATCTTCAGTGATGATGCCGATAAAGAGGATGTCGAATCCGTCTACATGCAAGATCACGTAAGGCTGCATCAACCGCTTGTGATATTTCTTAATGTGTAAATTGGCGTTGACGATGGGGAAGTTGGCCATCTTTTCCAGGAACAACAGATGGGGAAGGCCATAGTCCAACTCGTGATTGCCGAGCGCCACTACATCGGGGGCCAGATAATTCATAATCTCAATGGTGGAAATGCCGCGCGACTCAACATCAATGAGCGATCCCTGGAGCATATCGCCGGAGATGGTGTACAGCACGTGCGCTTCTTCCCGGCGAACTTTGTTGATGTACCCGGAAAGCAACGCCAGCCCGCCGATTAAATTCCCCGGCGCGCCTTGCGCTTCCGCAACAAAATCGCCATGCATATCATTGGAGTGTAGAATGACGAACTTTTTGAAACGCTCCGTGTTCACAGTTCCCATCTCCATCCCTGATTGAGTAAGTCCATTCTAGCACGGGAATGGTTTGCAGCAAATACCCTCCCCGCGCGGTTGCCGCAAGTCATTCCCGTGTTAGAATAACAAAGGCGTGTTGCATCAAACGTCAACCGTCATTCCTAACTCACAACTCCTAACTCGCAATTCGCTATTCGCTATTCATAGGAGACTTTATGCGCCTAGATGGTCGAGATTGTACCGAAGTGCGCCCACTGACCTTTGAATTGTCGCCGGTGCGCCACCCCTATGGTTCCACACTGGTGCGAATGGGAGAAACCCACGTCCTGTGTACCGTATCGGTGCAGGAGGGCGTGCCGCGCTGGCAGCAGGGGAGCGGCAAAGGCTGGCTGACGGCGGAATACGCCCTGCTGCCGGCGTCCACCCACACCCGCACGGGCCGCGAGCATATCAGCGGCGGGCGGGCGCAAGAAATTCGCCGGCTCATCGGGCGCAGCCTGCGCCGTGCCGTCGCCCTGACCTTGTTGGGCGAGCGCACCCTCATCGTGGATTGCGACGTGCTCCAGGCCGACGGCGGCACGCGGACGGCGTCCATCAATGGCGGTTACGTGGCGGTGGCTCTGGCCGTTCAACGATTGATTGCGGAAGGCGTTGTGCCGCCGGAGGCGCTTCTGCCGCCGGTCGCTGCGATCAGCGTTGGCGTGGTAGACGGCCAGATTTTCAGCGACCTGGCCTATACCGAAGACTCGTCCGCCCAAGTGGACCTCAACGTGGTGGTGGATGCCGCCGGGGACTTTATCGAAGTGCAGGGGACTGCCGAGGGCGCCCCCATCCCGCGTGGGATGCTCAACGCGCTGCTGGACGTGGCTGCGGACGGTGCGCGCGACGTACTCCGCATCCAGAGGGAGGCGCTGGCTTGCGCTGGTATCGCGCGCTAACCGTCGCCCAGCAACGCATCCTGGCGGGGTTGGCCGTCGGTGTGATTGTGGTATTCAGCCTGCTTGGCTGGAGTGTCTGGCAGACCCTGCGCCTTACCACTGTCAGCACACCCTCGCCGTTGCCCACCCCCACCCCCGGTATTACGCCAACGTTCACCCCAACAGCGCCCCCCACTCTGACGCCCACGCCTTCGCCAACATTCACCCCCATGCCCACTCCCACCTTCGACATTGCCGAGTCCGGCGCCATCGCCGCTGAAATTGCCGGGGCGCGTGGGGTATGGCCGCGTTGGACCACGCCCCTGACGTTGGTGGATGTCCATGAGTTGTCCGCCGTATATGAACAACGCTCGGAAACCGACCCGCCGCTGGCATTGGAATTGCGTCCTCTCTTGAGCGCACTGCGCCTGTGGTGGTGGGATGACCTGACCGTGGACGCGGAGGCCTACGCCAAGCGGTGCGCTGCGCTTTACGTTGCCGAAACGGAAGAATTGTACCTGCGGCGGGATTGGGCCGCTGACCGCGCCATTCTCGACGCGCAGATCGCTTTCGGTTACGCCCGCGCCATCCCTGACCAATACGGCGACCTGCCCGCGCTCGTCGCCGAAGCCCCCACGCTGGATCGCCGCCTGGCGCTGCTGGCCGTGGGCGATGGCGACGCTATGCTGTCCGTCCTGCTGCGCGCCAACCTCGCGTCCAACGCGGCGAAAGCCAAAACGCTGCGCGACGCCGTCGCCGACGCCTGGACGCCGGCCTGGTCGGTGGACGATCCCTTGCTGAACGGCCTTGCGCGTCTTTCACTGGATGTCGGCGAGGGATTTGCTGTGGCGCTTCACGAGAAGGGCGGCGCGGCGGCGTTGGACGAGGCGATCCAGCGCCCGCCACGCTCCACCGAGCAACTGCTCCACCCGGAGCGGTACGCCAGCGGTGAAATGCCCCTCACCCTGCCGCCCCTCGCGCCCGACCTGGGCAAAGATTGGGCGCTGACGTTGGAAGACACTCTCGGCGAGGCGTTCCTGGAGCTGGCGCTGCTCGAATGGCGCAACGGCAAGGCCGCCGACGCCTCCGACTGGGGCGGCGACTTGCTTCAGGTGTGGGGCGGCCCCGAAGGCCGCGACGTGGTAGTGTTGCAAACCCGGTGGGATTCGGCCAAAGCGGCGGCGCGCTTCTACACTCAAATCGTGGAAGCGTTGCCGGAAGCCTTCCTCTCCGGCCCGGTGTACACGCGCGTCTTGCCGGACAGCCTCCCGGCCGGCCAGTGGTGGGACGGGCGGCTGGGCGCGATCTATCTGCGCCGCACCGCCAGGGACGTCATCCTGGTGTGGGGCAACGACGCGGCGGCGGTCGAGACGATCGGCGCGCTGTTGTGGGTGGGGGTGGATGAGAGGCCGTGAGAATTGGCGAATCAGCGAATGAGCGAAAAAGCGAGTGAGCGAGACTGTGGGGCAGCGGATCAACAAAGTATACAATCTGGCAGGATTGTGAGTGGTGGTGACCTGGGCGGTGGCTTTCTGTGGTATAAGAAAGCTGTTCGAATTATTGGTAAACTATTAGAAATAATTCTCATTGCCTTGAATGTTGCGGTCTTGCTTGCTTTGGTGTTGGGCAGTTGGTTGATTATTTCAGGAATTTTGACAGAATACTTGTTTGTTCCCAGTAATTTATGCCAGAGCAAAGTTTCTATTGCCTACCTGGTGGGACGTATGGTATGGGTGTTCGTTGCGGTGCATATTACTTGGTTTTCATCAACTCTGGTCATCCAATGGGGACTGACCAAGTTGTGGCCCAAGCGGTATGTATTTAAGGAATACAAGGGCGAACCAATTTTTAATCCAGATTACGAAAGGGCGGCTGGAGCAGGTGGTATCAGTGCCATCGCACTGTTGGCTGTGTTGTTATTTCTGAAATGGATTACCTGTTCATAGGCAAGATCTAATGAGTGACGAAAATAGCGCGAAGAACCACGCGGCCCGCAGGCGCATTATCCCGACCCGGTTGGTATCGCGGGTAAAGGCCATCTTCAGGATACGGGCGGTGCGTGGGACATTATACGGATTGGGAGCGCTGCTGTTTCTTATTGCCGCGTGGACGCTGTGGACGTTCACGGGGCGATTCGGCAAGGACATTTACCAGAAGAGCGACCTGGTCATCGTGCCGGGCAAGCGGGTGGCGGTGGTGTTCGGAGCGGGATACTGGCCCAACGGCGCGTTGAGCGCGATCTTGCAGGATCGCCTGGACGCCGCGATTGAGCTTTACCGCGCCGGACGGGTGGAAAAGCTGCTCTTCAGCGGCGACAACCGCGTTGTGGAGTACAACGAGCCGGCCAAAATGCTGGAATACGCGCTGGAGCAGAGCGTCCCGCGCGAGGCCATCGTGCTGGACTACGCCGGGCGGCGCACTTACGACACCTGCTACCGCGCCCGCGACATTTTCCAGGTGGACGATGTCATCCTGGTGACGCAGCGCTACCATCTGCCGCGCGCCCTCGAAACCTGCCGCGCCCTGGACGTGAAAGCCATCGGCTACACCGCCGACCGCCAGCTCTACCGGCGCCGCTTCTTCCTCCTGTACGTTGCCCGCGAAGTCCCGGCCCTCTGGCGCGCGTGGTGGGACGTCTACATCCAGCGTCCTGTCCCCGTGCTGGGGGAGCCGCTGCCGATTTTTGAAGATCAAGTAATGAGAAATGAGTAATGGGTCGAGTTACTCATTACTCATTACTCATTACCCATTACCCTATAACCAAGAGGTGAAATAAATGACACTTTTACACGGATTTGAATTAGTCGCCGAGCGCGAGATCACGGAGTTGAACACGCGCGCCCGGCTGTACCGGCACGCGGCCACCGGCGCGGAACTGCTGTCGCTGGAGAACGACGATGAGAACAAGGTGTTCGGCGCGGCGTTCCGCACGCCGCCCGCCGATTCTACCGGGCTGCCGCACATTATGGAGCACACGGTGCTGTGCGGTTCGCGCAAGTATCCGGTCAAAGAGCCGTTCATCGAGCTGGCGAAAGGCTCGCTCAACACCTTCCTTAACGCCTTCACCTTCAACGACAAGACGGTCTATCCCGTCGCCAGCCAGAACGTGCAGGATTTCTACAACCTGATTGATGTGTACCTGGACGCGGTGTTCTATCCCCGCATCACGCCCGAAATGTTGCAGCAGGAAGGCTGGCACTATGAGTTGGAAAGCCTCGACGCGCCGCTGACCTACAAGGGCGTGGTCTTCAATGAGATGAAAGGCGCCTACTCGTCGCCCGACAATCTGGTGGCGCGCTACAGCGAGCGCAGCCTGTTCCCCGATAACGTTTACTGGTTTGATTCCGGCGGCGACCCGGAAGTTATCCCCAAC
>JAKQHY010000038.1 GCA_029555965.1 Chloroflexota bacterium | reverse complement strand
GACCGCTGGCGGCGCATCAACAGCGGCGAACTCAAGGGGACACGCGGCAGCCAGGGATGGAGCAAACTCCCCGATTTGCTGGTGGTGGACGGCGGCAAAGGCCAGTTGGGGATGGCCGTGGAGGTGCTCAAAGCCTTCGAGCTGCAAGACAAAGTCCCGGTCGTCGGCCTGGCGAAGCAGCACGAGGAGATTTTCAAGCCGGATCGCACGTTGTCCATCCGCTTTGACCCGGCGGCGCCGGCCATCCTGCTGCTGCGCCGTATCCGCGACGAGGCGCACCGTTTCGCCATCACCTACCACCGCCAGCGCCGCGCCAAACGCGGCCTCGCCTCGCAGATTGACGCGATTCCCGGCATCGGCCCGGTCAAGCGTAAGGCCATGCTCCGGCACTTCGGCTCGCTGGACGGGATTCAGAAGGCAAGCGTGGAGGAGTTGATGGAAGTCGAGGGCATTTCTAAGGTGCTGGCGACGCAGATTCGGGCGTACTTTGAGCAGTTGGAGAAAGAAAAGCAAGCAGAAGAATCTCAATAAGGAGCTCCTTGATGATAAAATCGTTAGGCTTAATCTTGTTGCTCTGTCTATGTCTGACCGCCTGCACAGTGGGGATTGTCGAGCGCGACGCCTTGGTTCCGGCGACCAGCCCTTTGCCCACGCCGGTCTCGCCGCCGCCGACAGCGCTGCCCCCCACGCTCACAGCCCCACCCACTTTTACCCCTGCCCCACCGTCCACTTCCATTCCCCCTTCGCCCACCTGGACGCCTACACCCTGGCCCACCCCGGCTTTTCCGGCCGAGGCGGCGCCGGTCTCTCAGCCGCTCCCCGCCCTGCCCGCCGATCTCTACTTCATCCGCGAGGGCAGCCTGTGGCGGTGGCCGCAGGCCGGCGGCGATTTCGACCTCATCGTGGCCGCGCCGGAACAGAAGAGTGGAAATCACAGGAAGCTCTCCAGTCCAACGCGGGGATTTCCGCCATTTGGCGTGACCGAATACCGGGTGACGCCGGATGGCCGGCATCTGGTTTACGTGTTTTTTTGATTCCCTGGAATCCCCTGCCAGTCTGGTATACCGCGATTTAACCCAACCTACCGCCATCACCCTGCCCATAAGCACAAGGGTTGAGCCAACCGGATTTAACTTCGACATCACCGCGGATGGGCGCTACGTCGTCTACTTCGCCCCCAATCGGTTGCCCACGACCGACGGCAAAGCGCCGGGGCTGACGCAAACCATCGCCGCGCCAAAATCAGACGAGATGGGACAGGGTATGTTTATGTCCCTGGATGTGCAAAACTTCAACCTGGAAATGGAACTGGGATATTGTGCTATTTACGCAAACGACATGGATCTCATCAGGATAGAATGTAGTGGCTTCGCGCTTTCCCCCGATGGTAAAACCCTTGCCTTCTCCGACGGGCGCGGTGTGTGGCTGGCAGACACCGCCAAAGGCCCGGCGCGCTTGCTGGCCGAACACCCTTACATACGCAAGGGAGGATGGTGCCGTGTCTGGAATGTTGAAAACTGGTCACCCAACGGGCGCTGGTTGATGATTGGAGTTGGTTGCTATGAGGGTGGCTACACTGCGGTGATGGATCCCTTTACCGGAGAGACACAACCTGTTCCTGACACCAATTACTATGGCGGTTTTGATGGCGACTATGGATGGAGCCAAAACGGCGATTATGTGTTGTCGAGTTTTATTAACCCAGTTCCCGATTCAAGGTATGCAATCGCTCGTTTACGCCAGGTTTTGACAGAGAACACACTTGAGGAAACTACGATCCTTTCTGAAACCTGGCCCATCTCGGTGTGGCCGACATACCTTCACGATTTGCCTGATGGTCAGATTGGTTTCAGCAACCGGCAGTGTGTGGACAGTCCGGCGCTATGTTCAGGAATTTACGCAATTGGGAGAGATGGCAGTGGCTTGAGTCTGATTTCACCGCTGCCGGCCACGGCATGTTATTTTTCAAATGGCACCTGGGATGTACGGAGTTCCGGTCAAATCGAATGGGCGCCGGATGGCTCCGCCTTTTTGTACTTTGAAAAAGATTGGCAGACTGCCGATCAAACGAATCTCCTGCTGGGATTGACGGATGGTTCCGTGTTATGGGACATACGCGACGTGCTTGGAGGGGCTACCGATTTCCAATGGCGAACGAGGGTGGATTAAACCAGGTGAGCCAGATTCGCTTTCCAGTTTGACAACTATACAACAGGAGGATACCCATGAACCACAGACTCACATTCTTTTTGCTCGTAGCCTTGCTGCTACCAATTGCCGGGCCGGTGCAAGCCGCGCCGCAGGCGCAGACTTACTACGTCTCTACGTCCGGCAATGACGCCAACAACGGCCTTTCGCCGGATACGCCGTTTGCGACCATCGGCCACGTCAACGGCATGGCGCTACAACCCGGCGACAGCGTCCTGTTCAAGTGCGGCGACGTGTGGCGGGCCGACTCGCTCGTCATCGCCCGCTCCGGCACGGCGAGTGCGCCGATCACGTTTGGGGCGTATCCTGCCGGGTGTGCGACGCCACCGGTGCTTTCCGGCGCGCAGCCCATCGTCGGCTGGACTTCGGCCGGCGCCAATCTCTACCTGGCAAATCTGGCGGCGGGCGGCAACGCGGGCAAGTTTGCCTACGGCGTCAACCAGCTTTTCCGCGACGCCACGCGCCTGCCGATGGGCCGCTGGCCCAACCTCGACGAGGGAGACGCCGGATATGCCACCATTGACGCGCAGCCGGGATCGGCGCAAATCCGCGACAACGAACTGCCCGCGCGGAATTGGAACGGCGCGGTGGCGCACATCCGGGGGATGCGCTGGTACATCCTCAACCGCAAGGTGACGAATACGTCGGGAACGACGCTCACTTTCAGTGAGAGCAACGACTGTTGGGACGGTTGCACCGGCTGGGGCTACTTCCTCAACAACCATCTGGGGACGCTTGACCGCGAGGGTGAATGGTATTACGACGCGGCGACGCAGCAGGTCTATCTCTACACCGCTACGGCGCCGGCTGACAATCAGGTGGAAGGCTCCGTGGTGCTGCGCAACGACGATCGCGACTGGGGCGGCGTTATCCTGGGCGAGGATTTGGGCGATGAGATTGCTCACGTCATTGTTGAAAAGTTGGACATCCGCCGGTGGTTCCGGCATGGCGTAACGACGCCCACCAATCTGCGTGACTACGAAAACAGCAACGTGACCGTGCGCGACTGCGCTATCAGCGACGTAGACGGCATCGGCATCAACCTGGCAACGTGGGTGTACGCCCCCAAAGATGGCGCCGACGGTTGGCGCGGCGGCAATCACATGACAGTGGAGAACAACGTGATCGAGCGCGCCAACAGCCGGGGTATTGACTCCTATACCAAAAACTCCACGATTCAGGGCAACGTCATCCGGGACGTGGGCCGAATCGAGTATCTAGGCGCGGCGGGAATGGGGTGTGATGCGGAGGGGCCCTGGAGTTACGGCGGCAATTGCACGGAAGATGGCGACGGCATCCGCATCAAGGTAGATGAGAGCGCCGACTCCGGCAACAACAACCTCGTGGCCTATAACCGATTGGAGCGCATTGGCTACAATGGCATAGATGTATTCGGCTCTATGAACGTTTTTGAACGGAATGTCATCCATGAAGCCTGTTATGCTAAAGGCGACTGTGGCGGTATTCGCACTTTCGGGCGCGACAGTTTGGGGGACACCCCGGTGTATTTGGTGGCTTTCTGGTACAACATGATTATCGAGACGAGAGGGAATACCGATGGGTGTCATGAGACTTACAAACCGCTGTTTGGCTTCGGCTTCTATATTGATAACTATTCACGGGATGTTACTATTGGGATGAATACGGTGGTCAGTGCGACGGCCGCCGGTATCCTCTACCAAAACTCCACCGGCAACGCCGCTAACAACACGCTCTTCCACAACGGCCTGGGATACCCCTGGTCATCTCAAATCGCGCTTTCCGGGAATTCCACGCGCGTGGAGCTGAGCAGCAACGTGGTCGTCGGAAGCGCAGAAAACATTTTTACTTTGGATGCGGAACGTGCCCACCTCATCACGTCTGACAACAACTACTTCTTCCAACCTTACATGGCCGCCCCCATCAACGTGGATGGCAGCAAAACGCTGACCGAGTGGCAAAGTTACAGCGGGCTGGACGCAAATTCCCACGAGACCTGGTACACGCAGGCGCCCGGTGAGCCGCCGTTGGCGCGCATTTTCTACAACGACACGCCCACTGCCAAGATTCTTGATCTCGGTTACCGACGCTACTTCGACCTTGGCCACATGGAGGTGGTCGCTGACCAGCCCCTCGCCCCGTTCACGTCGCGCGTCCTGGTATTTTCTGGCGATATGCCTGATTTGGTCTTGACGATGGCGTTGCACAGCCCGTCGGCGGTCATCCCCAACACCCTCATGACGTACACTCTCACCGTCGCCAACCATGGAACCGCCCCGGCCCGCGCCGTGGTCCTCACAAATACCTTGCCGGCGTTCATCACGGCGCCTACCTGGATGACATCGGGCGCGTTGGCAGGCGTCACCACCCGGCCCGATGTCCCCCTCGTATGGGACGTTCGCGCCCTAGGCCCCGGAAGCACGGGCACAATTACCGTCACGGCCAGGTATACGTCTACCGTTCAGACTGGACAGGCCTTCGCTCTGACTGCTAGAATTTACACCCCTGCCCCCGAAGCCGATCTGACCAACAACACCGCCTTGTTAGCTCTGGGTGAGTGGCAAAAGGTCTATTTGCCGATGGTGATACGCAACGGCTAACCGCCCCGATGGTTGAAACCATCGGCTGCTATGAAAAGTGCGTTAGAAACGCACTCAACTTACCTTCACCGGATTAGTTTTTAACCCGTTTCAACGGGTTTTCCGTATCAGCCTGCGAATTCGTTCGCAGGTTTCCAACAAAAAAGCGAGTGAGGGCAATCCCCCACTCGCTTTTTCGCTGATTCACTGATCCGCTGATCCGCTTACTCCAGCGCCTTCTCGCTCACCGCCTTCTCCACATACGCCACGAAGTCGGCCAGCGGCATGGCGCCCAGGTCTTTGCCGCTGCGCAGCCGCACGGCGACCGCGCCTGATTCCACCTCTTTGTCGCCGATGACGAGCATGTACGGCACCTTCATCAACTGCGCCTCGCGGATTTTGGCGTTCATCCGTGACGTTGACACGTCCGTGCTGACACGGAAGTGCGCCTGGCGCAGCCGATCTTCCACCTGCTTCGCGTACTCGATGTGCCGGTCGGCAATGGGGATGACGCGCATCTGCTCCGGCGCAATCCACACCGGGAACGCGCCGGCGTAGTGCTCCACCAGGATGCCGAAGAAGCGCTCCAGCGAGCCGAGCAGCGCGCGATGCACCATGTAAGGCCGGTGCTCCAGGCCGTCCTCGCCCACATACGTCATATCGAATCGCTCCGGCTCGTTGAAATCGAACTGGATCGTCGTCAACTGCCACTCGCGGCCCAGCGCGTCCTTGATCTTGAGGTCAATCTTCGGGCCGTAGAACGCACCGCCGCCCTCGTCTATCTGGTAGACCAGCCCCTCAGCATTGATGGCGCGCAGCAGCGATTCCTGCGCCTGTTCCCACCGCGCCGGTTCGCCCACCGCTTTCTCCGGGCGCGTCGAGAGATAGGCCTCGATCTGCTCGAACCCGAAAGCGCGCAGGAGCGCCAGCGAGAAGCGCAGCACGCGCAGCGCCTCCCCCTCGATTTGTTCTGGCGTGCAGATGATGTGCGCGTCGTCCTGCGTGAAGCCGCGCACGCGCATCAGCCCGTGGAGCACGCCGCTCTTCTCGTAGCGGTAGACCGTGCCGAGTTCGGCCCAGCGCAGGGGCAGCTCGCGGTAGGAGCGCAACCGCGTCTTGTAGATCAGGATGTGGAAGGGGCAGTTCATCGGCTTGATGTAGTAATCCTGCCCGTCCACGTCCATCGAGGAGTACATACTTTCCTTGTAGAAGTCGAGGTGGCCGGACGTTTCCCACAGCCACGACTTGCCGATATGCGGCGTGTAGACAAAATCGTAGCCGCCCTCAATGTGGCGATCCCGCCAGAAGTCCTCGATCTCCTTGCGCATGATCGCGCCGCGCGGATGCCAGTAGGCCAGCCCCGGCCCGGCTTCCTCGTGGAAGGAGACCAGGTCGAGTTCGCGGATCAGCCGCCGGTGATCGCGCTTCTTCACCTCTTCCAGCCAGTCCAGGTACGCCTTCAACTCCTGGGGCGACTCAAACGCCGTGCCGTAGATGCGTTGCAGCATCGGGCGCTTCTCGTCGCCGCGCCAGTACGCCCCGGCGACGTTGAGCAGCTTGATGGCCTTCGGGTTGATTTCCCGCGAGTTGGCGACGTGCGGCCCCCGGCACAGGTCCGTGAACGGGCCGCTCTTGTAGATGGAGAGCTTCGGCGCCTCGCTGACGGGATTGCCGTCCTCGTCCACGCCGCCGGCCAGGATGCCGTCAATCAATTCCAGCTTGTAGGTCTGATGGGCGAATAGCGCGCGCGCGTCCTCCGCGTTGATCTCCTGGTAGACGAAGTCGTGTCGAGCGGCGATCAATTCTCGCATCCGCGCCTCGATCTGCTCCAGGTCTTCCAGGGTGAGCGCGCGCGGCAGGTCGAAGTCGTAGTAGAAGCCGTTTTCGATGGGCGGCCCAATGGCGATCCCGGCGTCGGGAAACATCTCCAACACGGCAGCGGCCATCATGTGCGCCGCCGAGTGGCGAATCCGGTACAATTGACTGTCGTGATAGTCAGCGGAACTTGTAGCGTTCATGGTGTTACCTCCTTAGAATAGGGTAAAGAGTAATGAGAAATGGGAAATGAGTAATTGGAAACGAGTGCTGAGTGTTAGTCACTCATTACTCATTACTCATTTCTTCTTTCTCCACAAACAAAAACGCCCCGCATCTCTTGGGACGCGGGGCGTTGCGTGGTTCCACCCAAGTTCCGAATGAAGTCATTCGGCACTCGACGGCTGTAACGGGCTTACCCGAAGGTCTTTACTGGGAGAATCCTTTCCAGACCTCGCTCGCGGGGGGTTTTCGCCGGGTTTGGGAAGCTGATGGCTGCTTCCACGGAGGCGGCTCTCAGTCAGTGACCGCCATTCTCTGTCGTTGTCTGCCGGATACTCGTCCCGCTTGACGCTTTTGCGACTATGGTGATATTATAACCGTGTTTGCGAAAATCTGCAAATCAATTACACAACAGGGGGGCGTTTCACAAAAAGGGCAATCTGGCTACCGCCTGTCAGGTGCGGCTGAAGCCGCGATTTGAGCGGTGATTTTTCGTGACCGCGCGCAGCGCGGTCACGAAAAATCACCCTCATTACCGGCCTTTAGGCCGCCAGTAGCGCACTGCGCGGCGCACTACCCTAAATCTGAAACGCACCCACACAACACATCACCCAACCGGTAAAGGAGGCACCCTTTATGGTCATGAACCATGGAAAGCAAACACCCCTGCCCGTAGAACGCGACATCGCCATGGATTCTCTCCGCTCGTTTGCTGTCATTTTGGTGATCTTCATCCACGCAGCGTTGGCCTATACATCCTTCAGCAGATACAATCCGTACGATTACGTTAATTCCATGGTGCCGGTGGTTGATCCCCATCGCTGGCCGGCGCTGGATTGGCCGTTCTCGCTCGCCTATTTGTTTACGATCCCCTTGCTGTTCCTGATTTCTGGATTGTTCGTATTCCCCGGACTGGACCGCAAAGGAAGCGCCGGATTCTTTGTATCGCGGCTGCGGCGGTTGGGCGTTCCGTTCATCGTCTCCGCGTTCCTGCTCTCGCCCCTCGCTTTTTGGCCTTCGTATCTCATGGCGAAGCACGATTCGCCTACGCCTTACTGGATCCGGTACTTCACGACCGACGGTTGGCTGATCGGGGCGGCGTGGTTCCTCTGGGTTTTGCTCGCGTTTGACGGGATCGTCGCGCTGGTTCATCACGTCGTCCCAGCCATTTTGGAAAAACTGCGGCGTGAGCCGACGGCGCTCGTGATAAGCCTTGTGACGATAGTTGCGTTTGTGCCGATGGGTCTTTTTACAGCGCCCGATAGGTGGGTCACCCGGTTAGGGCCATTCGACGTGCAGCCTGGCAAGGTTCCTCTGTATTTCGCCTATTTTCTCCTGGGGATGGCGCTCGGCAGCGGTCAGAAATGGCGCCGCGCGGGTTGGCCGCAGCATTGGGGATACTGGGGCCTTGGAGGAATGGTATCCTTTCTCATCTATGGTTTCACCGGAGGAGATGCTGCCGGGCTGGCAATCCAGGTTGTCAACCGCACGGCCTTTGCCATCAGTTGCGCCGGAATCTGCCTGGGGCTGCTTGGCGTCTTCCGAAAATTCGTCCAGAAACGGTCTGCGATGCTCAACAGTCTGAACGATAACGCCTTTGGCATCTATCTTTTCCACTATCCGATCGTTCACTGGCTGCAATACCTACTGACCTCGCTTTCCTGGCCGGCCTGGCTGAAATTCTGCGCCGTTTTCGCCGGCGGACTGGCGATGAGTTGGGGCGCAAGTCATTGGCTTCGCGTCCTGCGCGCTCGGCTGCCCTACCGTCGAACCGATTGACTAATCCCACAAATTCCCTATACTGAAAACAGTGACATGGCTACACCCCACTCGTCCTATGACGTTTGGGAAAGATCGAATTGTACTATCCATACCACAATCATAATAAGGAGGCTTTACGATGGAATTCGAAGGTTACTGCGTCAAGTGTCGGAAGAAGCAAACGGTCAAGGATGGCGCGGTCAAGGATGCGGCCAATGGCCGGCAGATGGCCCAGGGTACCTGTCCAGAGTGTGGGACAAAGGTGACACGCTTCTTGCCCAAAGAAAAAGAAAAATAAACGCTAAAGTTTCACCCAAAATTCCCCGGTCGAAAAGAACGGGGAATTTTGTTGGGGCTGTGCGGGCGTATGGCGAAAATCAGAATGGCGCGTCATGCTACGCGCGCACCTTTAGGAGGGATTGATGATGGAGCTGACCTTGACCACCCCCGCTTTGTTGTTCCCGGCGCTGTCGCTGTTGCTGCTGGCGTACACCAATCGCTTCCTCACCCTCGCCAACTTGATCCGCGAGCTGCACCGCCGTTACCAGACCGAGCCGGCTCCCGGCGTGGCAGGGCAGTTGGCGAACCTGCGGCAGCGCGTCTACATCATCCGCGATATGCAGGCGTTGGGCATTGCCAGTCTGTTCGCCTGTGTGCTGTGCATGTTCCTGCTGTTCGCCGGGCAGATGCTCGCCGGTGAAGGGGTGTTCGGCGCGGCGCTGGTGCTGATGCTGGCCTCGTTGGCGCTGTCGTTCTGGGAGATCCTGATCTCCGTGGACGCGCTCAAGCTCCAACTACAGGATATGGAGCCGCCGCAGTGAACGCCGATGCCGCGCATCAGAGCCGTTGGGCGATTGGGGAAGTCGTTTTTGGCGTTCCCTTTCTGGTGGGGATTGCCCTACACATGCTGCTTCCGCTTCCCTTGCCGCAGGGAATCCTCAGGCACATCCTCATCCCGGTGGGCGTCGTGCTTATCCTCATCGGCGCGGGGTTTATCGTTTCGGCGCGCCGGGCGTTTGCGCAATTCCGGCAGCCTACGGATCCCGGTCAGCCGACAAGCCAGGTGATCACAACCGGCGTGTTTGCCCTATCGCGGAATCCGCTCTATCTGGGCGCGGCGCTCCTGTTGGGCGGCGTCGCGCTGATGATGCAGACCCTCTGGACGTTGGCGACACTGCTGGCTGCGCTGATTCTCTGTCATTACGTGCTGATCGTTCCTGAGGAGACCTATCTCGCGGCCAAATTTGGCGAAGCGTACACAGCCTACACCGCCACCGTGCGGCGGTGGCTGGGGCGGAAATGACTGGCGAAACGTTGACCGTGGCATCCCGTCTTTGTTACGCTGGAGATAGTGTGAAATTGAAAAACCGGCGGCCCGGTATACAATGGCTTACGTTTTCAGGACTGACGCAAACAAGTGAAAATTTACCGCAGAGACCGCAGAGATCGCAGAGATTTTTATAGGGTCTCAGCGGCCTCAGCGTACTCTGCGGTTAAAAGAGCCAGCCTTGCGTAAGTCCTGGTTTTATGGTAGCCTGCCAGTGGGGGGAGGCAGCGCGTCAGTCTAATCCATTAGGAGACACTATGTCAAAGAAATCCGGCGGCAACAGCAAAACAGCATCCGGCGACACCCATGCCAAACAGGCGCTGGAGGCCCTCGACCGGCTGGATTATCATCTGGCCGTCAGGGAACTGACGCAGGCCATTGAGGACGGCGTGGCAAAATACAACCTGGCGGAGCTTTACACGATCCTGGGGAAGACCTACAAGAACCTCGGCCAGTTCGATCAAGCGATTGCCGCCCACGAACAGGCCATCAAAATTGACCCCAAGTGCTATCGGGCGTGGAACAACCTCGGCATCGTGCATTTCTCGCGCAACAATTACGCCGAGGCGGAGCGCTGCTACCAGAAAGCCCTCGCCATTGAACCCCAATACGCCTTCGCCATCGCCAGTTTGGGGGCGCTATACATAAATAGAAACCACCCCGAAAAAGCAATAGAGGTGTCGGAGCAGGCGATTGCCCTTGTGCCAACCATGGCGGTGGCGCACTCCAATCTGGCCCAGGCCTATGCCATGGTCGGTCGCTTTGAGGAGGCGGACCGGGCGCTCAAACAGGCTGTGCTCTTTGGATACAAGGATTGGCAGACCATCCAGGAAAAAATTGACTCCCTGAAGCAGATGGGCGAAAAAACCGCCAAAGCGCCCCGGACGGAATGGCTCCCGGCCATCTGCCCGCGCTGCGGCGCGCCGGTGAGCGCGGCGACTGTGGTATGGACCAGCCGCAACACGGCCGATTGCGCGTATTGTGGGACGAATATCGAGCGGAAACCAAGAACGCAGACCCCGCAAAGAAAAGAACTGTTGACCGAGGTCTATTGGGCGCTCGGCGACAGGAAGTACACGACGTACCAAACCTTCGTTGACGCCGTCACGGAATACAACCACGCGATGGCGCCGGGAAAGCACAGGTGGGACCCCGATCAGGTTGTTTCGCTCACCCCCATCAAAGTGGTGTACGAAGCCTTCTGGAAAGACGCAGACGACACCCTCGACCTCGACATCGGCATGGCCGGCGTCCCCGTGACCATGGGACAGCTTCTCTTCGCGCTGAACAACGCCACGTGCGACTTCTTTATGGACGCCGATACCCGGTACTTCGAGGGGTTGAACTGGGTCAGGGGCGCGACCTACGAGCTGCGGGTCGGAAGTTAGGGAGGCGACGATGGGCCGACTTTATTTTGGCGATAACCTGGACATTCTGCGCGAGCACATCCCAGACGAAAGCGTGGACCTGATTTACCTCGATCCGCCGTTCAACAGCAAACGCGACTATAGCGTGTTGTTCAAGACGCCCAAAGGCCACGCCTCCGATGCGCAGGTGCAGGCGTTTGAGGATACGTGGCACTGGGGCGAGCAGGCCGAGCGCGAGTTCGACGAGCTGGTGCATCAGGCCAATACCGACGTGTCCGAGATGATCCAATCCCTGCGCCGTTTTTTGAGAGAGAACGACGTGATGGCCTACCTGACGATGATGGCGAACCGGCTGCTGGAACTGCATCGTGTGCTCAAGCCGACGGGGAGTCTGTATCTGCATTGCGATCCGACCGCGAGTCATTATCTCAAGATTGTGTTGGATGCGGTGTTTGGGCCAGAGAATTTTCAAAATGAAATTACCTGGAAACGCACCAGTGCGCATAGCGATTCGAAAACAATGGGGAATGCTCACGATATTCTTTTTTTATACACCAAGACGGATGAGAGCGTTTGGAATAAACAATATCAACCCTACAACGACAGCTATATTAAAAGCCATTATCGGTATGTAGATGTTGCGGGCCGCCGATATAGGACCGATAATCTGACAGCCACGGGACTGTCTGGCGGAGGTTACACCTACGAATGGAATGGGGTAACAAAAATATGGCGTTGCCCTCAGGAGAAAATGCGCGAGCTTCATGACAATGGCCGTTTGCATTATACAAAATCGGGCAGCGTGGAATACATCCGCTACTTGGATGAAATGCCAGGAACGCCCCTTCAAGATGTGTGGGACGATATTTCCCCCATCAACTCCCAAGCCGCCGAACGCCTCGGCTACCCCACCCAAAAACCCCTGGCCCTCCTGGAGCGCATCATCCAGGCCAGCAGCCATCCCGGCGACGTGGTGCTCGATCCGTTCTGCGGCTGCGGCACCGCCGTCCACGCCGCGCAAAAGCTGGAGCGGGAATGGATCGGCATTGACATCACGCACCTCGCCATCGGCCTGATCGAAAAGCGGCTGAAAGATGCGTTCCCCGGCTTGCAGTTCGAGGTTCTCGGCACGCCCAAAGACGCAGCCGGCGCGCAGGAGTTGGCCGCGCGCGACAAATACCAATTCCAGTGGTGGGCGTGTGCGTTGGTGGGCGCGCAGCCGTATCAGGGCAAGAAAAAGGGCGCGGATTCCGGCATTGACGGCGTGATCTACTTCAAAGATGACGTCAAAAGCGCGGCCAAGAAAATCGTCGTCTCCGTCAAAGGCGGCGAGCGCGTCACCGTCGCCATGATCCGCGAGCTGGCCCACGTCGTCGAGCGCGAGAAGGCGGCCATCGGGTTGTTCGTCACCCTCGCGCCGCCGACCAAACCGATGCTGACCGAGGCCGCCGGCGCGGGCTTTTACACCTCCCCGCACCACGGCAACTTCCCCAGGCTCCAAATTTTGACCATTGAGGGCCTGCTCGCCGGAACCGAAGCGCCCAAATACGTTGACCTATCGCAGGGTGGGTTGAGCTTCAAGAAGGCGAAGCAGGAAAAGCCCGTGGGAGAGCAACCGGAGTTGTTTTAAATGAGGCTATATTAACGATGAACGATGACATCACCACCGAAGCCATTCGTGTGACGGAATTTTTACCGACCATGATTGACGAATGTACGGACCTGTTCTTGGAGGTATTTCTCGGAATCTCTGTCTGAACCGGTGAGCGAATCACCCCCATCTGGAGGATAGCCCATGATCTACCACATCGTAACGGAGTCAGACCTGCGAGCGCATCTGAGCGGCGACACGTATACCCCTGCAAGTCTCAAGGACTTCGGCTTCGTCCACTGCGCGCTGCAAGCGTCGGTCGTCGCGGTCGCCAACGACTACTTCGCCGGGGCTGCCGAGCCGGTGCTTCTGCTGGAGATTGACCCGGAACGGCTGACCTCGGAGGTCCGCTACGAAGCCGCCGCGCCAAGCGCCGAAGCCGGGACCTCTCACCTCGTTGACGCCGCGTTATTCCCCCACGTCTACGGCCCGATCAACACCCAAGCGATCGTCCGAGTCGGCGTACTCGGCGTGACGCCCGATGGCTACCACTGGCCGAGCGCGTTTGAGGTGTGGCAGGCTTTTCTCGACGGTCAGAGTTCAACCCGGCCGACCGGGAAATAGATGTCCCACAAGCTGTCGGCGGATCGGTTTGGCGGCGCGCCGTAGTGCTCCACGTACCACGGCAGCGCGGCGCGGTAGTCGCTCTGCGGCAGCCAGATGTGATAGGCGTAGTCGAGGGTTAACGCGAGGTTGCGCGCGGCGCCCCGGTGGGGGACGCGCAGGTAAGTGCGGGCGGGCAAGGTTTTGGCGACGAGCGCGCCCGCCTCGGCGTTGGCGCCGGACTCCACGCGGGCTGCCAGCGCCGCCGTGACGGTCCCATTGGCGGCGCACCACGTCCAGCCGTAAAACTCCCCACCCGCGTCCGCCAGGCCGCACGCCGTCCACTCGCGGCGCAACGCTTCCCACGCGGCGGGCGCATCATCCCCCAACGTCATCACGCCGATCAGGTTGAGAGCCGGATGCTCGACAATGGCGGGCTGCCACGGCGCGCCGTGTTGCAGATGTTCCAGGTGCGCTTCGGTGAGCCGGGGCATGAGTTGCCGGTAGCCCGCTCGCCCCTGCTTGCGCCATTGATTCGGCTGCATCCCGAGCACCCGCTTGAAAGCGCGGGAAAACGTCTCCGGGGCGTTGAACTGGTAGTCCAGCGCGATGTCAATGATTTTGCGGTCGCTGTCCAGCAATTCCCGCGCGGCCTCGGATACCCGGCGGCGCATCAGGTAATCGTAAGGGGTGAAGTGCGTCCAGGCCTTAAACGTGCGGCAGAAGTGATAGAGGGAATACGCCACCGCCGCCGCCACGTCGCCCACGCCGATGGGGTCGCGCAGGCGCGCTTCGATGAAGTCCACGGCCTGCGCCATGCTCGCCAGGTCGCTCATCACGCGGCCTCACTGCAGGAGCGGGATGTAGACATCCAGCTCAGACTCGTCCACGGCGTGCATCCCCTTGAAGCGAGCGTCGTACCGCTGGATGCTGTACGTGGTGCAGCGCTCCACGCCCAACGCCGGCAGCCACTCGTGATCGAGCTGCCACGTCCAATCGGAGACGATCTCCTGCCCGGCGAGGGTGAACACGGCATAGCGGCCTCCCGGCAGCGTCTTGACGACGACTTCCGGCGGGAACTCGCCCAACGTGGAGACTTCGACGCCGGCGAACACCTCAAACTCGCCGGTTTGGAGCGTTTCGGGGTGGTAGACGTGGACTTCGTACCACACCGGCTGGGGGACGAGGTATGGCAAAGGCGGCTGCACGGCGTCCATGTACGTCATCCAGCGCACCCACAGCCGGCCAATTTCGTTCTCCTCAGTCCACCCCCCGTAACTGCGGAAGGGATCGCCGAAGAAGTCAAAGCCGACTAACCGCAAGGGGGGTATTTCGACAAGTTTGGATTGCATGGTTTCCTCAAAACAGGGAGTGGGGATTAGGGAGTAGGGAACGGGCATTCCCACTCCCTAATCCCCACTCCCTAATCCCTTGATGCATTACTGCGCGTTCACGAACTCTGCCGACCAATCAAACGTGGCGGCATCTTCGACCCACTGCGGCCAGTGGGCGCACCAGTCCGGCAGCGCCACGTCGCGGACGCGATCCTCGCAGGGGTGGTAGGGCTTGAGGTCCAGGATGGGCGAACCGTCTTCCGCATCCGTGTAGGGGATGCGAATGATCCCGCGCTCGTGGTCAATGCTCAACACCGCCACCGTCGTCAGGGCGATGGGGTTGGGGCGCACCGGCGACCGCGTGGCAAAGATGCCGAGCTTGGCCGGCGCGAGTCGGTAGGGCTGATCACACTCCAAGACTTCGCGGTACTCGTCGTAGAGATGCAGCCACCACAACACGTTGAGATGCCCAAAGCCCTCCAGTCCCTTGAGCGCGGGCCGGTACTCCGGCGCGATCTCCAAGTAAAAGCCCTCTTCCCCGGCGCGCACGTAGCCGATGGGATTCACCGTAAACGTTTTCGTATCCATTGTGACCTCCGTTGGTCTGCTTGATGTTGGTCGCTTTGCAGGCAACCACATCTCACAGTATAGCCGCCCGGAGGTCAGATGTCTTGATGTGGATTGCGCATTTTTCGCCGTGTGCAGGGGGATGAAGGTGGACGAGTTGACGATTTTTGCGCCAGGGAATCATGACTGACTGTTATTGCGCGACGCGCATGGGTGAGACAAATGTGCTTAATGTGCAGTCTCGTCGCGCCGGCTTTCTTCTATGTGTTCCTCGATCTCCGCAATCAACATCGGCAGATTGGGATGGGTGAAACTCAGCCCGGCAGCAGGAATTCGATGATGTTTAATGTCTGGCGGAACGTGCTTATGATGCGGGTGGGTGCTCTGCAATTCCGGCGCGTCAGGATGCGGCATTGAGTCATACCACCATTGCGGCTCATCCTTGTAGGTCAACTCATAGAAATACCGAAGCATACGCTGGGCGACAAAGTCAATCTGCTCAAACACCCGCAGCACATGGCCGGAATGAAAGACCACTTTGCCGCGCGTCAGGCCTACGGTCTGACTGGTGCTGTACACAGCGACGGTATGGCTTTCAATGGATGGGTGATCCGCCAGCAAGAAGAATATTTGCCGCGCATAATCGCTGTAAGTGGTCAATTCGTTGGACATTACGACACGGGTATGTGCAATTGGCTGATATGCAAGTCAAACAATGAGGCCGGCGTCGTAAGCTCGCGCAGGCGTTGTTCAATCGCCTGTTCATAGCGTTGGCAGCGATCCTGGTGGATTTCATACCAGCCGGACCATTCCATGTATTCTTGGATTTCGTCAGGGTCTTCATCGCGCAATTGCCCGCGTTGGTACATGCGATAAAAAGTTTCGGATAACAAGCTGTACTTTTGCTCGAACCAACGCAAAGACGCCTCTGCCTCAAAAATATCTTTCAAAAGATTTTCGGCTGTGATGATTTTCCCACTCATAGTAAACCTCCTGCTATGAACTTCTTACGGATACATCCGGTTGATCATGCGTGGATACGCAATCGCCTCGCGCAGGTGGTCAATGCCGCAGATCCACGTGACGGTGCGCTCGACGCCCAGGCCGAAGCCGCTGTGCGGGACGCTGCCGTAGCGGCGCAGGTCAATGTACCACTTGTACGCCTCTTCGGGCAAGCTGTGATCGTGGATGCGCTGCAAGAGCAGTTCGGGGTCGGAGATGCGTTCGCTGCCGCCGATGATTTCGCCGTAGCCCTCCGGCGCGAGTAAGTCCACGCTCTTGGAGACCTCCGGGCGGCCCGGCCACGGCTCCATGTAGAAGGCTTTCACCGCCGTCGGGTAGCCGTAGACGAACAGGGGTTTCTCGAATTGCTGCGTCAGGCACGTCTCGTGCGGCGCGCCGAAGTCAATGCCCCACGGCATCTCCAACAGCTTACGCTGTTCCGGGTCTTCCGTCTGCGCCTGGACTGCGTTGATGCGTTCCACGGCCTCGTCGTAGGAGATGCGCGGGAACGGCGGCTTGATTTTCTCCAGCACGCTCAGGTCGCGGCCCAGTGAGCGCAGTTCCGGCCCGCACTTCTCAATCGCGCGCTGCACGATATGCGAGACGAATTGTTCTTCAATTTCCATCAGCCCGTCGAGGTCGCAGAAGGCGACTTCCGGCTCGACCATCCAGAACTCGGTGAGGTGGCGGCGCGTCTTGGACTTCTCCGCGCGGAATGTCGGCCCGAAGCAGTAGACCTTGCTGAACGCGAAGATGTTGGCCTCGTTGTAGAGCTGCCCACTCTGCGCCAGATAGGCCATCCCCTCGTCGAAATACTTCGTGCCAAAAAGGGTCGTCGTCCCTTCGCAGGCCGCCGGCGTGAGGATGGGCGTGTCCATGTGGATGAAACCGTTGTCGGTCAGCCATTCGTGAATGGCCGCGATGACGACGGCGCGCACGCGCAGCACCGCCCACTGGCTCGGCATCCGAATCCAGAGGTGGCGGTTGTCGAGCATGTAGTCCACGCCGTGCTCTTTGAGCGCGATGGGGTACTCCCCCGCTGCCTGCACCACGTCCAGCCCGGTGATGCCGACTTCGTAGCCGCCGGGGACGCCGGGCGCGCGCGGATCGCTCCGCACTTTGCCGGTGATGATGACCGACGATTCCTGCGGCAGGTGGACGATAGTTTCAAACAGGTCCGGCGTCAGATCGTTTTTGAACGCCACGCACTGCGCGAAGCCATACCCGTCGCGCACCAGCAGGAAGACGAGCTTGCCCTTGTGCGTGCGGTTGTACACCCAACCCTGGAGGGTGATTTCTTGATCCACATAGTCACTGATTTGCGAAATGCGAATGACGGGGGGCATAGGATTCTCCTTATTGAGTGTGCGGAAGAAATAAAGACAGTAGTTACACAGTTCCGGTTTTTCTCACCGCAGAGTACGCAGAGTATGCAGAGAAAAGATAAAAAACTCAGCGACCTCAGCGTTCTCGGCGGTAAAACCTTTACCCATGTTGCTAACCGCGTAACTACTGTAAAGAGTAATGCGTAATGGGTAAACGATACCCATTACGCATTACCCATTACTCATTACTCATTTCTACTTTTTGTTTATCGGCTGCCGCTTTGCGCATCTGCCAGAGGCGATAGCCGAAGAAGCCTACAACAACAAGGACGCCGAGGACGAGGACGACGTGTTCGTACTGGTCAATGATCTCGGAGACGACGGGCCAGCTTTCGCCCAGCAACCGCCCGGCGAAGGCCAACAGGAAGCTCCACAGGGCGGTGCCGATGACGGTGTAGAGGCTGTAGCGGGGCAGATTCATCTTGGCCAGCCCGGCCGGCACGGAGATGAGGCTGCGCACAATCGGCACCATCCGCCCGAAGAAGATGACGTACTCGCCGTACTTCGCAAACCAGGCCAGCGCCACGTCCAGGTCTTGCTCCGAGAGCAACAGCCATTTGCCGAAACGCCGGAGCAGATAGCGCACCCGGTCTTCGCCAAACCAGCGCCCGAGGCCGTAGAAGACGTAGGTGCCGGCCAACGCGCCCAGCGACCCCACCACCGTCACCCCCCACAGCGAGAAGCTCGCGTTCTCCCCCAACGTCAACCACCCGGCCAGCGGCAGCACCAACTCTGAGGGAATCGGCGGAAAAACGTTTTCCAGGAACATCACGAACGCCAGCCCCGGGTAGCCCATCGTGCTGATGAGTCCCTGCACCCATTCGTTAATCGCGTTTAGAAGGTTAACTAGCATAAAATATCCATTCTCCTACAGAAATAACAGGATTTACGGAATGGCAGGATCGAGAAATCCGTTTCAATCCGTTTCATCCGTTGACAAATTCTCGTCATTGCCGGCGCGTCCGGTGCCTAATGACACCTTACCAGGCAGTTCAACGGATTAAGGGGATTATACCATATCCAAGATGGTTTCCGTTCTTTCCCCTTTCTTTGCGAGGGGTTGCCAAATTTCATTATTCCATCCATAATGAAGAAGATTATTGTGTTAATTGCCAGTTTCAACGGACGGCGGCTCTGGGATAGAAACGGATGTCTGACTATCTGATCAACAAACTGATTACCCTTGAGGCCATCATCGCGGCCTGGGAACCGCCGCTGGCGGAGGCGGTCTACGCCCAGGTGGCGCAGGACTTCACCGGCCACGACTTCTACCACTGTCTGCGGGTCAAACATCTGGCGCTGCGCATTGCGGCGGGCGAAGGGCTGGACCTGGAGATCATGACGGCGACGGCTTACCTCCACGACATCGGGCGCGGGCGCGAGTTCCAGGGGCAGGGCGATCACGTGGAATTTGGGGTGGCGCAGGCAGAAAAGCTGTTGCCGGATGTGGCCTTTCCGCCTCACAAAATTGCCGCCGTCGTCGGCTGCATCGCTCACCACGAGGAGTACGCCTGGGCCACGAGCCACCGGCCCTTGCCGGAAGCCATCCGCGGCGAAATTCTGGGCTTCCAGGATGCGGATCGGTTGGACGCCATCGGGGCTGTCGGTCTGGCGCGGATGTTCGCGTTTGGCGGCGCGTACCGGCGTCCGCTGTGGGAGCCGCACGTTCAGCCAGGACATTGGGAGCATGGGCAGTTGGGCAGCAGCAGCTACGCCCATCTGTACGAAAAACTGTTCAAACTCAAGGACACGTTGAACACCCCCACCGGACGGCAACTGGCGGCGAGCCGCCACGCCTTTATGGAAAGATTCGCCGAACAATTCGAGGAGGAATGGTTTGTCAAAATCTAAGCCGCCTTTGACGTTTTTTTGACGTTTGGGTGGTAGGATTCAGTCATATTTCATCACTCAATCAAGTAAAGGAGAAAACCGATGAAGACGCGATTCACATGGCTGCTGGTATTTGCTTTGTTTGCGTTGACCCTGGCTTGCGGCGCTCCCAAAGAGACGCCCATCCCGCCCACCAACACCCCCGCGCCCACCGCGACGCCCAAGCCCACTAACACTCCCGCGCCGACGGCTACGCCCAAACCCACCAACACCCCTAAAGTTCCGACGGCCACCCCGGCCCCAGAACTCGATCTGGAATCCGGGTGGTATCAATACACCAACGGCAACTACGTGCGCGACATTGCCGTGCTGGAAGATGTGATCGTTGCGGCGACGGGTGGCGGCGTGGTCATCTGGAATATAGATACCGAGGAGATCATCGCCTACGACACCCGCGACGGTCTGCCCACCAACGACACCGAGGCCGTCGCCATCTGCCCCTTCGCCGAAAAAATCTATGTGGGCACCGATGAAGGCCTGGCCTACCTTGCCCCTGGCGAGGAAAACGCCGCCTGGCAGGTGATGACCTCTGAAAACAGCGGAATGCACCGCGATAGCGTGGATTACCTCGCCTGCGACACCGAGCGTGAATTGCTTTTCATTGGCTATACATTCGGGCTGGACATCTACGACTTCGCGGATGATGAATGGCTTTACCTGGATGAGGATGACGGACTGATCACCGATTGGGTAGACGACGCCAAATTCATCGGCACTGACTTGTGGGTTGTATCCTCGTTCGGCTCGTCTGTCATCCACGCTGACGGCACAATCGAGGGTTTCGATGAGGACCTGGCGAACATCCCGGATGAAAGTGTGAGCGCCGTTGCCGGCGATGCTGCCGGTAATATCTGGATGGCGGCTTTCGACGGCTTGCTCAAATATAGCGGGGGCAAATGGACGCTCTACAACAGTGACAATGTAGAAAATTTCCCCTTCCTGGATGCTTTTGAGAGTGTGATTGTGGCCGATGACGGCACGCTGTGGATCGGCAATACCTTCGGCGACATCTGCCGCTTTGATCCCGTCCAGGAAACGTGCGTCGAACTGTACTCAGACGAGGATGGCATGGTGGGTGGACTCAACGCCATGGTGATGGACGAGAAAGGGTATCTGTTCTACGCTGATGATGGAGAGGGCATTAGTGGCTTCGACGGCAAATCGTGGAAATCCTTCATCCTTGACGAAAAACCCCTGAGCAACCATTACGAAGCCATCACCGAAACGCCTGACGGCGCCATCTGGCTTGGCGGTTCGTTTGGCCTGCAAATATTCTCCGCCTACGACGCCGATGGCGAATGGAAAACCAATGACATGGACGGCCACAGCGTTTCCAGCTTTTTCCATACTGAGGAGGGGTGGTGGATCGCGCATAGCGCCGGGGCCAGCTACTACAGCTATGCAGATGAGGAGTGGACCAACTACGACTATGTTGAAGAACCCGGCGAGGGTATCTACAACACTGGCGCCACCGTCATCACCGTAGACGGCAAAGGTCGCGTTTGGTTTGGCAATGGCTACGGCCTGTCCGTGATGGATGACGACAAGTTCACCTACTATGACCTGCTCACCGACGAAGAACGCGCCGAGGAAGACTCGCCGCGCACGGTATACGCCTTGCTGTCCGATGGAAAGAATGTATGGGTCGGCACGTATGATACGTTGTTCCGCTTCGATGAAAACGATGAGATGACGATGTGGACTGACGATCTGCCGGGGATTACGTCGTTATATTCGGCGGGAAGCAGCGCCATGTCCCTGGCCCAGGACGGCACACCCCTTCTGGGTGTGGGGCGGAAGTTGGTGCGCTACGATGTCAAAACCGAAAAATTCGAGGAAATCTACGAAGCCGATAGCGAGATTAACACCATCTTCGCTGCCCCAGATGGAACACTCTGGTTAGGATTGTATAGTAGCGGCGTTGCGTTCTACGAAGACAACCGGTGGTATACCCTCACCGGCGCCCAGGGCTTGCCTTCCAATCAGTTTTACGGACGGCAAAGCGTCCTGGTAGACAGCGCCGGTACGGCCTGGTTCGCTGCCAGCGAGGGCGGCCTGGCGCGTTACGTGCCGTAGACGGCGCGCGGCCCGTTGTTTTCTATGTACACTTCTCTGGCGCGCGGGACATCCCGCGCGCCTGTTTGTTATCTGTCCCATGATGGGCGCAGTGGTGTATGGTTGTTGGGAACGAGGGACTCACACGGCGGGGTATTTGCCTGGCAGACCTGCCGCGGGGCCTAAAGCCGTTTGCTCAGTGAGAAGACAGATGGTCTTCCAGGGCCTGTAAGGCTTCCGCCGCGCGGCGTTGTTCGTCCTGGAGGGCGGAATCGGCGCCTTCGATGGCGAGGGCCTGACGGTAGTAAGCGCGCGCGGCGTCCCACGTTTGTTGCTCGCAGGCGCGATCCCCGGCAAGCCGGTTGTACCGCGCGCCTAGCGCCGGTTTGTCGCTGTGGGCGTAGTGATAGGCCAACATCTCCAGGTGGGGCTGGGACGTTTCCGGCGCATTGCCGGCCAGACAATCCCCGATGGCGCGGTGCCAGGCCCGCCGTTGCGTGTAGGCGAGGCTACTATAAAGCGCCTCGCGCAGCAACGGGTGGGTGAAGGTGTACTCAAAAGAAGGCGGCGGGGGCGTCAGCAGACCGTGGCGGGTCAATACGGTGATGTGGCTCATCAACGCCGGGCGACTGAGGCCGGCGACGCGCGTGAGCAAATTGAAGGGGACGGTCTCTCCGATGACCGCGGCCAGTTTGAACACCGTGCGGGTCTCTTCGGGGAGCTGATCCACTCGACTGAGCATAATTTCCCGCACGGTGGGCGGCAGTTCAATCTGCGTGTCTTTGAGGCGCAGCTCATCAGTATCCGCGTCTTTGACCAGCGCCCCAGAATGAATCAGCGCGTGCAGGAGTTGCACGATAAACAACGGGTTGCCCTGAGTGCGCTTGATCAGCCATTCGACCAAGCCAGGAGCCGGTGGGGCTTGCAGGTGACTGGCGGCGATCCTGGCGATCTCGGCGGCGTTCAGCCCGCCCAGGAGTTGACACTGGCAGCCGGCTTGGGCGCACCAGGTCGTGGCGACCTCTCCGGGCTGCATCGTGGTCAACAACAGCAGCGGGCGCTCGGCGGTGTGTTCTGCGAGGGCGCGCAGCACCGTCCAAGAAGCCTGATCGCCCCATTGCAGGTCTTCAATGATGATGACGAGCGGTCCGGTTGGGGTCAACGCTGTCGCCAACCTCACAATGGCCTGGGCCGGGTCCACCCGCGCCTGTAGCGCGCGCCACAGCGAGCGGGCTTCCGGCGCATCCCCGTCCTCGGCAGGGAGTCTGTTGGCATCGGCGGCGCGCGGCCGATTGACGCGCTGCGCCAGGATGTCCGGCAAATTCACCATCCCAGTCGGCGGCGCCTCCAGACGCAGCTTCAGGCGCGCGTATAGACCGGAGAGTTTTGAGGCTGGAGGCAGCGACGTAGCCAGGGAGGGGATGGCCGCCTTCGGCAGCAGGGGCGTCAGGAGCGTCATAAACGGCTCAGCCAGCGTGGCCAGATTGTGTTGTTCGAGCGTCTGGCAGATGTGCGCGCGTCGGGCGGCGTCGTCAGGAAGGCGTTCCAACCCGAACCAATTCCACAGCGCCTCGATCCAGGGGGTGTACGGGATGGTCTGGGCATACGCGAGGCAGCGCCCGGCCAGCAGGGGGATCGCGTGCCGGCGCGCGTACCGGACGACCTCAGCAATCAAGCGGGTTTTGCCCACCCCCGTTTCTCCGACCAGCGTCACGGCCGCGCCATGCGCCGGGTGCGCGCCGCTCTGCAAGGCATTGATGGCCGCAATCAGGTGCGTCAAGTCAGCTTCGCGCCCAATGAGAGGAGCGGCGGCAGCTTCACTGAGCCACGCCATACTGTCCAGGGCGCGCCGCTGCACCGCATAAATCGGCACCGGTTTGGCCTTGCCCTTGATTTGCATCGGCGGCAACGTCTCGCAGTCGAAGGTGTGATATACCCGCTCGTAAATCGGCTGGCTGATAAGAATTTGCCCCGCCCCGGCCACACTCATCAACCGGGCAGAGAGGTTGACATCATCCCCCAGGGTCACGTACTCCCGGCGCTCTTGCCAGCCCGCGCTGCCGGTGTAGATCGGGCCATAGGTCACGCCGATGTGCTGGGTGAGGGAAAGCCCCTGGGGCAGTTTCTCCGACAGGTCGGAGACCGCGCCCGCCACCCTTTCTTTCAGCGACTCGACCAGCTCCGCCAGACGGCGATTGAGCAGCAGGGCGGCGGCGACGGCCCGCTCGGGCATTTCTTCATCGGTGAGCGGCGTGCCGAAAGAGCAGAGGAGGTTAAACCCTTTGATGTAGGAGACGACATTGCTGATAAAGCCGCCAGCTTCGCTAATAATGGTTTGCGCCGCGACGAAGTATTGGTTGAGCCAATCCGTCAGCAGCGGTTCCGCCGGCGGCCCCAACGCTTCAAGCAGCGTTTCGAAGCCACGCAAGTTGGCGAAGATGATCGAGACCGCGCGATGCTCGCCGGTGAATTGGCGCGCGCGCTGATGGGCCACGATAAGGTTGAGGACGTAGGGCGGAAAGAAACGCGCCAGGCGTTCCACGGTGGCGACATTCTCCTCAACGGCCTGGAGAATGGCGGCGGCGTCCTGCTCCAGCGCCAGGAGTTGCCCCCGCCGCCGGCGGCTGCTGAGGATGTCGAGTTCGTATGCATCCAGGCGCTCGCCGAAATCATCTATGACAATGGCATGACTGTTAGGGGCCGGGCGGAGGCGAAAGGTTTCGGCCAGCAGGGCCGTCATGCCGGGCGCAACGCAGACTTCTTCCGGCGCGGCCTGGCCTTCGGCGATCATGGCCTGGGGGATTGTGCCGCCGACGATCACATACTCCATGCGCTGCGTGTTGCCAATTTCCGCCGCGAAAAAGCGCCCTCGCGCCAGGCCGATGCTCATTTTGAGGGGATACGGCCCTTCGCTGTAGCCGGTCCGCAAGAGCGCGCGCATCATTCGCAGCGCGGCGCGGGTAGCCCACAGGGCATCTTCCGCGCCCGCCTGGGCGGGGAAGTAAGCCAGGATCGCATCCCCGGCAAATTCCAGCAGTTCCCCCCTGGCAAACGTCAGCGGCTCCAGCATCGCCGCAAATAAATCGTTGAGCATCGTATTGAGGCGTTCTGCGCCTTCGTCACCCAGCTCACGCAGATGTTCGGTGAGGGGCGTGAACCCGGTTAGATCGGCAAACAGGGTGGTACCCTCGATCCACCGGCTGTAGGGGATGGCGGCGGGTTCCCTGGGGGTATGCAGCTCGCGCGTCAGATACGTGCTGAGGTTGTGCCGCAAAGAATCGAGGGCTTCGGACATCTCGCGCAGGTCGCGCAGGGTGAGGCGGCCTTCCAGACGGGACTTTAACTCCGCTGGCAAAAAGCGTTGCAAGCGGACTTGTTGCGCTTTCGGGATTAGCGAGACTGTATCGGACATAGCAGCCCCCTCTACGCTTCTTCAGGCGGCGGCGCGTTCCTTTGCCGGGTGCGTTGGCGCAGTGTTTGCACATTGGCCTGCAACTGCTTGAAATAATCGCTTTCCACAATCTCTTCGACGTGGCGCGTTTTCTTGACCTCGTCAATCTCGATCCGCAGTTCTTCGACCTGTCGTTTGAGTTTTTCCTCGCGGCCCTGTATCTCCATTGCCATTCTGCTGAAGACCCGCGCCAGGTGCGCCAACTCATCGTTCCCTTTCATGACGGAGGCGAGTTGGCCTTCCTGAAATCTTTCGCCGCTTTCCAGGCTGCGCGCCGCATTGGTGACGTGCCGTAAGGGGGTCGTGATGGTGAACGAGATGAGAAACACGGCGCCCAACAGCACCAGCAACACCAGCACAAAGGTAAAGAGGCTGGTTTGCCGGATGCGATGCTGGATGTCAATGACATCCTGCGCTTTCATATCAATGCCGACGATGGCGACGCCCTGTCCGTTGGTATCTATGATGGGAGCATAACCGGAGAACCATGCGCCAAATTCATCCTGCTCAATCTGGTTGTCCGAGGTGGCCGCGTTAAATGCCCGGAGCATTTGGGGGAATTCCACCACCGAATAAGGTTCGCGCAAGTGGGCGCGCGTTTCAGGGTTTTCATCGGCGGAGATGACAAAGAGCAACTCGTTGGGACTATCGGCGCGCACCATCGTGTAAATCGCTTCGATCTTGGGGTTGGCGTCGCGCACTTGCCGCAACTGCTGCGCCAGATGGGTATAGAGTGCATCATCCTCGACGCCCTGCGTGGCGACCTGGGTGTGCGCCTCCACGTCCATCATCGCTGCGGCGGTTTTGGCGGCGCCCATCAAATCACTGCGCAGGTCATCCATCGCCAACGCTGTGCCGAAATTGTAGAACCATACAAATACCAAGGCGAACGCGGCAGCGAACAGCAGGGTAAAAACGATCAACAATTTCATGCGGATGCTGAGTCGAGACATAATGCACTTCCTTAAAGTTGATTATAGACCTCACGATATGCCATAGATAGGTGCGGCAAAAGGTCGCGCCAGACGGTCTTGAGTTGCTCTTGATAGGCGTGGGCGAAGGTATCCAGCGAGGGGCAAGTCGTGGTCAAGCGGAAATCCAGGGCGCCGTCCATCCCAAAGACCGGCGTCAGTGGAAAGCTGCGGCAATCCAGCGGGCGAAAGCGATAGGCGCCGCAGCGGAAGTCGGCGGTCAGGAAAGGGCAGGGGGTCGCCACGTTCGCAAAGCCGATCTCGTGAACGAGGCCGGGCGCGATCTCAACGGAAATTTTCCGGAGGCGCGCCGGGTCTAGGGCTGTCTTTGCCAGAATATAGTCCATTTCAAAGGGCAGCATAATCATCACATGGCTGACGGTGTACGCCGGCGGCTGCGTCGCCATGGCCGCGTGGGGGCAGCAGCGCGCCGTGCAGCGCGCCGCGCACGCCAATCCCGACGCCCCCTCCGCGCGTTGGTGCAGCTTTTCCAGCCGTTGCCACCACGCTGCCTGCAATGCTGCGTGTGACATGGTTAGAGCGCCTGTTGGATGTAGGTGGGGAGCGCGCCCAGCTCGGCGTGGAGTTGCGCATTGTAGTAGCGCAGCGGCGCGGCAAGGCGCGCCGCGTCAAACAGCCCGGCAGGCGGGGGCGCGTCTGCGCAGATCCCGAAACCCCAGCGCAGTTCCGTCACCGGGTAGAGGATCACGTGGGCAAATGCCGCGCGCACGCGCTGCGCCACGTTGATGAAGGGGGCCAGGTGAACCGGATGCACCGGACCAACTTGCAGGGCCATCAACCCACCGGGCGACAACCGTTGGCGAACCAGGGCATAGAATTCAGGGGTGTACAATTCCCGCGCCGGCGTATCCGGCGACCATTCGGGGAGGTCGAGGAAGATGATGTCGTAGCGCTCGTCCGTTTGGCGCAAGTGCGCCAGCGCGTCGCCGATGATGAGGTGTAGGCGTGGGTCTTCATAAGCGCCCTGGCTCCAGGCGGGCAAATATTGGCGGCATAGTTCGATGAGTTGCCCGTCAATGTCCACCTGCGTGATAGTCTCCACGCTCGTGTGTTTGAGTATCTCGCGGCTCACGGCGCCTTCACCGCCGCCGGCGAGGAAGATGCGTCGGGGGGCCGGGTGTCGAAACAGCGTGGGATGGACGAGCATTTCGTGGTAAATGAACTCGTCGGCCTCGCTGCTCTGGCGTTCGCCATTCAGAAAAAGCACGCGCCCATAGCCTGTGGCGCGGATGATGTCTACATTCTGAAAGGCGGTTTGCCCCTGGTAGAGCGTTTCTTCAACGGTGAACACACGTTCTTCACCCTGGCCTAAGCGTTCGCGGTATTGGTTCATAGGGTAGTGCGCCTTTCAAAAACATGTTCGACGATGTGGCCGCAAGGAATCAGGTGCTTCAACCCTTCGCAGGCTCTTTGCCCTTCAGCGGGATCGCCACAGGTAAAGAAATCTACCGCCATATAGTGATGTTCAGGCCAGGTGTGGACCGCGAGATGCGATTGCGCCAGCAACACCAGGTAGGTGAGTCCATGTGGCTCAAATTTGTGGATAAGCGGTTCCCCAATCATTTCAAGGCCGGCAACCTGAATGGTGTGCTCCATATAGGCCACCAGTTTTTCAGGATCGTTGAGGATTTTGCTATCCTCCATTTCCAGAAAGTCAATCACATAATGCATCCCGGCAATCATAATTTCTCCAACAGGCTACTTGTCATACTGTGTCGTTTGCGCCGCGCCAACCACGGATGCCACAGGCTCTCGTCATAGGTTTTATGCAAACGGAACACCAGAAATAAGGTGGCGGTTGCGGCCACGGCGCTGAGCATATTATAGCCGATGATCACAGTTTGCGGACTAAGGATGGCGTTTTCTCCCAGGAGGATCCATCCTTCCAGGATCAGACAACCGGCCATGGTGCCGACGGCGTACACGTAGCTGTCCAGAAAAGCGCCGACGCGCCCACGTTTGGCGTCCGGGATCAATCCTTGAACGGACTTTCGGGCCGGACTTTCGACGGCATTCAGGACGATACGCGCGCTAAGGTTGGCGCCTACGGCTGCCGCAAAGTTAAGGAAGGTCATTGCTGTCGCCGAACCGAGGAAAAGCACGGCGGGGTAGATGAAGAACACATTTTTTAATCCCAACTTTTCCATCAGCCGCCCGGTCACGAAGAGTTGTAGCAAGAGTGGGAGAACAGTGAGCGCGGCCTTGTAAATGCCGTAGAAAGTCTGAAATTGGAGCAGGTCGGCAAATCGGCCGGTGGCTTGGGCCAGAAAATGATATTCGATGATGGTCAGGGCAATTTCGCTCAGAAATAGCGCCAGAAAAAGGTAGCGGAACAGGGGGATGTTTTTGACAAAGTCGCGCCCGACCTCCCAAGTTTCGCGGAGGACATTTGCGGAGATGGCGGCCGGCGGCGGGGCGGGTTGGCGTTTGGGCAGGGCGAGCGTCACCAGGCTCCACGTCAAGAAGAAAAGGGCGCTGCACACGAAGAGCAGATCGTCGCCGGAGCATCCCCAACGGCGCAGCAGGAGGGCCGATTGTCCGGCCAGCCCGTTGCCGAGCACATTTCCAATCAATCCCCCGGCCGCGATGATGGGAAATAGCCGCTTACTGGCCGCTACATTGTAATGGTCGTTCGCCAAGGCCCAGAAGCTTAGCGGGAAAAGAATAAGCTGCTGATCCACCAAAATATACAGCAGGGTATAGCTGATTCCTGGCGAGCTATAGGCGATCAGCCCGCGAATGACGAGCAACGTCCCCCCAAAACCGAGCATTAAGCCTTGCAGCAGGGTGCGGCGGGGGAAACGGTCCGCAATCAAGGTGTAAAGCGCCGATGACAGCCCAATCACCGCCATATCGGCGAGCCACAACAAGGGCAGCGCGCTCATTCCCAACTGCGCCAAATAACTGCTAGTAGCGACCACGTCGGCGCTTTCCAGCGCCATTGTATTGAGGGCAATAAGGGCGATCAACACTAACAACAGGCCCCATTCATCGGTGCGAATGTTGAGGGCCTGTTGGATGCGCGTTTTAATATTCAATAGATCTCCGGTATTTCCACAGGTTCGGGATGCGGTTTGCAGGTCCCACAGTAAAGCGCATCGGCCACGACAATGGACTTAGGCGTATTATCTTTGCCAATATAGACGGTGATGATGTAGGGGGAAGTTTTGGCATGCTCCTTGCAGATAGCCCGCCCGCAAAAGCGACAGACTCCTTGCGCAGGTTGGTCACAAAAGAAACATTTCATGGTAGATACTCCTGTTCGTTCTGGATTTTTTCTTCAAGGGATTGCCAGATATTCAGGGGGATAGGCCGCCCACGGCGAGGGGCGATTTGCACGCGATAGCGCAGGACTTCAGCGTCGTTCACAGAATGTACGATGCCTTTCTCCATCAACGCCTTCAGCATAGCGCGCGTGGCGCCCTCATCCTCTGCGACGAAGGCCATAACATCTGTGAACGTGACGGGCGGCTGACGCAACATCCAGTTCACCAACCGCCGCAAAGGCGCGGCCATCGTGAGAACCTCGGTCATCGTCAGGCCGGCAGCCTCCTGCTCATCCAGCTTCCGCTGCAACTGCTCGAATAATCCTGTATTCACCCCACGCCCCCTTAAGCCATCACTTGCTTGGCAATCTCCCGATAGCGTTGGGTAAGGGGGTGATCTGGATAGGTGAGGCTAAACACGCTTTTGCTGGCAAGTCGCACCATATCTTCGGACAGCGGCAGGATGGCGGCGACGGGCGCTTGATAGGTGCTCTCCACTTGCTTTTTGAGCGCGGTAAAATCGAAGGAGGGCAACGCCTTGTTGACCACGAGCAGCATTTTGGGCACGTCCAGTTTGCGCGCCACCTCGACGGTGACGGCGGTGCCCTGGAAATCTTGCTGATCGGGGCGCAGGATAAGTAAGAAGATGTCGGAGATGGCAATTGAGAGCAGCGTTTCCTCATTCAAGCCAGGGTGTGTATCAATAAATAGATAATCCAGATTGAGACGATTGATGAGGTCCTGAAACCCATCGTTAAGCAGGCTGACATCATACCCCTCGCGGAGGATGCGCGCGATTTCACCCACCTTGATACTGGAAGGGATCAGGTAAATCCCCCCACCCATGACGGCCACCTCCCCTCCGTCCACCTTCAACACCGGGCTGACATCGTACGCGGTGTCTTCAATGGCGCAGCGCCCCCACAAATAGTCGTTGAGCGCCTTGTCCATCTTTTCTTCATCCATTCCAAAGATGACATGGATGCCAGGCGATTGAATGTCCGTATCCACCACGCCGACCCGATACCCTTGTTGGGCGACCAACGAGGTGAGGTTCGCCGTTAAGTTGGATTTCCCCGTGCCGCCGCGGAAAGAATGAACCGAGATGATCTTCGCCATAACACGTCTCCTTTCTTTACTAGGGCTTACGCAAGGATGGCGCTTTTGCACCGCAGAGTACGCTGAGACTGCTGAGACCCTATAAAAATCTCTGCGATCTCTGCGTACTCTGCGGTAAATTCTCACTTGTTCGCGTAAGTCCTGATTATTAGTTGTGAGAGCCAATCGCATCGTATAATGGCTCATCAGAAAAGTCAAGAAGTCTCGGTAACCAGGGCCTTATCATTCTCCCGCCAGGTGGTGCGCCGCAACACAGAAGACGGCTAAAGCCGTGATTTTTAAGGAGGTTTTGTGGTGACGGGCGGTAGCCCGTCACCACAAAACCTCCTTTTTTCGGCGGCTTCAGCCGCAAAATCTGCCCGGTAAGCGTGGTCTGACGAGAATGATAAAGCCCTGTGCAGTGTCGCGTTTGACTCCTGTGCAAATCCCCTATACTTATTGCCGTATCCTTGTCCATATACCCATCACCCGTGACTGTTTTCGAGGAGATCCTATGGTCGGACTACCGCCTGAATTACAACAGCGTTGTCGCGCGAGTCTTCTGCGTTGCCAGGAATTCGACAGCGACGCCATGGTACGTTCACTCTTTATCTCCCCGCTCCTGTGGCCTTTCCGCGACCGCCTCCCTTCCGCTGGCAGTAAGGCCGAGCGGGTGGCCACAACGTTGGATTATCTGCTGGCGCAACAGGCCGGCGATGCTCGCCCGGTGCTGCCCTTTTTCCTGTACGCTTTGCGCGATCTCTACGAACCCGGCAACGCGCTGCGGGATGAATTGGAGGCGTTGGCCGGTGAAATCGAAACATTGCTGGCAACTGCGCCCCCCCAACCTTCCCTCCTACCTCTCCCTTCTGCCGCCAACCCCTTTGGCGATGTGGGCCGCATCACCGACTTGGCGCGCTTTTTCGACCGGGAAGAGGTATTGCGCCGGTGCTTTGAGGAATTAGGAAAGGGCGTCAACCTCTCATTGGTGGGAGAATCGCAGGTCGGCAAGTCTTCCCTGTTGACAATGATCGGCGCGACGGTCCCAACGCGGCTGCCGGGTATGACGTGCGCCTACCTGAGCCTGGAATGGGTCGAGAATGAAGAGGAATTCTACACGGCGCTCTGCGAAGGACTACAAGTGGGGGCCTGCCGGGGATATAAACTGGTGCGCGCGCTTCAGGGGAAACGGATCGTGCTTTGCCTGGACGAGATGGAAAAGATGGCATGGCAGGGTTTCACCGCAAACTTGCGCAGCCAACTGCGCGGCCTGGCCGATGGCTCCGAGGCGCCGCTCAAATTGGTCATTGCCAGCCGCTCTCCCCTGGCCCGTCTGTTCCCCGATGCTCCCGAACTGGATTCTCCGTTGGCCGGCATTTGTCACCAACTGGATCTCGGCCCTTTCCCGCCGGACGTGGCGCGCGCTTTCCTGACAATGCGGCTACAAGCCACCGGCGTGACCTTCTCCGACGCTGAAATCACCGCCCTCATTCACCAGACCGGCGGTCACCCCGCCCGCCTCCAGCGCGCCGCCGCTGATCTGTTTGCCGCCAAACGTCCCAGTTAGACATTGCGAACTGCGAATTACGAATTGCGTTCGATGGAGTTTTTATGCCTACCTTCCCGAAGTATTATGGTGAATTGCCGCCCCGCCTCAACCCACTGAACTTGCGGCATTATTTCCTGCTGGCCTATTGGGTCTATTTCCGTCCGACCGCGCTCAAAGCGTACTTGTACCAGGCCGATCCCCATCTGTATCGCACCGGACCGGGCCGGGAGATTTTCCGCACGCTGCGTATCCCCGCGTATCGCAACCTCTATGGGATGACCCCCGGTGTCGTGTTGTTATTGTCTGTTTTGGCCGGG
>JAKQHY010000011.1 GCA_029555965.1 Chloroflexota bacterium | reverse complement strand
CAACCGGCGATCATCGCCAGCGATGGCAGCCCGGTATTGGCCGAACGCGCCGGCCTGGCGGCCGGCATTGTGGTGGGGGAACGGCCCACGCGCGTGACCACGCACGGGCGCGTCTATTGGGTCGGCCCCACCGCCCACGCCTGGGGACGCCCGCTGGAGAACCTGGACGAATCCCGGCTCACCGGCGGCGCCCCAGAAATGGAAGCCCTCTTGGGCGCCGCGCTCTCCCAGGCGGCCACCCTGCCAGAGCGCGTCCACCTGGCGGTGGGCCTACCCCTCAGCACCTTGCAGGATGACGCCATCGAAGCGACGCTGAGCGCCGCCCGCGCCTGGTTGACCGGGGCGCATCAGTGGCGCGTGGAGCGCGGCGACACGACTTATGAGCTGGAGACCACCATCACCGGAGTGACCTTCACCGCCCAGCCCATCGCCGCGCTGTTGGATTACCTGCTGGATGATGCCGGGCAATACCGCCCCGAGCGGCGCGGCTTGGCGAAAGCGGAGATCGGCGTCATCTCGCTGGGGATGAACACAGTTGAATTACTGGTTATCCAGGCCCTCAAGATCGTCCAGCGGTTTAGCGCGGGCCATACCCTGGGCGTGCGGCGGTTGCTCGACCTGTGCAATCCCGGCAGTCTCTATAGCCGGGGCGAACTGGACGCCCGGCTGCGCGCTGGGACGCTGGACATCGCCGCCGCGTTGCCCGTGTGGGAATCCGAAGTACGCGGCGAAATTGAGCAACGCTGGGGCAGCGCGTGGCGACGTTTCCAGCGTATTCTCATCGTGGGCGGCGGCGCGCACCTGCTGCGCGATCTGCCGCTGCGCTTCGAGGGGCGCGCCGTAGTGCCGGAACAGCCCGTGCAGAGCATCGCGCGCGGCCTGTGGAAGCTGGCGGAGCGAGGCAATGGCGCGTAAATGCCGCGCGCCTGGCGCCGGGCGGCCCCCGCTGCCCGATCCGCCGCTGGTAATCCGCCCGGCCATCCGGCTGTATGCCGAGGATGCAGACCTGGTGGAATGGTTCAAAGCCATTCCACCCGGTCAGCGGAGCCGGGCGATCAAAGCCGCTCTGCGCGGCGGGCAGCGCAGTGTAGACCTGGAGGCGCTCGACACGGGCGAGGACGATCTCGAGGCCGCGCTGGACGAGTGGACGTTTTAGTATTTTTAGGACGCAATAATAACGGCTTATTTTTGAGACTCAGAAATAAGCGGGCAAGTATTGTGAGGAGGACACAATGCGTAATATCACGGGCAGAATCAATACCGCGCAACTCTCCCGCTCCTGGTTAACCCAGAAGGGCGGGGGCAGTGGCGAAGCACAATTCTTCAGCAGGGTGGAGCGGGTGACGCCGGTGCGCCCGCCCTCGCTGGAGGCCGATGTGTTAGTGCCTGGCGCGCAATGTCTCATCGTGGGGCTGGGCGCATTTATGGTGGCGACGGTGATGGGCGGCGCCTGGTTGCCGCTAGAGCAGGCGGCGGTATTGGGCGTGGCCGTGGGCGGCATCGGCGCGGGCGCGATGGCCTACGATGCCATCCGCGAGGCGCGCCGCTCGCTCTACTCGGTGGAAACGCTGAAGGACAATCTGGCGGCCACGCAAAATACCGGCGCGGAGATCGTCGCCGAAACCAGCACCGTGGAATTGCGGGTCGTGCGCGCCGATATGAACGAGGAACGCCCGCCGATCTTCATCCGCCAATTGCCGGTGGATGAGGAGCGGCTGCGGGAATTTGCCCAGGCCGCGCTCCGGGGAGTACCCATGAGTCAAACGGAGTGGGTGGGAAGTGATAAACTCTTCAGCCGCACCGAATTTGACGAAACCCTCAAACTCTTGATGGAATTGGGGATTATCGCCTGGAACAGCAGCCGCGACAACGCTCAGGGGCGCAGCCTCACGCGCGGCGGGCGGCACGCGCTCCAGGCGTGGTTGGATGGCCGGATGATGTTATCCGGGTAAAGAATGTGTTAGGCCGCCAAGCGCGGCATCAAATCAAAACTATGGAGGATTACGCAATGGAAGAAAATCAAGTTGATATGTGGGCAGTTGTCGAGTTAATGGGGCACGGTCGCACGGCGGGCGTTATCCGCACGTCAGACTTAGGCGGGCTGTTGCGTGTGGATGTGCCGGTTGAAGACGGATACCGCACAGAGTATTATGGCGCAGCGGCAATCTACTCTATCAAGGTCGTGTCAGAGGAGATTGCGCGGGCTTACGCTCGTCCCGATCGCTCCGTGATCGCGTTCGATGAGCCGATTGTGCCGCGTGCTGAGTACGAGGCGGCATTACAGCAGGCGCGACTTGAGAATCGCAGATTGGAACGCATTAACGACGTGCTCCGTGAGCGGCTGGTATCTATGCCTGCTCTACCAGATTTTGACGATGACGACGTGGCGGCCTAACACCGCATCCAGCCGACGCCAAAAGCAGCGCGGCTGATGCTTGACCGTTAGGCGGATTGCTACAAGGAGAAAAACGATGCTCATTGATATAGACGATCTTGATGGACTGACATGGACGGTAGAACTCGCATACGTAGGCAATGTATACGAGGAGGATGATGTGATTTATTTCAATGGCGTTGCATTTCGCCTGTCGTCTGCGCGCCCCGCAATCCGCATAACACCACATCAACCTGACGCCGCTTGCACGGATGACGGCGGAGCGGCTGATGTTTAACGGTTAGGCCGCCAGGAGGCGAAATGAAAAGCGCTATCGAATGGATTTTGGGCATAATTGTTTTGGTGGTGCTGGCAGTGATTGTGCTATCTCATGTTCTGTTCTGTGTGTGTTTATGGCTGGCGGCCTAACACCACTATAGGACACACCTCCCCCACCCAGGCCATGATCCGGAGTGGGGGAGGGAACAGGTTCATCAGGTTCATCAGGTATCAGGATATAAGGGGGGGATGGCAATAGTAGTTTTTGGTCATCCTGACAGGGTAATCAGGGTAATCAGGGTAATCATGGTAATCAGGGTTAAGGATATAAGGGGGTGAGTTATGCCGAAATTCCCATATGTGGTTTTTGATTATGTGGTGCGAGAGGATGGGGCGATCTGTGGGAGTTATCCGTTGTGTACGGTGTATGCCTGCGATCCGTGGGATGCTGCGCGGTTGGCTTCACTGGCCTATCCAGAGAAGCACCTGGGGCCAGGTCACTCGACGTGGGGCTTGTATTGGCGCAAACGGGCGAAGGGCGTGCCGTGTCTTAATTCTCCTATTCCTGATAACGGAAGTAATTAACGACTTGGATAAACCTTATTATCAACACAGCTTACCCACGCGCGCAAGTACGCACGCAAGCAGCGTGGGGAGGCGTAATCTGGGGGGGCTAATCTTGGGGTGGGGGAGATGACACAACAGCTACCATTATTCGATATGATCGCCGCGCCATTACCCATGAATGACGCGAGCGAACTGGTAGCGCAAGAACGCGCCGCGCGTGTGACTGCCCTGCTGTATCAGCAGGGCTACATTTCATTGCGTGACGCGATCACAGCGACCGGCCTAACATATTCCGGCGTCTGGTATCTGATGAGCAAAATTGCGCGCGTGACCCAGTGCTGGTATGATCGCGCCGCGCAAACTTGGATTTTAGAGCGGTAGAGTTAAAATCTTCCCCGTCATTCCGCGAATCGCGCTACGCGGCAATCAATTCCCATAACGCGCATCAGGATACTCCACCACCAACGCCGCCCGCAACTCGTCAACGTACCGCTGATGCGCCGCCAGTTTTAATCGCAGTTGCGCGAACTTCCCCAACAACGCGATCTTTTGCGGATTCGTGAGATCGTCCCACTCAATGCGCCCTCCCTCAGCGTCATACAGCCACCACGACTCGTGGCTTTCATAGATCGCCCGCGATGCCTCAGCCGCGAGCAGATCGCCCTGCGCCTGCGGAACCGTGATCGCTATGGTATAGATCACATTGCCGTTTGAAACCGTTCTGGTCGTTTTTACCGCCATCGCCTCCTCCTACCAACTGCAAATGTTGCCGTAGACGAAATCGCACAATAGATACCGGGTGGATGTGCTTGTCACCCTCTGACAAATCCCCACGCGATCCGGCGTCCATGAACGCACCGCCCCGGTCCCAACTAGATACTCAGTTGTCACATCCACCGACGTGTGGATATGCCCCGCCCAACTCCCCACACTGCCGGAAGCGTAAATCCTTAGAATCTTCCACAACCCCACCGGCTGATACCGCTCCACGTCAACAATAGTCTCGCCCGCTCCGTTGTTGTAGCGCGCCTCGATTTTGATCCCCTCGCCCGTAACATAGTATTCATAAAGCTCAACGTATCTATTCGCCGGATCAGTGGAGTCGTCCAGGCGGATCCCCACATAATTGCCAACCGCCGCCCTCCCCAGGATTCTGGCGATGAACGACGCAGAGGCATAGGAAGCCACCACTGCCCTGTAGTAAAAATGATTGCGGTTTGCCCCACCGAATCTCAGTTCACTGACAGTCGTGGCTGGGCCGGACGTTGGGGCGCCATAGGTGTAATCGCCTGCTGCATCCGCCGCCCACGACCATCCAGAACCAATGGCCCCATCAAAATGCTCGTTTATCAAATCCTGATACCCGCAGCCCGTAACGCGATTCCTCAGCCCGCCCGCATCGCCATCCA
>JAKQHY010000183.1 GCA_029555965.1 Chloroflexota bacterium | reverse complement strand
TAAAGGCCGGTAAAGAGCGTGGATTTTTCGTCGCCGCGTTGCACGCGGCGACGAAAAATCCCTCTCAAATGACGGCTTTAGCCGTTTTCCGATAGGGGAGGCAACTTGCCCTTTTCGTAAAACGCACCCGCCCCTGCGCTTGACTTTACGCAATCCATAACTCGCACTATAATGACAGTAAGCCAATACACCTTTAAACTTCCAGTAACCGTTAATTTTGTGAGTCAGCCGTTCACAAAATTAAACGCGCACAACTTCCAGAAGCTAACTGAACATGAGGTTGACCTATGAAGATGTTGTTTAACGAAGTACGCTGTCTGGAATGTGACCACATCATGCCGGCAGACTTGTTCACGCGCCACTGCACACAGTGTGGCAGTGCATGGTTAGACGCGCGTTACGCCACCGATGCCCTCCCCACGAACTGGCCGGACATCCTGCACACCCGCCCCACGAACCTGTGGCGCTACCGTGAACTGTTACCCTTCCCGCCAGATTTCACCTTCGTCAGTATGGGGGAGGAGGGATGGACGCCCCTGGTATCAGCCGCCGGACTGGAGCAGGAGTTTAAATTTGGCGTAGCGCAAAACGCTGCGGGCCGTATCTGGATCAAGGACGAGCGCCGCCAACCCACCGGCTCCTTCAAAGATCGGCAGGCCGCCTTCACCACCAGCGTCCTCAAAGCTCAGGGCATCAAAGAATTGGTTCTGGCCTCCACCGGCAATGCCGCAGCCGCCTACGCCGCCTACTGCGCCCGCGCCGGCATCAAATTCTGGGTTTTCCTGCCAAGTAGCGTGCCGGCAGAAAAGATGCGCGAGCTGGCGCTGTATGGCGCGGAAGTCGTCAAAATCACCGGCTCCTACGATGAAGCCAAAAAAGTCGCCACCGACTTTGCCGCCCGGCGCGGCATCTACCAGGACGCCGGCGCCAAATCCATCCCAGGCAAAGAAAGCATGAAAACCATCGCACTGGAAATCGTCGAGCAACTGGGGTGGCGCGCGCCAGATTGGTATCTCCAGGCGGTCTCCGGCGGCATCGGGCCGTTGGGAGTGCAAAAAGGGTTTGAGGAACTCTACGCTGCCGGCCTGATAGACCGGATTCCCAAGCTGGGTATTATCCAGGCGGAGGGGTGTGCGCCTATGGCGCAAGCATGGGAACAGGGCCTGGACAAAGCCACGCCGGTGATCCCCGACACGCTGATTACCGTCCTTTCCACCGGCGATCCCGGCATGGCCTACACCATCTTGAAGCATGCCACCGACCGCTACGGCGGCGCCATGACTGCCGTCGCCGACGGGGATGCCTTCCGCGCCATGCGCCGCGTCGCCCGCGTGGAGGGACTTTCGATGGAACCGGCAGCCAGCGTTGCCTTTGCCGGATTGGAAAAACTGCTCGAAAGTGGCGCGATCCACCCGGACGAGCAAGTCGTCGTCAATTGCTCTGGACACACCTTCAGCGCCGAAAAGCACGCGCTTGAAGATCGCCACGCTTTCCATCTGCAAATGAGCGCGACGGCCCAACCCCAAGAGACGGAGACTCCCGGTGGGTACTCCACCGACGGGCTGGTCGCCGCGTTAGAACAACTCGACGAGCAAATCACCACCATCGTCATCATTGACGATAACCCCCACGACAGTCGCCTCATCCGCCGTCTGCTGATGCGCTACAAAAACTATCGCATCTTCGAAGCCCATAGCGGCCCGGAGGGTCTCGATTTAGTGCGTCAATGGCACCCTGGTCTGATTGTCTGCGATCTGACTCTCCCTGGCATGGATGGCTTCTCGATTGTCCAGGCGCTCAAGGCCGACGAACGCACCCGAGAGATTCCCATTGTCATTGTCTCAGCCAAAAACCTGAGCAGTGAAGAATGGGAACGGCTGCGCAGTCACACGCAATCCATCTGGCAAAAAGGCAACTTTGGCGCTCAAGAATTGGTCAGTCACGTAGTCCGGTTGCTCGGCGACGAGATCAAACCGCTTACAGTCTCCACGCCCTCTCAGAAAGCATCGGCACAGCGCGCTCCCGAGGTGTTTGGCGACGAGCAACGCCCGCGTATCCTGGTCATTGATGAAAACATCTCTGATGCCCGATTGATGCGCCGCCTCTTTGAAGCGCGCCACCGTTTTGAAATTACCGAAGTTCACTCTGGTCAAGCGGCCCTGGACACCCTGAAGCAGTTCACCCCTGACCTTATCGTGTTGGATTTAATGCTATCGGATATTCCCGGTGAGGAACTGCTGAACATCCTGCGCAGCACAGAACAAACGCGCAGCGTCCCCGTCATTGTCGTCACGGCGCAGGATATTGATCCCGCACTGCGCACGCGCCTCTCGACCTGCGCCGATTCGATCTGGCTGAAAGGCGCTATGGATCGCAGCAGTCTGCTGGCGCATGTCGAAATGATTTTGCCGGGATAAGCATAACAGGGCTGGGCCACAGCCAAAATTGCGCGTGGATTCAGCCCGGAACCAGTAACACGGGCAGGACTTGCGCCAATAGTTGAAATTCACCACAGAGCACGGAGCGCAGAGATTTTACCGTTTCGCAGCGCTCTCAGTGGCTTCTGCGGGGCAAACAGACCGTGATGGTGTAAGTCTTAACGGTAGTGAAGAGTCAGGGGATAAGGCGTAACTTTAGGATGATGGAAAAAAGAACCGTTTTATACATCGAGGACAACCCCCACAACCGGCGACTGGTGCGCCGGATTTTGGAGCAGTATGGCTTTGCCGTCGTCGAAGCCACGGACGGCCCCGGCGGGTTGGCCCTGGTGCGGGAACTCGTCCCCCCGTTGGTGCTGCTGGATATTGGTTTGCCTGGTATGGACGGCATTGAAGTCGTGACCCTCATCAAAGCTGATGAAAAGCTGCGGCACATCCCGGTCATCGCCCTTACTGCTTCTGCCATGCCAGGCGACCGCAAGCGTTTTATAGATGCGGGCTGCGATGACTACTTGGCAAAACCCATCAGCGCGCCGGTGCTGTTGCAAAAAGTCGCCGAGTATTATCCAGAAGAGACCCCGAACTGAAGCGGTCACTCGACCGGTTGCGCGTCTCCGTCAAAACGTGAGCGCCGCCCGCCGTCGTCGCGCGCCTGCGTGGCCTGCGCAAATTCCGCCACCGTCCCCACCCCGTGCCGGTATTGGAACGGCCACATACTTTTCAAGTGGAAGAACGATACCCGATCTCCATCAGCCAAAACGTGGGATAAGTCTGGCTGAAGGCCGGGCATCGCGCTCAAGTCTCCGTTGATAAAAGTGATTCCCCGTTCCTCGGTGGGCAGCGCCAGCCGCGCCAGCAAATCCTGCACGGTGCTGCCGCCAGGCAATAGTAAATTACACTGCGCAAACACCTCGCCCGTGCTGCCGCCATAACGCGCCAGCGGGCCATAAAGCCAGACTTCAATGTTGATTTCTGTCATAGCGCACACCTCCGTAACGCCCTAAGTTCTTCTCATCGAACGTCAAAACCCTCACGTCTCAAAGTCGCCGCGGTTCAGCCCACCAACCTTCATAACCACAGCGGCGCATCCCGGAAAGGATGCGCCGCTACTCGATAGCGCTATTTTGTCGGCATTACGTCCGCCGACAAAATAGCGAAAAAAGTGCGATTAGCTCAACGCCTTGCCGCGATGCGTGACCGCCGCCTGTGCTGCGGCCAACCGCGCCACCGGCACCCGGAACGGGGAGCAGGAGACGTAGTTCAGGCCGGCCAGGTAGCAGAACTCCACGGATGAAGGCTCGCCGCCGTGCTCGCCGCAGATACCACACTCCAGGTCGGTGCGGGTCGCGCGCCCATCGCGGACGCACATCTTCATCAGCTTGCCCACGCCGTCGCGATCCAAAATCTGGAACGGGTTGGCGGGCAGAATGCCGGTATCCACGTACTTGGACAAGAAACGCCGCTCGGCGTCGTCGCGGCTGTAGCCGTAGGTCATCTGGGTCAGGTCGTTGGTGCCGAAGGAGTAAAACTGCGCGTACTCGGCGATCTTGGCCGAGGTCAGCGCCGCGCGCGGAATCTCGATCATCGTCCCGAACTTGTAATCCACCTGGACGCCTTTCTCCAGCGTCACCTGCTTGGCAACCGCTTCCAACTCGGCCTGCGCAACGGCCAACTCGTTAAAGTGACCGGTCAGCGGGATCATGATTTCAGGATGCACGGAGATGCCCTTCTGCGCCGCGTCGCACGCGGCCTCGAGGATGGCGCGCACCTGCATCTTGGTGATGTCGGGGTACGTGATGCCCAGGCGAATACCGCGCAGGCCCATCATCGGGTTGGCCTCATGCATCTTCTTGACGGCATCCAGCATAACTTTCTTGGCGTGCAACGTCTCCTCGAAGAGCCTCTTGCCGGTTTCGGTGCGTGGGCGGCTGGCGTCTGCCTCCAGCTCCGTCACCGCCACCAACAGTTCTTCCTCGCCGGGCAAGAATTCATGCAGCGGCGGATCAATCAGGCGGATGATGACGGGGCAGCCGTCCATCGCCTCGAACAGGCCGTAAAAATCGGACCGCTGTGAGGGCAGAAGTTTCGCCAATGCAGCCAGATAGACTTTCACCGCTTCGGATTTGGCGACTTCTTCTTTCGTGGCCTCTAATTCCTTCGCCACCTCGGCGCGGCGGTCGGCGGTGATGTTCGCGCCCTCTTCCTTGCCGGTGTCCAGGGTCGTTTGCAGCCGCGACTCACGGTCGAACAGGGCCTGAGCCGCGTCCGCATTGAGGATCATCTGCTGCACGAAGGGCAGCCGTTCCTGCTCGAAGAACATGTGCTCAGTGCGGCACAGACCGATGCCTTTCGCGCCATACAAACGGGCGCGGCGGGCGTCTTTCGGATAGTCGGCGTTGGTCCAGACCTGCAACCCACGGGTGGGAAAGCCCTTGTAATCGGACGGCCACTGGCGGGCGTCCGCCTTGCTTGAAATCTCGTCGGCCCACTCCAACAGCGTGCGCAGTTCCACTTCCTTGTCGAAATCCGGCTCGGTCAAAGCAATCTGCCCCGCAAAGACCTCAGAATTCGCGCCATTGAGCGAGGCCCAATCGCCCTCTTTAAGGACCTGACCGCCGACGCGCACTTCACGGGCGTCCACGTCAATGTCCAGGTCGCGCGCGCCCACAACAGCGGGAATGCCGAACTGGCGAGCCACCACGGCGGCGTGCGCCGTCGCCCCGCCCCGGCTGGTGAGAATACCCTTGGAGGCGATCATGCCATGCACGTCCTCCGGCTTGGTCTCTGGGCGGATCATGATGACGCTCTTGCCGGCTTTCTTCAAGGCTTCGGCCGTATCGGCATCAAAGGCCAGCACCCCCACAGCCGCGCCGGGCGAGACGTTCACCCCGACCGTGCTCAACAAGCGGCCCGCCGCCTTCGCCTTCTGCACATCCTTCTCATCGAACTGCGGGTGCAGCAGGGCGTCTACCTCTTTGGGGGTCACACGCATCACGGCTTCTTCGCGGGTGATGAGACCCTCGTTTGCCATGTCCACCGCAATCTTGATGGAAGCGCGGGAGGTGCGTTTGCCATTGCGAGTCTGCAACATCCACAGCTTGCCGCGTTCAATCGTGAACTCGGTGTCCTGCATATCTTTGTAGTGCTTCTCCAGCTTTTGGGTGATCTCCACCAACTGAGCGTACATTTCCGGCAGATCCTCGCCCATCCGGCTCACCGGCTTGGTGTTGCGGATGCCGGCCACCACGTCCTCGCCCTGCGCGTTGAGCAGGTAATCGCCGTAGAACACCTTGGCGCCCGTAGAGGGGTCGCGGGTGAAGGCTACACCGGTGCCGCTGTCGTTGCCCATGTTGCCGAAGACCATCGTGCAGACGTTGACGGCAGTGCCCCAGTCGTGCGGGATGTTTTCGTGGATGCGGTAATCTACCGCGCGCTTGCCATTCCAGGATTTGAAGACGGCGATAATTGCGGCCTCAAGTTGCTTGTAGGGATCGGTGGGGAAATCCTCGCCGAAGTGCGCCTTGTACATCTGCTTGTACTCGGCCACCAACCACTTCATCCCGTCCAGGCTGACGTCCGGGTCGCCTTCCACACCCTCTTTCTCCTTCAGTTCTTCCAGCCGACGCTCGTAGTGTTCGCGCGAATACCCCATCACAATGTCGGAGAACATCGTGATGAAGCGGCGGTAAGCGTCGTAGGAGAACCACTCGTTGCCCGTGAGTTTCGCCAACGCGGCGCGGGTGGCGTCGTTCAGACCCAGGTTCAGCACGGTGTCCATCATACCGGGCATCGAGACGCGCGCGCCGGAGCGCACCGAAACCAACAGCGGGTTGGTTGTGCCGCCAAATTGCTTGCCGGTCTGCTGCTCAATGTCTTTGACCGCGACCAACACCTGATCCCACAGGCCCGCCGGAAGTTTGCCGGTATTCATGTACTCCACGCAGGCTTCGGTGGTGAGGGTGGCGCTGGGAGGCACCGGCGCGCCGGCGGACGTCATATCCACCAGCCCGGCGCCCTTGCCGCCGAACAATACTTTCATGTCATTCAAGGATGGCGCGTGCCCGTAAACCCGCGCATACTCTTCCTTGCCGTTGCGAGATAAATATACCCATTGCTTTGTCATTGTTCTTTTTCCTCCAAGTTTTACTAAATCCTGATGATCCAATGAAGATTCAATTCTGCGATGCTTGCGGTTGGCTGGCGACGACCCGCCGCTGAAGCACATACCAATCGGCCACTGTGCGGAAGCGGTCGCCCGTATGCATCAATGGCCCCATCTGGTCCCCGTTCACACGCGTGTCCAACGCATACGTGTAAATCGGCACATATACAGGGATCGCCGGAACTTCCTGCATGAACAACTGCTGAAACTCCCGGTAAAGCGCAAACCGCGTCTCACGGTTAGTCGTGGTGCGCGCCTGTTCGATGACCTCGCTGATACGCCGGTGTTGAAAACCAGTATAATTCTGCCCCTGACCGGCCAATGCCTGCGTCTCATGCCAGAAGGGGTAGGGGTCCGGATCGCCCGGAATTACCAGATGCGCCAGCACCACCTGATAAGTCCGCGACTCCAACACACCCGTGAGCGCCAAAGGCGGCACGCCTTCCACACGCACCTGTATACCCAATGCGCGCCACTGTTCCGCGATGGCCTCGGCCAAGACCAGGTCCTGCGCATTGTTGGCCGTCATCAACGAAAATGACAACACGGCGCCGCTTGCACCAGTACTCTCATCTGCCGACGCACTGTGCTGCCAGCCAGCCTCGCCCAACAAAGCCTGTGCCTGAAGGAGGTCGTAGACATACTCCGGCACGCCCTCAGTGGTATATGCCCACGTCCCCGGCAAGAAAGGCGTCTGCGGTACAATCGCCTGCCCCATCAACACATCGTCCACCAACTGCTGCCGATCCAACCCATAGAGTAACGCCTGACGCACGCGCCCATCATCGAAAGGCAACGTATCGGTGAGCAGCTCATTGAAATAAAGCATCACCATCTCCGCCATCGGCGCCGAATGTAGCTTCAAATTGGGTGAAGCGAAAGCCTGTGGCAACAAATCTAGCGTAATGCGCGAAACCCCCTGCACGATGCCATCCTGGTAGGCCTCAAAAGCCGCGCGTGGCGTCGGATAGAAATGCAAGACGATACTTTCAACGTAAGGGTTGGCGCCATAATAGCGCGCAAAGCGCTTGAGTGTCACTTCGGTAATTTGCCCCTCGGCAGTCTTTACATCCATCAACCGAAAAGGGCCAGTGCCAACAGGCTGACGATTAAAGTCCAGGGTAGGCAGGTCCTTCGCGCTAACACCGCGCAAGATATGCTCCGGCAGCAGCCCAAAGGTAGTGTAATCCATAAACGGTGCGTAAGGCTCCGGCAAAACAAACTGCACGGTGTAATCATCCACTCGGATAATACTAATGGATCTCCACAACGCCCCAATATCCGATGGGCCGGGATAGTCTGGGTCTTGGAGCAACTGGAGGGTAAAAAGGACATCATTGGCCGTGACATAGTAGCCATCATGCCACAGGGCTTCCCGATTGAGGCGGAAGGTGTAGGTAATGCCCGTGCTGTCAATTTCCCAGCCTGAAGCTAAATCTGGCTCAATCTCTCCCTGTATCCCAATATGGGTCAGGCCGCTAAATACCAACGCGACCACATCACTATCCGCATCATTGTAGAAACTGAGAAGTGGATTGAGGGATTGGGGATATCCCCCCACCCCCTCAATGTAGGCGCCGCCGGGCGCCGGACGGAACTCGGTTGTGTAGGTAGATGCCACATAGGCCAGAATGGAGAGGGTGATCAGGAATCCCACCCCCACCAGGAGGACTTGCCAACCAATCCGCTTAAACATAGCTGAGTTTGTCGAAAAAGTCTAAAGGCAACATTCTACGCCAAGCCCTCAATCATCGCTTCCCATCTGTCAGCTAAAAGTGGCCGGCGCCCAGTACGCAACGATCGCGTCACACAGAAGAAGGACGGCGCGGGCGATGGAAAAAATCCATACCCGGCTCGTCCTTCTTAGCTGCTCACCCCGACTACCCGGTAATCAAAACGTTGAGGATTGCCACCAGGAAAAACAGCAAGGAACCGATGATGGTCAAACGGAAAATCAGCAGTTCTGGCCCGCGCCGCTGTCGGATCAAACTGGTTTGACTGCCCCCAAAAGCTCCGCCCATTTCGCCGCTGCGCACTTCAAACAGAACGAGAATAGTGAGCGCTATTGCTAAAATTATCTGAACAATATTTAAATAGACTTGCATCCTTATTTTCCTCCCTCTTCAAATCAGACGCGATTATAACACGCTATGGCAGAAATACAACAACGCAACTACACGATCCGTTCATAGAAAAGTGGCAGGGGCGCCGGCGGCTCGTCGGCAAAGTCCAGGGCGGCCAACATTCGCTGCGCCGCCAAATCCCGTCGCCCCGCGTCATTGGCATATATCGTAAAAATCGGAGCGCCGGTCGCCACGTAGTCCCCCACTTTAACGTGCAGCAGGATGCCAACGCCATGATCAATGGGATCGGCCTTGCGAGCGCGCCCCCCACCCAAATCCACCACTGCCATCCCGATCTCGGCGGCTTGCGTATGCGCAAGGTAGCCTGCGCCGGGCGCCGAAATCGTTTCAACAAAACGCGCATCCGGGAAGCGTGTGGGATCGTCTACATATCTCACATCCCCCTCCTGCGCGATGATCAACTGCCGAAACTTCGCCCACGCGGCCCCGCTCGCCACCGTCTCCCGCGCCAGAGCGATCCCCATCTCGACATCAGTAGCTTTTCCTCCCAGCCACAACATCTCTCCGGCAATAACCATGCAGTGCTCGCGGAAATCCTCCGGCCCAAAACCATGGAGGGTGTCAATCGCTTCGCACACCTCCAGATCGTTCCCCACTGCATACCCCAAGGGTTGATTCATGTCGGAGATGCGCGCCACCACTTGGCGGCCCACCTGCTGCCCAATGTTGACCATGCTGACGGCCAGGGATTGCGCCTCTGCCAATGTTTTCATGAACGCTCCGCTCCCCACTTTCACATCCAACACAATGGCGTCGGCGCCGGCAGCAATTTTCTTGCTCATAATGGAGCTGACAATCAACGGCAGGCTCGGCACCGTCCCGGTCACATCTCTTAGCGCGTACAGTTTGCCGTCCGCCGGGGCCAGATTGGCCGATTGGCCGGTCAATACGATGCCGATACGCTGCAACTGCGCCTTGAACTCCGCCACACTGAGGTCTACGCGATAGCCGGGGATGGATTCTAGTTTGTCGAGTGTGCCACCGGAGAAACCCAAACCCCGTCCAGACATCTTACCGACCGGTAAGCCACACGCCGCCACTGTCGGCGCGACCACCAGGCTGACCTTATCCCCCACCCCGCCGGTCGAATGTTTGTCCACCACGAAAGGCGCCACATCGTTCAGGTCGAGCCGATCGCCAGAGTCGGCCATCAGCAACGTTAGATCGGCCGTTTCCCGGTCGTCCATCCCACGCCACACGATCGCCATCAGCAGCGCGGCCACCTGATAATCAGGGATCTCATCCACCGTGTATCCCTGCACAAAAAAAGCTAGTTCCTCCGATGTCAGCCGTTTGCCGTCGCGTTTTTTCTCAATCACATCCACCATGCGCATCAGGGCCACCTCATTATTGGGGAAATTCTAAAGCCGAAAGCTCAAAGTCAAAATTGTCATCAAACAACGAGCATTGGGCAGCAAATAACGAGCAACAAGCATTATCATACACCAAAACCGGCGCATCACCAATACTTTATCTCCAATTTGCCCCGCAGTTGAAATGAAATCTTCATTTTTACGATTTCTTTCCTACCCCTTATTGTGGTACAATAGTAACTGCTAAATTCACATACATCTCACCCAAAGCAAAAAACTCTTCATGACTTAGGAGCTAAACTATGGTCAAAATACTCGTTGCCGATGATGATAGAGTCATGCTAGGCTTGTTAGAAACGCTCATGGACTTGGAAGGACACCAAGTCATCACCGTGACCACACCCGAGGCCATTGTGCCGACCGCCAAACGCGAAAATGTAGCCATGGTTTTGATGGATTATAATCTGACCGGAGGCAATTCGCTCGGCGCCCTCAAGGATCTCAGAAGCGATCCAGACCTGGCGCACATTCCGGTCCTGGTGGCCTCTGGTATGGACCACAAAATCGAATGTACGAATGCTGGAGCCAATGGGTTTATGCTCAAACCCTTCCGTCCGGCCGCCCTATTGAGTGAAATTCAAACACTCTTGCAGCAGCAATAGCTGCTGCACCACGAAAGCACCGTTATTTGTATGACACGCAGACGTAGAAAAAAGGGATCGGCGCCATTACAAGAAAAATGGTACAATATTGACCTGCACCTGCACACCCCCGCCTCCGCAGATTATCAACAGGAGAACGTTTCCTACCTGGATATCTTAAAACAGGCCGAGCGCCAACACCTGGACATCATCGCTTTTACCGATCACAACAGCGTGGCCGGTTACAAGCAGATGCAGAGTGAACTGGAAGACCTGGAGTTGCTGGAACGCCTGAAGCGGTTAACACCCGAAGAGGAAAAGCGACTACAAGAATACCGCCGCCTGCTGGACAAGATCATGCTCCTCAAAGGATTCGAGTTCACCGCCACGTTTGGCTTCCACATTCTGGGACTATTCCCACCGGAGATGCCGCTCCGCGATCTAGAGTTCCTGCTGCTGCGACTGAACATTGCCCCGGACAAATTGGACGCCGGCGAAACCGAAGTTGGGGCTACCAGCGATGTTCTCACCGCTTATCGTGTGATTGATGAAGCCGGGGGTATCGTGATTGCCGCCCATGCCAACTCCTCCCACGGCGTCGCTTTGCAGGGACTCAGCTTCGGCGGGCAGACCCGCATCGCCTTCACTCAAAACCCGCACCTGCACGCTCTCGAAGTCACCGACCTGGAAAAGCGCGGCAAAAAGACCACTGCGCGCTTCTTCGATGGCTCCAAACCAGAGTACCCCCGCAAGATGCACTGTATTCAAGGGTCAGATGCCCACCGGTTGACCCGCGACCCACAGAACGCCAAAAACCTAGGGGTCGGTGAACGCGCTACCGAGGTCCTGCTCAAAGAAAAAACCTTTGCCGCTCTGCGCAGTGTATTCCTAGGCAACGACTTCGCCCGCACTCGCCCCTACCGCCCCGGCGCCGAATCGCGCCCCTTCGACTACGTGCAGGTCGCGCGCGAGGAAGGGCCGAACATCGTCCAGGAATTCCACGAGAATTTCAGCCGTCGCGGCGGCTATCACGACGCCATCATTGCCGACGTGTGTGCTTTCGCCAACACCAACGGCGGCGCCCTCTACGTTGGCGTGTCGGCGGACGCCAAGAAGCCGCCGATTGGCATCGGCGCCAGTCCCAACCGCACGATCAACCTGTTCGAGAAAGAGATTGACGATCGCATCACGCCCGACCTGGACGTGAAAGTGGACGCGCTAGATACCCAGGGCGTCAAAGTCGTGCGCATCGTGGTGCCGCGCGGCGAAGAGCCGCCGTACACGTTGGACGAGAGCGCGATCTACATCCGCAGCGAAGCGGAGACCACCCGCGCGGTGCGCGACGAAATCGTGGGGCTGGTCAAGCGGGGCCTCGGATACAAACAGACGGCCCCCGCCCCCGAAGTCGCACCGGCAGCTCCACTTGAGCCTGAAGCGGCAGCGACGACGGAGGCCCGCCAGGGGCCGCCTGCCCCGCCGCGCACCGGCGTAGAGGTTGCCCGCGTCGAGGAACGTAAAAACACCCGCTATTACACTATGCGCGACCTGCGCAACGGCAGTCTGGTCAGCAACGTGACCCGGCGTTCCGCCCGCGATCTGTGGCGCTACGCCATCGAAGAAGCCGAGAATAACCCGGTCAAACCGAGCGAGGTGCGCTGGAACGGCGACATCGGCCTGTGGAAAAGCCGCGAACATGGCAAGCAGTTCCGCTACGACCTCGTGCTGCGCTACCACGACGAATTTCACGTCTATTATGGGGTGACGGAAGAGGGGTTGCACGGCCCTTGGGCCGCCTTGATCGGCGAGTAATAAAACGTGAAACGTGATAATTTCACTGTACGGGCCTTACGTTTGACGTTTCACGTTTGCGCAATATTGATGTTTACCTCACGACACTTTGGGAGCTTCACCGATGTACATCCTTTCGGTCTCTGAAATGCGCGCGCTGGAATCCACCGCCAACATCGCGGGGCACAGCTACGCGCAGATGATGGAACTGGCTGGACAGGGACTCGCGCTCGCCATCCATCGCCGCGTGACGGTGAAGGGGCGGCGCGTCTTGATCCTGGTCGGCCCCGGCAACAACGGCGGCGATGGACTGGTGGCTGCGCGCCTACTCCAAGAGACAGGGGCAACCGTCACGGCCTATCTCACGCAACCGCGCAATGCAGCCGAAGACCCGGTCTACCGCCAGGCGCAGGAACGCCGCGTGACGATGATCTACGCCGACGCGGATCGGAATGGGGAGGAATTGGGGCGGCTGGTGGCCCAGTGTCACATTCTCGTGGACGCGCTGCTCGGCACAGGAGCCAAGTCCCCTCTGCGCGGCGCGGTGGCGGATATCTTGCGCAAAATCCAGAACAGCCTGGCGCAGCCTTCCCCTGATCCACTAACCCGCCTCAACACCGTCCCGGAACCCACCGAACCACGCCCGTTCATCGTGGCGGTGGATGGGCCTTCCGGGTTGGATTTCGACGCCGGAACAGTAGATCCGCTGACCCTCAAGGCGCACCTGACCGTGACGTTTGCCGCGCCGAAGTGGGGCCACTTCCGGTTCCCCGGCGCAGATTATGTGGGGGAACTACTGGTCGCCAACATTGGCATCCCGGAAAACATTGATATGCCCAAGACCAGTCCCCAGGTCGCCACGCCGGCCCTCATCCGCGAATGGTTGCCGCCGCGCCCGGCCAACGCGCACAAGGGGACGTTTGGCAAGGCGCTCATCGTCGCCGGATCGGTGAACTACACCGGGGCCGCCGCCCTGGCCGCGAGCGCGGCTGTACGCGCGGGCGTTGGGCTGGCGACCCTGGCGATTCCCAACCTGCTGCACGCCGCCCTCGCGCCGATCGCGCCGGAAGCTACATATCTGCTGCTGCCGCACACGCTTGGCGTGTTGGATGTCCCCGCCATCGCCGTGCTGGCAGAGAAGTTGGGGGATTACTCGGCGCTGCTGTTGGGGCCAGGATTGAGCCATACCGCTGAGACGACGGCTTTCCTCCGGGGGTTGTTGGGGCTGGAGCCGAAGAAACGCAACGCGGGCTTTCTCCCCGCCGCCTCGGAATCGTCCTTCAGCGCGGCGCGGCAGTTCCCGCCGCTGGTGGTGGACGCCGACGGGTTGAACATCCTCAGCGAAATCCCCGACTGGCCCACGCTTTTGCCGGACGAGACCATCCTGACCCCCCACCCTGGCGAAATGGCGCGGCTGACCGGCCTGGGCGCCGCCGAGATTCAGGAGAATCGTCTGGAGATGGCGCGCAAATACGCGCACACCTGGAAGCACGTCGTTGTGCTGAAGGGCGCGTTCACCGTCATTGCCGCGCCCAGTGGGGAAACCATCGTATTGCCTTTTGCCAACCCCGGCCTGAGTTCCGCCGGAACCGGCGACGTGTTGGCCGGCGCGATGGTGGCGCTGCGCGCGCAAGGCCTGCCCGCGTTCCAGGCTGCCGTCGTGGGCGCGTATTTGCACGGCCTGGCCGGCGAGTTGGCTCGCCAGCGCATCGGCGACGCGGGACTCGCGGCAAGCGAGTTGGCGCACCTCCTGCCGGAGGCGCGGCGCCGGTTGATGTGAGGGTTGACTTTTGATGCAAAAAGCCGCAACCCTTCAGTTGCGGCTTTTTTATCCGTCTCTCACTCAACGCCTGCGCAGATACACCGTCCCCGTCTGCGAAACCTTCGCATAGGCCTGCTGTACCTGCTTTTGAGCGTCGTAGTATTTGATAGCGTAGATGGCATCATTGCGTTCCCCAATCCATCCAGGCGCAAACGGCGCCCAAGTCGCAGAGAGCAAGATGCCACCTTCAGAGTCAATATAGTACGCAATCGCTTTTCTGTGACGCGCATACCTTCCCCATCCGATCCACAGAATGACTGCCACTAAAACACCATAGGGGACTATAACAGTCAATATGTCAACCAGGTCTATACTACGCATCGTAACTCTCTTTATGGTGTTGAGTCACCGCCAAACAATTCAGTAAAAAGCACACCCACCTGGTCAAAAAGACGAGCATCGAACGAATAGTGATTCGCCGCACAGATGCCTTGAGCCAGGTAACGGGTGAAATCAAGCAGATGATAGGCAGTCTGAATCGCATCGTGGGCCTCGTATTGAGCGAAACAACGAGGCAGCCACACGGCGAGATCGGACGGGATACGCTGTTCCAAAAATCTGCCCTCGTAGCGGATGCGCTGAGAGGTCTTGGCGACCGATGCCGTGTAAAATTCGATGAGTTGAAGAAGCAAGGCGTTGATGGGCTGATTGATGCAACTGACCGCCACCCATAATTCATCCCGTTTGATTTTTTTACAGGCAAAGACCAACTGAAAAAGCAGCGAGTGGATCGTCCGGCGCAACTCAGCCTCGGCAGGAATCCTGGGCGGGACCTCTTTCAACGTGGCGAGGGTGGCTTCAATTTTGGCCGCCAACGCATCCGGGTGATCGTCATAGACGACCTGATACCCATTGACATGAACCTCTGCATTGAGCGCCAGGACATCGTCGAGGCGATCATAGGGCATCATCGAGAAATCAACGGTACGATTATCCGCAAAGAGCACCCGTTTGACCGACCACGTCAAATGGAGCCATGCCAGGGGCGTTTCCTCAACGACTAGACAGACGACTTCGCCTAAAAAGGCCAACCAAACATCACTCTGAAGAAGAGTCTGCGGATCATCGGCGAACAGTAAGATATCCAGATCGGACCACTCGTCCCCGGTGAGTTCTTTCCGTACCTGCGACCCCAGAATGAGCACACCATGAATCGTCGGGTCTTGTTGCGCCCACGTTTTGAGTTGCGCAATGGTTTCGGTGTATTTCGAGTGCATGGCTCTCCTTATTCAACATTGAACCTGCCAGTATTAATTCTCAAACCGGTAGTCGAAGTAATGCTCAAGGTACTATAAACCAGTTTTTTAACCTTTGAGCATACCTGGCGCGGTCTTGGACTTCAAATGGACCTCTTTGCGTGTTGTGGAAATCATCATTGTGATAACGCGGGATAACATGGAGATGATAATGCCAGATGTGTTGATCCCCCGCGGGTTCATTGTGTTGTCGAATCGTAATCCCATCGCATTGATATTCTGCTTTCATTGCCAGTGCAATATCCCTGGTCAGGGAATGGAGCTGTTGTGAAAGAGTTAACGGCAGGTCAAAGATATTCTCAAAGTGCGTATTGGGAATGATCAGCACATGCCCCTGGTTGTTAGGCCATTTTCTGGTGGCAATAAACGCCGTTAAGTCAGTCGTCTGAAAAACTATATCCGTTTGCTTTAACGGAATTTGATCGTTTTCCTTGCCCTGAACAAACAGACAATAGGGGCAAATATACTCAGAAGGTGCGTGATTGTACATATATTTCCCTTGATGTGAAAGTCAATCGTTCTACATGAGATAGGAGGAATTACTCCCCCTTCAATCCCTGCGCGAAGCTATACCCCAACGCCTCGCCCCGCGCCAGATCCGCAGAGGACGCGCCGCCCTGGAATTCCCACGCCTCGGCCAGGTCCCACTTGAGCTTCTCCGCCCATTCGGTGATCTCGCGGCGCGCGCCGCCGCTCCAGCCGTAGCTGCCGAAGTACGCCAGCTTGCGGTTGGCGATGCGCTTGCGGGCGATCATGTCCAGCGCGTGCGCCATCGAGGGGAACAGTTCGCCTTCATAGGTGGGCGCCCCCACGAGGACGCCGCTGCGGGTGTACACCGACGGCAGGATGTAGCTGGTGTGGATGTGCCGCACGTCGAAGATGTCCAGCGGGACGCCGGCCCGCGTCACACCCGCCGCCACTGCCTCGACCATCTGCTCAGTGTTGCCGTACATCGTGCCGTAGAGCAGTGTCACGCCCACGTCCGGGCCTTCCAGGGCGTAATTCGCCCACTTCTGGTACAGCTCGATGATGCGCGCCGGATTCTTCCGCCACACCAGGCCATGCGAGGGCGCGATCACGTCAATGGGGACGCCGGCCAGCTTCTCAATCGCCTTGATCACCGGCTTGGGGAACAAGGCGACGATGTTGGCGTAGTAGCGTAGCGACTCGCGCTCGTAGAACGCTTGATCGTCGCACTGATCGTCGAAAATTCCGCCTTGCAGCGCGCCGTAACCGCCGAAGGCGTCGCACGAGAACAACACCTTTTGCGTGGTTTCGTACGTCACCATCGTCTCCGGCCAATGCACCATCGGCGTGATGTGGAACTGCAACTGGTGCGCGCCCAAGTCGAGCGTCTCGCCGTCCTCCACCACCTGCACCTGATCCGTGAGGTGGTAATAGCCGGCCAACATCGGGACGGCGCGCTTGGTGCAGAGGAACGTCGCCTTCGGGGCGATCCGGTGCATCGTGCGTGTGACGCCGGTGTGATCCGGCTCCATGTGGTTTACCACGATGTAATCCAGTTCCGCCGGATCGAACACTTCCGCAATCTGATCCAGCAGCGCGTCGCTCTTAAGGTCCTTCGCCATGTCCACCAGCACCTTCTTTTCGTCGTCAATCACATAGGCGTTGTAAGAAACCCCTTCGCTCGTGATCGGCCACATCCCTTCAAACAAATCGGTGGTGCGGTCGTTGACCCCAATCCAATAAATTCCCGGTTTCACTTGTACGGCTGGCATCGCTTTCCTCCGAAAATAGTTAAAAGTTGAAAGTTCACAGGTAAGGCTCGGCCGGTTTCCGACCGCGCCAGGGCAAGGATTATTATACTCACATTCCGCTCAATTCCCCAAAAACGATTTTCCGGTAAAATGATGGGAAATTACCAGGGCAATTCCAGGCATTTGACGTTTGACGTTTGACGTAGTATTAACCTAAGCGAGGTAACCTTATGCGCATCGGCATGATTACCGGTGAATACCCTCCAATGGAGGGCGGTGTGGGCGACTTCACCCACGAGTTGAGCCGCGCTCTGTACGCGCAGGGACACGAAATCCACATCCTCACCACCAGCCTCTCCAGCACTCCACCTTATCTCACCGAAAACGGGCTGAACGTTTACCGACAGATAGACGATTGGGGCTGGGGTATCCACACGCGCATCAACCAGTGGGTTGAGACGGTCAAGCCGGAATTGCTGAACCTCCAATACCAGGCCGCCGCGTATCAGATGAAGGGGCAAGTGCTGCTCTATCCCCGGCAGCGGAGCAGCGCCATCCCGCTGGTCGTGACCTATCACGATCTGCTGCCGCCTTACCTCTTCCCCAAAGCCGGCCCACTGCGCCAATGGAGCGTCCGCCAACTGGCGCAGCGCAGCAATGGCGTCATCGTTACCAACCCTGGCGACTACGACGCTCTGACCCAGCAATTTGCCCACCTGGCGACGCCGATGCAGCTCATCCCCATCGGCAGCAACATCGCGCCGGAGCCGCCGCCGGGGTATACCCCCGCTGACTGGCGCGCGGCACACGGGTTTGCCCCCGACGACCTGCTGATCGGCTTCTTCGGCTTCCTCAATCGCAGCAAAGGCGTTGAGACGCTGCTGGAAGCGCTCAACCGGCTGCACGAGGCCGAAGCGCCCGCGCACCTGATCTTCATCGGCGGGCGGACGGGCACCAGCGACGTCACCAACGCCGCCTACGCCGACGAGATTGACCACGCTGTCGTCTACCTCGACCTGGAAGAGTACGTCCACCACACCGGCTTCGCCGCGCCGGCGGAAGTTTCCGCCGCTCTGCTGGCCGTGGACGTGTGCGCGCTCCCCTACCGCGACGGCGCGAGCCTGCGGCACGGCACGCTCCACGCGGCGCTGGCCCACGGCTGCGCCATCGTCACCACCACGCCGCAGGACGAAATGCTCCAACTGCGCGACGATGAGAACGTCGTGCTGTTTCCGCCCGATGATCCCGCCGCGCTGACCGAAGCCATCCATCGCCTGTGGCGCGATCCGGAAGCCCGCGCGCGGCTGGGCCGGGGCGCCGTCGCCCTCGCGCAAGAATTCTCGTGGGACGCCATCGCCGCGCGCACGGCAGCGTTCTTTGCGACACTCACCGCAACCCCCGGAGGCTCGGCACGAACCCCATAGCCCGTCCAACAACCATACCGGCAAGTCTAAAACCGTTTTTCCAGGAATACGATTTCGCCACCCTTGATCCCGAAACGGATGCCGACACTATCATTGAGCGCACTCTCCACTATGGCAACCGCCAGGAGCTACGCTGGTTATTCCACACCTATAGCCGCGAGACCATCGCCCGCTGGTTCTATGACATGGGCGCGTGGCGATTACCCAAAAAACATTTGCCCTTCTGGAGCTTGATTTTGCACATCGAACCACGGCCACGGCCACAAGGGGGCGTATGGCCCTATTAGCTCAACCGCATTGGAATACGATCACCCCTTCCATGCACGACGTTCTGAGCGAGTTAAGCCACTGGGAAGGAATGATGCGATTTTATCTGGCAGGCGGAACCGCACTGGCGTTACAACTCGGCCACCGCAGTTCTGTAGATTTGGATTTTTTCTCAGAAACGGATGAAGTATCACCCTCAACGCATTCAGAAATCCTCAAACACCTATCCTCGCCAGATGTGAAGGTATTGGAAAGTGCATGGGGCAATTTTGTCCTGGAAATCAACGAAGTTCGCACCGGCTTCTTCAGCTATAGTTATCCCCTGCTGGAAATGACACTTGAGCTAGAAAAAATTCGCCTGGCTTCCATCACCGACATCGGCCTGATGAAACTCGATGCGCTCATCAGTCGCGCCAGTCGCAAAGATTTCTATGATCTGTACTGCATCACGCAGCGCCAACCATTCGACAAACTCTTAGCCATGGGCGTGCAGAAATACCCTTATGCGCGCGATTTTGAAGTGGAAGCCATCCGCAGTTTGACCTTTTTTGAGAATGCCGAGCGAGATACCCAGCCGCAGCTTTTCACTCCCATTGCCTGGGAAACCATCAAAGCATATTTCTGCACTCAGGCTCAACAACTGGCCGCTCAGTGGCTAGATATAGACCTATGAATATGAGAAAGCTATTCCTTTCCCCCTGGCCGATCATCGCCCTCTTTTGCATCTTAGGCATCGTCTACAGCGTCGCCGTCCCCATCTTTGAGGCATCCGACGAACTGTGGCATTACCCCATGGTGCAGCATCTCGCCCGCACCTGGGCGCTGCCCGTGCAGCCCCTCGATCCAGGAACGTCCAGCGGGCCGTGGCGGCAGGAAGCCAGCCAGCCGCCGCTCTACTACGCCCTCAGCGCCACGCTCACCGCCTGGATTGACACGAGCGACATGGAAGAGGTGCGCCGCCTCAATCCGCACGTGGCCGCCGGCGAGGTCACGCCCGACGGCAGCAACGTCAACCTCGTCGTCCACAATCCTGCGTTGGAGCGCTTCCCCTGGAAGGGCACGGTGCTGGCCGGCCACCTCGTGCGCCTGTTCTCCGTGGCCCTGGGCGCGTGGGCCGTGTATCTAACCTGGGCGCTCGTCCGCGAACTGTATCCCGACCCGCCCTGGCTCGCCCCCGCCGCCGCCGCGACTCACGCCTTCACGCCGATGTATCTCTTCATCAGTGCGTCCGTCAACAACGACAACCTCGTCGTGCCGCTGTGCTCGTGGGCGTTACTGTTGATGGTGAAGCGAGTCAAGAACCAGCGGATCAGCGAATCAGCGGATCAGCGGATCAGCGGATCTTCAATCCCCAATCCCCAATCCCCAATCCCCTTTTACCTACTTCTTGGTGTTGTGATCAGCCTGGGCCTGCTGACCAAAGCCAGCGCCATCGGCCTGCTCCCCCTCGCCGCCGCCACCCTCGCCTGGGAAGCGTGGCAGGAAATCAAGGCAGCGAGAGAGCGAAAAAGCGAAAAAGCGGATCAGCGGATCAGCGGATCAGTGAATCAGCGGATCAGCGGATCAGCGGATCAACGAATCGCCCCCTCTCCCCCTC
>JAKQHY010000139.1 GCA_029555965.1 Chloroflexota bacterium | reverse complement strand
CTTGAAGCGGAAGTAGGTGCGGTTGCCATTTTCGTCCACGTAGCGCAAATGTCCCGTAGCGCCCCAGCTCCAATCGAGGGTGACGTCCCCCCCGCTGGAATTAGCATTATAGTAGAAGGGATTGGCCGCGCTGAAATCGCCGTCTCCGTCCGGTTGCACGTATTGGCCGGGGTTGGAATCGTAATACGAGGTGGGCCATGCTGCCAGGGTTTGGAATGCGCCGTACGTGGTCGTGACTACGACGGCATCGGTGGCGCCGGTCAGGGTATCCGTTTCCGGGTTGGAGAGTACGGTGAAGTTGGGCGCCGCGATGGTAGCGCCCCAGTCGTCGGTGATCACCTCAACGATGTCGCCCCCCTCAATGGTTTCACTGAGATAGAGGCTGAAGTACCCATCGGAGCCAGCGGTCGTCCCGGAGGTGGCAATTGCCGCGCCGCCACGCCTCAGCGTTATCGCAACGAAAGCAGCCGCTGTTGGTACATACCCCATCACGCGGTCGTTGTTGCTCCAGTTGTTCCAGCCGCGTAGACCAACTGCCGGCGCGCGTAAATTGCGGTAGGTTTGGTTGCCATGCGTGTCGTAATAGCGGATGAGGCCGCTATCGGCAGGGTCAAAATCCCCGACGTTGTCGGCGAGATAGTCGCCGGTTGCCGTAGTGGTCACGTATTGTGAAGTGAACATACTGACCAATAAGGCCGGCGGGGTGATGGGGTCGGTGCTGCTGATGTTGGACGGCGCGACGCCGGTGACAGTGTTGGCAGCAGCGTTGGCGTAGGCCGTGAGCCGGGGCAGCGTCATACTGAAGGGGGCGCGCCCGGCTTGCGCCACGTAGAGGATGTCGCCTGGCAACATTGAAATTGCGTTGGAATCAGCGTCATAGAGATAGGCGTATCCGCCATACCCATCCGTCAGGCTATACCAATAGAGATAGCTCATAGTCGGATCGTTTTTTACCGCGCCGGTGGCGGTGGTCAATGTGAAGACGGCAGCGGCATCGGTGTCACTGGTGAGGGAAAGGTAGTTGTTGTACAACTGCGCGGCTACCGTTGGGGTGGTGGGGGTGTAGGCCATGATGTGCGCCGGGGCGCGCGGGGCCGCGCGCGTCAGGGCTTGTAGGACGGCTTCCTGCTCGGCCTGCGCCTGTTCCAGGGCGGTGTCTTCCCAAGGGACGAGGTCTGCCACGTCCGCCAGACGACGCAGGAAGTCCACCGCCTGGGGCACAAGGATCTCAACCTGCACGGCGTTGGCTTCCGGCAACCAGCGATACGCGCCAAGCTCTCCCTTTTGTTGGAGGTAGTTCAAATCGAAGCCGAGCCGGGCATAGGCGGCGTCCAGGGTCTCGCGGGTTTCCGGCGCGACCAGTCGCAGCAGAAATACGTCGCCGATCTTCGTGACGGCATCCGGCGGAGCTTCCGCGGCTTCCGTCGCGGCAGTCCGTTCCAGGCGGGCCTTCTCCTCTGCGGGAGACTCCGCCGCCAGGGGAGGCAGCGCCAGGGCCTCTGGGGTGGCTTCGAGGATTTCGCGCACTTCGGGCCGGGCAATGACCAACGCCAGGCCTTTTTCGCCGGTAATCAGGAAAGCCTGCGGCTCCGCCAGCCATTGAAAAGCGCCGATCTGTTCCTGCGCGCGCAATTCGGTGAGGAACGCTTCCAACGCCTCGCGATCGGCTTCCGGCGCGAGCCGCGCCAGGTATTGCGGCGGCGTTTCGGGTGTTTCCGGTTTTTCCGGCGCAGCGGAGGCCGACAATGTCGCTTCCGCCGGCGGCAAAGGCGTCTGCGCGGCCGGTTGACCCAGCAGCGGCGCGGGCGTCAGCGTGGTTAAAATCACACTGACAAGTACCAATACGGTGAGTGTGCGACGTAAAGGTAACATCGGTTTCCTCCTATTCATGATGTTAATGGACACATATTTTTCTACGGGGTTTCATGATTTTATCACCAAGTGCTTGGCTCCATACAACCTCCTTTCGTGTGGTGTGGGGAAGAGAAAGCATCTATTGCCGTTTTACAATAGATAGCTGCAATGTCAATCAACTTTTTATATCATACACAGTATGGCAAAATGTGCGAATGGCCGTTCTGGGCAGGGACTTGTCATAGGGCTTACACAAGGATAGCGTTTCTTCATCACTGAGAGCGCTACGGATGCTGAGGAATTGCCAAAAATCTCTGCGGTGAATTACCCTTCGTTTGGACGAATCCTGAGATTGCGATGATCGGCATCAACAAAATCACGCCCCAGTTTGATAACTGGGGCGTGATTTTTTAGGCGCTGCTGTGACCCGCACAGGACTCGAACCTGTAACCAATTGATTAAGAGTCAACTGCTCTGCCAATTGAGCTAGCGGGCCAACTTCCGCCATTTATACCACGTTTCCCCACCGACGCAAGCCCCCCCAGGATATACATGCCATGTGTAATGGGGGATACTCAGTGTAGTATATCTCTTGCGTCCTGAATTGGTGTTAATCCTGCGAGGGATTACCGTTCCGCCTAGATCACGGTCTATGATGGACAATAAACAATAACGCCAACCGTCACGCCCTGTAACGTTTTCAGTCACGCCCGATTACAAGCGCAGTGTTTAACGCCCGGTTGACTGTGACATGCGCCGCCCCCCCGACGTATCCCCACAAATGGCGCTCGATCTTCCGTTTCGACCATCCTTCCGCCGCCAACCGCCGCACCACGTCATGCCGGTCTGCCTTGCGCACCATGACGGCATAGCCAGGGGTTTGTAATTCAGCTTCGATCCATGCGCGCAATTGCGCGACTTCGGCCACGTACCCGGCCACTTGCGCCCGTTCCCCTTCCAGATCGGCTTCAAGTTTGGCAATGCTGCGCGCTTGGATGTCGATCACTTCCTGCATGGTCTGCTTCAGAGTTTCCCGTGATTGCTCCGAATAACGCCGGAAGTCGTCTGCCTTGCGTTTAGTGTCTTCAAGCTCCAGTTGCAAGTTTTGAATCCACTTCCAGGCCGCCAGCTTTTGTTCCTGTAGTTCAGCTTTCTCTGGGTCATCAATAAAGACCTCTTTTTTCACGTAATGGCCGATTACAGCCCCTAAGCAGCCGCCGCCAATAACCGCCCATAGCAAAAGCCATAAAGTCATTGTTCCCCATCCCGGCCACCAAGCCAGCCACTTAACACCACCGCCAACAACCACACTGCCACGTATAGAAACGCTGCTAAGACTTCACCCATGAAACCTCCATCGCTTTGCCCGATAACGTAACGGATTGCTCCGGCCTATGTGAATGACCATGCCCCTGCCGGTATGCCTTCAAGCAGGGTTTCGAGTAATTCAAGGCCGTTGCCATACAGCAAACCGCCCCCCCACCAGTTCATGTCCGCGACCTTTCGCAGATATGGCGACTTCTCAAACCGCTTTGAGACGTTTTCTTTGAACCGCTGCCAATATTCCCCGCCTTTGATCCGGATACTGGCGACCAATACCTTGCACGCTTCAAAGGCTTCCCGCCCCCATATTCCCCAAGTTTTGCCGCTTTCAAGCAATTCCCCGGTTTCAGGGTCAAAACCCCGCATTTGATACCGCTTGCCCTTAAACCCGCCCATCTCTTTGCTGAGATACGCCAGCAAGTTTCCCGGTTGCCCTTGCTCCACATAGACGGCCTCAAGCATTGTCCCATGCACCAAATGGTCAGGATTGCCCGATCCCACGATCTCATACCATGCCTTAGCCAGCCACACACGAAACACGGCCACGTTAACGACCTTTGGCAACAATACGACCAGGTGAAAGTGTAACGCACCCTTTCGCTGAAATTCTTCCACCCAAACACCCCACGTCAAGCCGTAATCATACGCGATCCGCTTGCGTAAGGCTTCAAGATGCGCCTTTCCCCGCTGCCAATCTGTGAATGGCTCGCCATCCGTCCAGGGATAGGTCAAAGTGATAAAGTGCGCCGCCCCATACTTTGCCCCCTTCCGCTCGGCGGCGATGTCTTCCAAGTCCACTTGGATAAGATGCCGCATTAACCGCGCACGCGCCCTGTCCGACCGCCCGGAAATCACGCGCCCTGTTTCTGACGGCGGAGGCTTGTGAACTGCAAACTTGTCCAACGTCTTGACTTGCGCGCCGCTCGGATGCAGCACCACGACCCCATCCGCCGCGATATTTTCAGGGTGTGGGTTTGTCCTGAAAATGGCCTTTTCAGGGTTTTCGCGTGATTTGGCAGCATTAACAAGCCCGTTGTCGCCGCTCATTGCCGCACCCGCCCTTCGACGACCTTAAACGTCCAATGCCGCCCGGTTGCCTGGGTCAGTACGTAGCGGATAGCCTCTCCCAAGTAGTGCTTCAGCCACAAACGCGGCCCGGATTGCCGCAAGATGCGCGATAGGTCATAGGCCCCCATGGGGGAGCACTCAATCACGATCTCAACGGTGATCCGCTCGGTGTGCTGGACAGGGGATACCCCTTTTTGCCGGTCTGCGCGTGGCGCTGGGCGCCCGACCCTTACAGGTTTTTTCTTGGAAGGTGGACTATCCCCCATGCGCGCTACGTTTAGCGACTGGGCATGGGTTGACAGGGGAGAGAAAAGCGTGGTATACTCAGAGTTAGCACCGTTTTGTTTAGTCGCCGTCTTCCCCACAGTCTCAGGGGAGACGGCGACGCTTTTTTTGTCGTTCATAACGCCTCCTGACTAATCCGTTTAGCTCTCAGTGTAAGCCAACAGTAGACGCCAAGAGACGCCAACATGACGCCAACTTAAACGTCTTCTGTTTCTTGCAATAACTTTTTGTCTTTAAGTTCGCTTCTAGTACGAACAACTGATCTTTCTCCAATTTCCAACAACTGAGCTATGGGTTTTACTTTCACGTTGCACATGGAAAGATACAGAATGATCCGATCTTCACGAGAAAGCTTGTTCACCTCACCCTGCTCGGAAAGCACCTGGTCAAGTTGTTGCTGTAAACCGTCCCGCTCGGAAAGTACCTGGTCAAGTCGTTGCTGTAAGCCGTCACGCTCGGAAAGTACCTGGTCAAGCCCTTGCTGGATATGGCTAAGTCGCCGTTGCATGAAATAGGCCAGGACAAAAGCCCCTACCCCGACAACTACAAAGCCAACCAGGCCCCACCATGCAATAACTTCGTTTCCCGTGGTGATTGCATACAAAAGCCCGTATACGCCAAAGATAGCTACCACCAGCACACAAAACCCGATTACCAAAAGGTCAAACTTTAGTCTCATAGCACCGTCCCCTTTTTGTGAGTGAATAGTTTGACCTTCGAGTTTACCCCTTCCAGCGCAAACCGCGATAACGCAACGCTTCACCCCGGCCTGACGGCCTGCCAGCCGTTTTGCCGATCTCGATACGCCGCTTGTTTGCAGGCATTGGAGCAATACCGCTTGTTACGCTTTACCCGCCGTGCGACAAACCATTTGCCGCAATGGTCACATTGCACGGCTTCAGCTTTTCCGCCGTCAAAGCATGTCGTTATTACAACTTGCGCCCTTGCCTCTTTTTCATCCATCCCTAAACCCCTTCTGTGATGCGCCCCAAAGCCCCTAGAAAGCCCGCTGCGCCGTTTTTACCCTATCCAATGCCATAAATGGCTTTAAACCCCTCCCCCACCGTGTTTTTCGGTGGTGGTGGGGGGGGGGATGTCTACCCACCACCACCACCGCCACCACCAGCAAAAGCCCGTTTCAGCGACCGGCCCTTGCTTGTCCATTCCCCCGGTGCATTGACCGCCGCCCTGGTGATGTAACCCAACGTCAGCAATTGCGACAAAAGCCGCATGGCCTGCCCATCGTTAAAGCCCACGTCCATCAGGCCCCGCTTGCTTAAACGCTCGGCGTGAACCAACACGGCGAGGCTTTCACGGCTTATACCTAACTCGTCATAGATCGCCCGCTTCACGCTGCCGTCTTCGTTGTGTTCAATCCATTCCAGGGTAACGCGCTCATTGCTCGCTGCCGCCTGCGCTTCTAGCCGGTTGCTGTACTCTTCACGCGCCAAGATAAGGTTTTCCCGCGTCCAGCCAACCGCCCGGTACACTTCCCGCGCAAAAAGCACGCTTGCGGTAATAACCGCCGCCGCCGCTGGAACCTCTACCGGCCAGCGCAGAAGCACGGCCAGCGCGCCGCCCGTAGTCAACCCGGCCAGCCCGACCGCACCGGCCAGTAAACCGGCCTGCGCTGCCGGGATAATAACGCCGCTTTCCAACGTCACCGGTTGCCAGTTTTCCCGCGCTATGTCTGTAAAGCGCCCTTGCGCCAATCCGCTTTGTTCCCGTTCCCAGGTTTGCATCATGCCACCTCCGCGATTACGTCCCACTTATCCCGAAAGGCCGCCCATCGGCCTTTGTACTCTGCCAAGTCCACCCCGACGCCCAACTTGCGCCGGTTGCCCACTTCCCGCGCCGGGATAATGAAAAATTCCGGCCCAGCGTCCCCGACGCATACCAGAATTACCGCCGCCGCTTTCAGACTGGTATGCCCTGCCCGGTCTATGCAAAACTGAAAGCCGCTGTGCTTCCCGTCATATTTCGAGGGTTTCGCCGTTTTGACTTCCAACGCGATCCCGCCTTCAATGAGCAGATCAGCCGGCCCACCGCGCTGGGCTTCAATCCCGACTTGCCGAAACATTTCCACGATCAACGCTTCACCCCATGCGCCTAACTCGGTATGTGCCGCCATTACTCACCCCCTGCGTATCGCTCATGCAGTTGCGCCAGGTCTTCTTCGTCCAGAAACGTGTAAAGCCGTGTCACGTCTGGGGAGGCGTGCCCCATCAGGTCTTGAAGTACCAATGTCGGGCAGCCATTCTTGGAGAGCCGCCGCCCAAACCCATGCCGGAAGGCATGGGGATTGCACCGTTCCACCCCGGCCTTGTTCCCGATCCGCTTCACTGCCAGGTACATGCCCCAGTAGGTCAAAGGCGTGCCATCCAACGCCCACAGCACCCGATCCGCTGCGTTATGCGGTATGGTGGGGCGATAGTCACGCAAGGCCGCTGCGCCATCCACACAGAGAAAGACGGGACGATCCTTGCTCCCCTTGCCCGTCACCCATGCTCGCCGTTTGTCCAGGTCTACGGCTTGCCAGGTTAACCCGATCAACTCGTCAGCGCGCGCGCCGGTTTCCCACAGGAGCAGCAGCAGCACCCGATCCCGCTGCTGCTGCGCTTGCCCCAGGAGCTTTTCAAAATCCGCCGGCGTGACGCCTTTTGGAACCCGTCGCACTTTCGGCGGATAGGCGACATTGCGCGCCGGGTCTTTGTCCGCCAGCCCTTCTTCGACCAGCCACCGCCCGTAACGCCGCAAAACGACCGCATAACCGCGCACGGTTGCCATGCTGCGCTCTTCCCGCTTCAAGTGTGCAATAAACCCGTTGAAGGCCGCCCGCGTCAACTGGCTTTCGGGATACTCCCGATCCGCCCATTGCCAGAATTGCCCCAACAGTTGACGATACCAGCGCATGGTGTCATCGCTGCCCACCTTGCCCGCCGCGACCGCGTCCAGAAAGGCTTGACGGCTTACCCGGTCATCGGCCTGCATCATTGCGCCGTCCCCGTCAGTGCTGCACGCAGGTCATCAAGCCAGGGATTTTCAGGGTCAAACGCTGACAGCCCGTCTTCATCCCACAGCATGACCTCGTGCAGGAAGTCTTCAGCCGTCACCACGTCTTCCCGCTGCCATTCTTCCAACGTCACCATGAAGTGACATAACGCTGTCTGCGCGTTCAATGCCCGTAACCGCCATTTTGAGATTTGCTTTTGCTTGTCCATCGTAACCCCCTGTGATTGCTATACCCGACCTTGCGCCGGGTGAAAGGCAACAAAAAAGCCCCACCTTTGACCGTTGCCGGCCGCAGGTAGGGCTTCTCAGAGTATACGCAGGTTACACCCGCCAGGGATGCGTATAGATACCCCTGTCAGGCGTTACGTGCTATAATGCGAGTAGCTCTACCGTTGACGCCTCAACGGTATGAGTTAGACGCCTGACTCGTGCTCCTAACACTTGTCAGGCGTTGCTCGTTTATGGGGATTGGTTAAGGTTCTTTGGCTTGCTCCGCTTTTCTGGCTTCCCGTTCCTCAAGCCATTGCCGCCCGACTTCGTAACGGATGACCCATGCACTTCCAAACTTGCGCGCCGGGATGCGCCCTTGACGACACAACCGCGCCACATGCGAGAAATGCACACCCGCCGCTTCCGCCAAACTGGAAGCCGTGAAATCTTGTGTTTCGACTGCGTTCTCAACCATAGCCCCATTGTATTCTAAACGATTAGACTTGTCAAGCAGCAAAAAAGCCGGAAGGGGGAATCCCTTCCGGCTTTGAATTCTAGCGTGATTAAGAGTCAACTGCTCTGCCAATTGAGCTAGCGGGCCAGGAGAACATTGCCGACGCAACGCTGTTTATACCACACTTTGCCTTATTGACAAGTCATTCGCTATGGGTTTTTCGCTCTTGACAATTTTTAGCTCTATAGTATTATAGTATTATAATACTATAAAATCAGGATATGTGCAGATGACCAACGCAGAACTGGCAATTTTGAGTCTGGTGGCCGAACAGCCCCGTCATGGGTACGAACTGGAGCATATCATCGCTGCGCGGGGGATGCGCGATTGGACGGAGGTGGGTTTCTCGTCTATCTACTACGTCCTTAAAAAGTTGGAGGCAGTAGCGCTCGTCGAGAGTCAATTGGAGGCGGCCGAGCAAGGCCCGGCCCGGCGCGTCTATCATGTCACGCCGGCGGGAGAAGCGGCGTTGCGCGAAGGGGTACTGGCGGCTCTGGCGACGCCGTCGGTTGGGCACGCTCCATTGCTGCTAGGGATAGCGAACCTGCCGGCAGTCCCCCAGATGGAAGCGCTGGCGGCGCTCCGGCAATATCGCACTGCACTAGACGAACGGTTGGCTCACGTCCAGGCGCGGTGGGACGCGCAGAAGCCCCTCTCTTACTTTGTGGAGGCGTTGTTTACATACAGCGTCACAATGATTCAAGCGGAACGCGATTGGGTAGCAGAGTTTATCAAACAAGTGGAGGTGCACGGTGGACAAGATTGATTTCAAGAAAGAGTGGAAGCATTTGTATGCGCCGTCAGCGAAGGATTTCTCGGTCGTTGAGGTGCCGGAATTACGCTTCTTGATGGTGGACGGGCACGGCGACCCGAACACGGCGCAGGCCTACAAGGACGCGCTCGAGGCGCTGTATGCGGTGGCGTACAAGCTGATGTTCCTCAGCAAAAAGGCGGCGGGCAAGGACCCTGTCCTGAGCGTAGCGAAGGATTACGTGGTGCCGCCGCTCGAAGGGCTGTGGTGGGCCGAGACGCATGAACTCTTCACCACCCAGCGGGACAAAAGCGCGTGGGATTGGACGATGATGATCATGCAGCCTGACTGGATCACGGTGGAATTGTTCGAGCAAGCGGTTGCCGAGGTGCAAAAGAAGGCTCCGACGGCGTTGTCCAAAGTCCGGCTGGCGCTCTATCACGAAGGGCTGTCGGTGCAGATCATGCACATCGGTTCTTACGAGGCCGAAGCGCCGACGTTGGCGCGAATGCACACCGAGTTTATCCCGCAGAACGGCTTTGTCGAGGCCGGCAAGCATCACGAGATTTACCTGAGCGACCCGCGCAAAGTCGCGCCGGAAAAGCTCAAGACGATACTGCGCCAACCAGTGAGGGCGCGATGAGCATGAAATTGATTGCCTTGCCCCATAGAGTTTGCGGGTTAACCTGCATGATCAACGGTGTGGAAGACCTTTATGAACAGAAGACCGGCGTGAGACTGCCCGAACGCCTGTTGTTTTATTTGAGCGGAATGGCGGGATTCGTCTATATTCGCAACCGGAATGCGCCAACCCCGCGTATGGTTTTCTGGGGGATGCAGGTGGCGAAGTACCAGTACGCGGCCCTGGCCGACGTGGTAGGGTTCACGTGGCAGATGGTGGAAAATCGCAGCTTTCCCTTCACGCTGGCGCGCGCCAAAGAAGCCGTTGATCACGGCATCCCACCTCTGTTGGGCGCGCTGGATATGTATCACCTGCCCTACTACGAGAAGTTCTACCACAACTTCCATATCCCCATCCACCACGTCCTGATGGCGGGCTACGACGATGACCGCCAGGCGGTTCTGGTCCTCGATTGTGACCGCCCCGACGTTCAGACCATCCCCTACACTGATCTGGCGCCGGCCTGGGACGTCACTATTCCGGGTATGGGCAAGAAAAATACCTTCTACACCTTCACCTTCGACGATCAGGTAGCCGACGTCGAAACCATCACCCGCAAGGGCCTGGCAAAGCAGGCTGCCGCCATGCTGGATGCGCCGGTGAGTATGCTCGGCCTCAAGGGGATGCGCAAGCTGGCCCGCGAACTTCCGGCGTGGCCGGAGGAATTGAGCGCGGAACAATTGGATATCTCGCTACGCCACCTGACGGAGTTTACCGGATTCCCGCCGGTGCTGCCGCCGCGCCTCATCGGCTTTGGGGCGCCCGATAACCACGCCGGCGGACGCGACGTCTTTGCCGATCTGCTGCGTCGTCTGGCAGACATGTATGGGACGCCGGCCTGGGCAGAAGCGGCAGCCCTGTTTGAGCGTTCAGGCGAAAAGCTGGTGGCCCTGACCGACACCGTAGTGGACTACCTGTTGAAGCAAACCGACACCTTGAACCCGGCCGCATCCCGGCTCGCTGAAATCGCCGACCTGGAAGAAACCGCGTGGGCGCATCTGGCAGAAATCGTCGTTTAGAGCGCGGAGTAGGGAGTAGGATATAGGAAATATTTTTGTCTCCTGCCTCCTATCTCCTATTTTCTTCCCAAAACTCGCGCCAGGGTTTCGGCTAGTTGTTCCAGGCCGGGCGGCTTTTGGAGCCAGGCCGTCACGCCGGCCAGTTGGAGGGTCTCGTTTTCCTGATCCAGGGGATGGCCGCTCACGACGATGACGGGGAGGGCAGGGTTCCGTTGGTGGAGGGCTTGCGCCAGGGCTTTGCCGCCCATTGCCGGCATCACCATATCGCTCAACACCAGGGCAATGTCTTCCTGCTGTTGTGCGAAGATTTCCAGCGCCGCTGCGCCGTCGCTGGCTTCCAGCACACGATAGTGGAGCAGTTCCAGGCTTTCGACGAGGGCGGCGCGCGTTGTGGCATTGTCTTCTACCACCAGGATGGTTTCAGCGTTTCCCAACGGTAGTTCGGAGTCATCGGGGAGCCAACGGGTGGTCTCCGGCAGTTTCAACAGCGGCAGGTAGATGTCGAAGGTTGTCCCCACGTTCACTGCCGACTTCACATCAATCCGGCCTTCGTGCGCGGCGACGATGCCATACACTTGCGCCAATCCCAGGCCCGTGCCTTTGCCCGGCGCTTTGGTGGTGAAGAACGGGGTGAAGAGCCGCGCCAGGACAGCGTCGGGAATACCGCTGCCCGTATCGGTGATGGAGACCCGCACCCATTCTCCGACGGCCATTTCGGGGAGGGGGGCGGAACTTACGTTTTTCACCCGCACCTGCGCCAGGGTGATGCGGAGGTCGCCGCCATCGGGCATGGCGTCGCGCGCGTTGACCACCAGGTTGATCAGCATCTGCTGCATCCGTGTGAGGTCGGCATTGACGATATAAGCATCCTCGGCGCAGGTGAGGGTGATGTGGATGTTTTCCGGCAGCGTGTGTTTCCATAATTTAACTTGTTCTTTTACAAAGGGAACCAGGTCCAGCGGGCGGCGATCCAACACGGCGCGCCGGCTGAAGTCCAAAATCTGGTTGATCAAGTCTGAGGCTCGGTGGCTCTGTTCTTCGATCACGGTCAGCCGCTCGCGGAGTTTGGGGGGCAGGTCGGGCATCCGCAGCGACATCTGGCTGTAGAGCATAATGCCGGCAAGGATGTTGTTGAAGTCGTGGGCGATGCCGGCCGCCAATTGACCGACGACGGCCAGCCGTTCCTGCCGTTGCATGTTGCGCTGGACTTCGCGCTCCTGGGTCACGTCGCGGATCACCAGCACCCACCCGCTCGGTTCCATGGCGTCCTCCAGTGGGCGCGCGATGGCTTCAAAGTGCCGCGCATCCGCTGTGATTTCGTGCCATAGACCCTCGGTTGGGGCGGTCAGCAACTCGACCAGGGGGCGGTCGCCGAGGCGCTTGAGGAATACGCCGGATTGGTATTCGGCCAGGAGCGCCAGGTAGGTATTCGCCACGGGGTTGGTCAGGACGATCCGCCCGCTGACCCCCAACAGCAGCACACCCTCCGGCACGGTGTCCATGATCTGGCGCAGTTGTTGGGCGGACTCTTGAATCTGTGTCAGCAGGCGTTCGCGCTCGACGTCGGCGTGCTTGCGCATGGTGATATCCTCAAAAACGGTGGCAAATTGCCCCTTGTTCGGTGAGAAGACTGAGATGCCGAAGTGTCTGTGGAGGGGGGCGAAGTAAGTTTCAAATTGGGCCGGGACGCCGGTCATCGCCGCTTTCTCGTAGATGTCGAAGTAGGGGGGGGGGCTGATTCTGTATAGTTCGGAAGCTTTTATCCCGATCACATCTTCCCGGGTGACGCCGGTGTGCGTCGTATACGCCGGGTTGATGTCTATGACGCGGTAATCCACCGGCGTCCCCGCTTCGTCATAAAGGATTTCGTGAATGGCGACGCCCTCGGTCATGGCTTCGAACAGGGCGCGGAAACGCTGTTCACTGAGGCGCAGTGCGGCTTCGGTCTGTTTTTGTTCGGTGGTGTCAATGAGGAACCCTTCGATGCCGACCACTTCATCCCCACGGGAGACCGGGCGAGCGGAAAAGGTGTGGTAGCCTATGGCGCCATCTTTGCATTGACGGCTAAATTCACCGCTCTGATAGTGGGGATCGCCGCGCAGAATGCCTTCAAAAATTTCCTGGGCGCGCGCTATATCCGCTACTTGTTGCACTTTGAGATAATGGCGTCCCAGGACTTCTTCGGGCCAGGTGAAGTGATACAATCTGAGCCACGCCGAGTTGATGTCGCGTAGGGTACCGTCTTTGTCAATGAAGAAGTATCCGGCATCCGTGTTTTCCACAATGGAGCGGAACCGTTCAGCGCTCTCGCGCAGGGCGGTTTCTGCTTGCCGCTGATCGGTGACGTCACGCCCGATGCCCACCAGGCCGGTGATCTGCCCGGTTTCATCGCGCAGGGGTAATTTGGTGGTCAGGAGCCAGCGTTTTTCTCCCTGCTGGTTGATCAGCAGTTCTTCGCGGTTATGGATGGCCTGCCCGGTCTCCAACACAATTTGATCGTCCGCCCGGAAGCGCTGCGCCGATTCGGACGGGAAGACATCGTCATCCGTTTTGCCGAGCACTTCGGATTCCGGTTTGCCAATGTTGGTCAGGTCGGCCAGATTGGCGAGGATTTTGCGGCGCTGAGTGTCTTTGGCATAGACTGCGTCCGGTAGGTTATCAATCACTGTGCGCAAGAGCCGCCGTTCCTGCGCCACGAGTTGTTCGACTTGCCGGCGCGCAGTGACGTTGTTGAAGGCTGCAATAATCCGGTCGCCGACAATTTGTGCGTCCACCTCCACCTCCAAGTCCTGACCCGCCTGGGTTGTGATCCGGTAAAGGCGCGCAGACGCCGTTCCGCCGTCACGGATGGTGGCGAGGTCGGCGTTCCAGGTTTCCAGCGTGCTTTGGCGGTATGTTGGGGTGGGATAGGCTTTCTGAAACCACATGTCTAATGTGGGAATTTCGGCTATTGTATATCCGAACGTTTCGTGGAAAGCTCGGTTAGTGTACAGAATGTTGCCTTGCGTGTCGGCACAGCCGATGGCGACCGGCAAAAATTCCAGGGTTTGAAAGAGCTCGTTCTGGCCGGCTTCCAGCGCGAGGGAATTCTGCTGCAATGTTTCCATATTCGCCAGCAGGGTTTTTTGCATTTCGCCAATGGGGTAGATGAGGCTGAGCGTTACCATCAGATAATTCAGGATCAGGAACAACCAGGCTGAAGGGTGTCTGAGGTAAGCCTGAGGATCGAAATTGATCTGCATGTTGCTGCGTATGAAGAGAAACGCGATGGGCAGAATGCTGAGGCAGACCACAACGGCTATGATAAATCCCCACCGGCGGTTATAGAATAATACCGTGAGGATGGGCAAGATGGTCAACGTGATCGGCCAGTTGCCCCATGGGCCCCATTGCAGGGCCGCCGCAAGGGCGTTGATTCCCCATCCCCCCAAATATAAGGTCAGTCGTGTTGTAAAGGAAAGCCGGTTACGGAAGAAATAGAGTCCCCAAGTCAACGGGATGGTCAGAACGTGGAGCAAGAACAGGGGCTGCCAGCCGATGCTCTGAATGCGGTACAGGGAGGAGGCTGCGAGAGCAAACGTGCTGAATGCAAAAACGAGCAAAGAAGTGTTTAGCAGGTCGTTGCGGATCGCGGCAAATTTCTTTTCCATTGAATGGGCCTCTTGGCGTTTCTGAGTTCTGACCTATCTGCGTGGCGGCGATGGAGTTTCTTTATGTGCGCGCCATAATCGCGGCCAAGGTTTCCGCCAGTTGTGACAGATCGGGCGGTTTCTGAATCCACGCACTCACCCCGGGATAGCTTGATATTTCCTCTTCCTTTTCCAATGGATGCCCACTCATTAACACGATGGGCAAGGCCGGGTCTATCTGATGTAACACCTGGGCCAGCGCCTTTCCCCCGATTTCCGGCATCACCATATCCGTCAGCACCAGGGCAATCTCAGCCTGCCATTGGGTGAAGATGTCCAGGGCGATTGCGCCATTTTCGGCTTCCAGGGTTCGATAGTGAAGTAGTTCCAAGCCCTCCCTCACGGCTGCGCGCGTTGTCGCGTTGTCTTCCACCACCAGGATGGTTTCGCCGTGCCCCAGTGGCGGGTCAGCGCTCTGCGCTCTGCGGCTCGATGTTTCCGTCAGGCACAACGCCGGTAAGTAAAGGGTGAAGGTGGTGCCTGCGCCGAGTTGGGTTTGCACGTCAATCTGTCCTTCGTGCGCCTTCACAATGCCATAGACTTGCGCCAGCCCCAGCCCCGTGCCCTTGCCCGGCTCTTTGGTGGTGAAGAACGGCTCGAAGATGTGCGGCAGGACGTCGTCGGGGATACCGGCGCCGGTATCGGCCACGGTCACCTGTACCCACTCACCGGCGCTCAACTCCGGCAGCGGCGCGCGGCGGGCCTCCGACACCTGAAGTCGCGCCAGGCCAATGCGCAGATGTCCGCCGTCGGGCATGGCGTCGCGGGCGTTGACCACCAGGTTCATGAGAACTTGCTGGATCCGTGTGGGGTCGGCATTGACGGTGTAATCCGCCTCGCCGCCCGTCAACGTGATGTGAATCGTCTCCGGCAGGGTGCGTTCCCACAGCTTCACTTGTTCTTTCAGCAAAGGTGTTAAATCCAACGGTTGGCGATCCAACACGGCGCGCCGGCTGAAATCCAGAATTTGGGTGATGAGATCGGCGGCCCGGCGGCTCTGCTCGGCGATGACCGTCAGCCGCTCGTGCAGCTTGGGCGACAGGTCCGGCATCCGCAGCGACATCTGGCTGTACAGCACAATCCCGGCGAGGATGTTGTTGAAGTCGTGCGCGATGCCCGCCGCCAGTTGCCCTATCGCCGCCAGCCGTTCCTGACGCTGTAGGGTCTGCTGGGCTTCGTATTCTTCCGTGACGTCACGAATCACCAGCACCCATTCCTCCGGCGTCGGGCCGATTTCTATCGGCCGCGCCGTCACCTGAAAGTGGCGCCGGTTGACGATCACGGTATGCCAAAAGCCCGGCGCCAGCGACGTGAGCAATTCTGTGATGGGGTGGTCGCCCAGTTGGCTCAACGTTTCCCGTTCGCCCGCGACGGGCGCGGCCAGGGTTTGTAAATAGATTTGGGCGGCCGGATTGCACAACTGTATCCGTAAAGCTGCATCCAGCACCAATACACCTTCGGGGACGGTGTCCATAATTTGGCGAATGCGCCACGCGGATTCCTCCAATTGTTGGAGCAAACGTTCCCGCTCGACTTCAGCCTGCTTGTGCTCGGTGATGTCCTGGACAACGCCGATTGTCCGCAATGGCTGACCGTCCGCGTCATAGAGGGTCTCTCCCTGCGCATGCACAAATTTGATGCGCCCATCGGCCATTCGCAGGCGATGGGTAACTTCGTAAGGAGTGTGCGTTTCCAACGCATAGGCGTAAATCGCGTCGGATTTTGCCAGGTCGTCAGGATGAACAATGCTCGAGAAAGTGGCGTAGGAGTTGTCCCCCGTCTTGGGATCAACCTCGAATATCCGGTAAACTTCGTCAGACCAGAGCAATTTGCCGGTCGTCAGGTCTAACTCCCAACTGCCGATATGGGCAATCCGTTGGGCATCATTGAGCCGCGCTGAGCTGGTTTGCAGCGCCAGCTCGGCCTGTTTGCGCTCAGAAATGTCGGTGCAGAGCGCCAGATAACGGTCGGAGTCCAGGCGCACAGCTTCGAGCAGCACCGGGATCCGCCGTCCTTCCTGACCCAAAAAGATCACTTCTTCTGCTATATGGCCTTCTTGCAACAAGCGGCTGAAGCGACGTCCCTCATCCTGCGATTCAGGAGCAGTCAACTCCCAAGCTGTCATGTGTAAAAGTTCGGCCTCGGTATAACCGGTCATCCGGCAGGCAGCCGGGTTGACCATGAGGTGGCGCGCCTGCGCATCCACCACAAAGATGCCATTAGGAGCGAACTCGATGTAGCTGCGGAAACGCGCTTCGCTGTCCTGTATCGTGAGCAGGTCTTCTCGCATTCGCGCCGTCATCTCGTTGAACGTCGCAGCCAACGTTCCAATCTCGTCGCCTCCCGTCACCGGCGCAACGGCGCTCATGTCACCGGCCATGATGCGCTGCGCCGTCTTGGTCAGGTGTAGGACGGGCCGGCTTAACGCATAAGCCATCCATGTGCTGACTAAGGCGGAGACCACAATGGCGGCAGCGGTGACGCCGAGATTGATGAGCTGCTGCGCCGCCAACGGCGCCAGCGCCGCCTGACGATCCTGGTAGACCAACACCCGCCAGCCCAGATTGCTGATGACAGCTTCGTCGGCCATAGTGGCCACCGGCGCCAGGCTGACAAAGCGTTCCACACCTTCAAAGGGTTGGATGGTATAGGGCGTTTTGATGGCCTGTAAGCGCCTTTGATCTGGGGGGGACAGCGGCGTCACGGCCTGCCCTTCCCCGGCCAACACCTGACCATCGGGCAAAAGCAGGCGCGTTTCCAATCCTGGTTGATCCGCTGCGGTCACGGAAATCAACTGGTAGAGACTTTCCAGCCGGTAGATGCTCACCAGCATGCCAAGCCGCCGCGAAGTATCCTCCTGATCAAAAATCGGTATGACAATACGCACGCCCAACGCCGCACTGCTGAGATCCCACGCGAGCGTATCAATATAGGCGCCTCCGGCTTCCTGGGCGGCCGCCTGGCCCCACCACGCCTCATCGGCCTGATAATAATCCTCGGTGCGCGCCGTTGCCGCCACCAGGCCCCCGTAGCTGTCGGTTAGGAAGACTTCGCTGTGATTGGGGGAATGGCGCTGAAAAAGTTGCAATTCGGCTGCCGCCGGGTCGCTCAGGACGGCCTGAATGAGGGGAGTGTCCGCGTTCCCCCTTATCCATTGTCCATCGAGGTCGGCCAACTCCATCTGAATTGCAGCCGCGTCGCCCCGATACTTTCCATTCACTTCCACCAATCGGGCGCGCACGACGGAATTCAGGGACAGGACGCGCAATATATCCACCTGCCGCCCCAGGCGATTGCCTACGGTCAGCGCCTTGGCGGTAGCCAGGTTGTGCAAGTCGGCGCCCACCATCAAGTTGAGCGCGCCGCGCATTGCCCAATTGCTGAAGATCACCAACGATGTCCCAAACAGCAGGATCACCGCCAAAAAGGCCAGCACCAATTTTCGGCGCAGCGATATATCGGCCAGGAATGTTTGCCAACGCCTGCAAATACCCATAGGATGTCTCCTGAACGGGTGTGCGTCATCATTTGCGCCACACCCTGCTTTTTCCTCGCAGAGAGCACGGAACCCTGATAGGGTTCTCGCGCGCTCTGCGTGCTCAGCCGTAAAGCTCCGGACATTTGCGTGAGAGTGTAAGTAGCAGTGGAGTCGTTTGCAGATAGTGGATGGTTACTCAGATTATATCCAACAAGCGAAACAGCGTCCAGTTTGTCCCGAAAACAAAGCCCCGAAGAGGGGATTCATCCTCTTCAGGGCTTTGTTTCACAGACAGCATCGGATGCGATCTTTTCAACGGCGGCGCTTTAGCCATGCCCAACTGCCGAGGCCCGCCAGGGCCGCCGCGACCCCGATTCCCCAGATCATGGAGGTCGGCTGCGTTTTGACAAGAGCGACGGCGGTCGGCCCCGCGACGCCGCATGAGGATTGCCCGGCGGCGTTGACCGCGCAGACTTTGTAGTAAGTGCCTTTGGCCGGGTTGGGGGTGGTGAAGGTCAGCACGCCGTGGGGCGCGCCGAAGTCGGGCAAGTCCACCGCGCCGATGAAGTGGCCGGCGTCCGGCGTGAAATCGGCCGTCGTGCCGCTGTAGACGTGGTAGGTCGTCGCCAACTCGCGCCCGCCGCCGGTGTCGGTGACGACCAGCGGCCAGCTCAGCAGATCGGGGCCGACGCACTCGGAGTACGCGACGGTTGGCATGATAGGCGTATCAATTTCACTTTGTTCCAGCAGCACGACGCCCCAACTGGAGTTGACCGGCACGGTAATCGCGCCGCCGGCGACCGTGTAACTGTGACCCTCGATGGCGTCGTACATCACCGTAGCATTGGGAAGGTTGTACGGCGCAGCGTTCAGGCTGCTCAGGGTGACGGTGTGCTGGTTACTGCTCCGGTTGAGGACGATGAGCGCGGTTTGGGTGACGGTGGTGCGCGCAAAGCCGTAGAGTTTATTCGCGTCGTCAATCACCAGGCCGTGCTGCACGTCGCCGGTTTGCAGCGCGGGGTAGCTCCAGCGGATGCTCGCCATCTTGCGAGCGAAGGTCAGCATATCGCTTTTGGGGCTGTAGGCGCTGCCGCTGGCATCCGGCCAGGGATAGGGCGCGCGGTTGTAGGGGTCGTCCTCCCACTTGGCGTTGGCCCACACGCCGTCGTGGTTCAGCGCGATTTCGTCGCCGTAGTAGAGCGTCGGCGCTCCGGCGTAGGTGAAGGAGAACAGCCACCATTCCTTCATCCGCTGGACTGCGGCGGGGTCGCTATCATTGTTGACCTTCTTGAGCAGGAAGCGCACGCGGTTGGTGTCGTGCGATCCGGCCAGGTTCATCAGCGCGTCGAAGGCCATCGGGGGGTAGTCCTCTGCGATGGAACGCAGGCGGGCGTTGAATTGGGAAGGGCTTAAGTAACTGATCGCGCCGCTGGAGCTGCCGGCGTTGCTGTCGTTGTCCTCAAATGTGTGGCCGCCGGTGCAGCCGTTGCCAGGAGTTGTGCAGCCGGTAAACAGCCAGCCGAGCAGCGCGGAGCGGAAGCGGTAGTTCATCACGCTGTCCCACTCGTTGCCGAGCAGCAGCGCGGAGGCGTCGCCCCACACCTCGCCGAGCAGCAAGGTGTCGGTCTTGCCGGTGTCCGTGACGGTGCGCACGGCCTCCCGGAAGCCTTCCCAATAATCGTTGGTCGGAGCCACCGTCAGGCCGGGGTCCACGTCGTCGCCCACGTCGAAGCGCCAGCCGTCCGCGCCGTGGAAAGTCCAGTAGGGGCCGACGGAATTGAGGCCATCATCCCAGATGAGATCGCGCACATCTTCGGAGTTCGCCTGCAACTTGGGCAGCGAGCCGTAGCCCCACCAGGCGGAATACGTTTGATCCCACGCGCCGCCGCTACCGTCGTCGCTATCGTCGCCATCACAGCGATCCGTGGCGCCGTTGGCCGGCGATCCGCTGTCAGGGATGTAGAACCAACTGCGGTAAGGTGAAGTGGGACTTTCGCACGCGCCCCGGTTGTCGTCCGTCCCTTCGACCGTGCTGGTCAACACATCGTTAGTGTCAAAGCGCTTGTAGCGGTCAAAATACACGCTATCTGACGACGTGTGGTTGAAGACCCCATCGAGGATCACCTTCATCCCATGCGCGTGCGCGGCGGCGGTCAAGTCCTGAAAATCTTCAAACGTCCCGAAGTCGGGGTCAATCGTCATATAATCCGCCGTGTCGTACTTGTGATTCGAGGGTGAGCGGAAGATGGGGTTGAGGTACAGCACGCTCACGCCCAGCGCGTCGAAGTAGCCGGCGTTGATCTTCTCCGTGATTCCGGCCAAATCGCCGCCGTAGAAGTTATCGCCATATTTGCCGGTACACGGGGTAGAAGCCACGCGCGGATCGCACACGGCAGTGTTCCAATCCGTCTGATTTGAGCGCGTGATCGCCGCGCCGCCATACGAGAAGCGCCCGGCCTCCGGGTTGTTGCTCGCGTCGCCGTCGCGGAAGCGGTCGGGGAAGACCTGGTAGACCACGCCGCCCTGCATCCAGGCGGGCACGGCGAAGGTGGGGGAGTAGACGGTGAGTTGGTAGGAATTATCGTAGGCGATCGGCTGGCTGCCCTCCGCCGCGCCGTAACCGCCGCCATAGAACTTAGGATCGTCGTCGCGGTAGTAGGCGGTGGCCGTTCCATCAGTGACTCTAAAAGCATAGTAGAGAATAGTAGCCTCGGCAGGAACGGTCAACGTATGTTTCCAAAAAGCATAGTCGCCAGAAGTTTCGTCAGCACTCATTCCATACGTGGACTCGCTATCCGTGCGATCATTCCAGACCCGCAGCGTTACACTTTGCACATCGGTATTGCAAGTGCGCAATCGCAAATCAACGCTCACTTGCGCCGTTGTCACCGGGCCGATGGGGGCGCGGTAATCGCCGGAAAAAGAGTCGTGCAGCAGGCCGCTCCAATAGATGTTGTTATCCCCCACACTGGCGCCCGCGCAGGCGCTGCCGGCGTTGACGGTGAGTTTCCCGTTGCCAATGTCATTATCACCAACTGAATCTTGCTTCCAGAATTTGGTGAGGCCGCCATCGTCGGTGCAATAGGCCGTGAATTCGTACTTCCCCGCGGCAGGATAGAGGGTGGCTTTGTACTCATCATTATTGCCTATGTCCCCGTTATACGCCATCGGCGTGTCTTGAACGGTCGTCCACGCGCCGCCGAAAGCCTCCACCTTGCCCCAATGGAGATAACACGCGATGCCGGCGCCTTGCCCAGCCCCATGGGTCACGCCGCCTTTCCACACCTGGACGTAAACATCAAAAGAGCTACCCTCGCCGATGGTATTCTCACTGCCGCCGCGCGGCCACATCAAGCCCACCCATCCTATCGCCGCCAACACCGGCGCCGGTTGCACCCACTCGGCAGCAAGCCCGCACAACAACGCCAACACCAATCCCAAATGCACGCCGCGTCGCCAAACCCTATCCATAATCACTTCTCCTTCTGATCTCTCATCGCGTATGCCTGATTTCCCGGTTGAACGGATTGACCGGCGCGTCGGGATGCAATTGATCGTGCCCCCAACGCGCCGGGTTATTGACAATATATTCGTCAATGCGTCCATAATCCGCCTCATCGCGGATAATATGCTCCCAATAATTGCGTTGCCAAAACCGCACACCAGGCGTCCCCAATAACTCATTCACCCGTTTCGTCGTTTGATATTTGTAATACGCCACAATTTGCCCCAACGTCGGGCGGCGTAGGGGCGGGGTCTCCCCGCCCTCTCCGGTCTCCCCGCCCTCTCCGGTCTCCCCGCCCTCTCCGGTCTCCCCGCCCTCTCCGGCCGCCCCGCCCACATTGGATGTCGTTCCCATATCGGGGGGTGTTGTCATCATGATGGGCGCGGAGACCGCGCCCCTACGGTCATCGGCGGGGGCATGGGACGCCATGATGGGCGCGGTCTCCGCGCCCCCACCGTCGTCAATAATGATAATGGCATGGATGTGGTTGGGCATGGTGATGCGGGTGTCTATCGTCACGGTGGGGAAATGATGGGGGACGGCGGCCCAAAATTCGTCCACGATGCGTCCGAGGGAAGATAACGCCATAGTCTCGCCCACGATCTCCCCCAACACGCACCGATGAGCCTGCACGCATACGGTGACGAAATACATCCCCGCCGAGGCATAATCGTAGCCGCGTAGACGGATGGAATGACGATGGTGGCAGGTTGGATCGTAAGGCATATCAACTCACGCACTCACTCCCAACACCCGCGCCGCATTGCCGCCCATTACCAGCGCCAATTCCTCCGGCGCGAGTTCATCCGTCAACGCCGTCTCATAGAGGGCGCGGATCACATGTGGACGGCGGAAGGGCGCGTCCGTGCCAAACAGCACCCGCTCGGCGCCAAGTTGCCGGATGGCGTAGAGGATCGCCCGCTCGTCCGTCGCGCTGCCGATCAGAAACATATTCGGGCAACGCGAGGCGGCCTCGACGACGGTGCGGATCATGTCCCAGTTCGTCATCCCCATATGAACCATCAACACGGTCATCTCCGGGTACAGCCGGGCGATCCGCTCCGCCCGCAGCGGATGCGTGTTCTCGTACTCGTCCGGGCCGATGTGGAAGGCGAGCCGTTTGCCGGTCCTGGCGATTTCTTCGATGACGGGCAGCGCCAGTTCCGGGTCGTCAATGCGATAGTGATTCTGCGCGCCGTTGAGTTTGACGCCGTAAAAGCCGTACTCCTCCGTGCAGACCTTGACCATCTTCTTCGCGTGCGCCACACTCACGGTTGGGTCGGCCCAGCCGAAGCCGAGGATTCTTTCGGGATAACGCTGGGTCGCTTCATAGATATAACGGTTGTGTCCTTCGATGGCTTCGCCGACGTAGTCCGGCTTGAGCCAGGTGAGCGTCTTGTCTATCCCAGCGCGTTCCATCCGCTTCAAGTGTTCTTCCAACGTAAAAGCGCCCCCGGTGGGCGCGATGTGGGTATCTGCATCAATGGTAAACATGGTATACCTCCCAAAACAGGAATAGAAATAGGAAATGAGTAATGAGTGAAAGTCACTCATTACTCGTTGCTCGTTACTCACCACTCATTACTCATCCCTTATTTTGTCTGCCGCCCATAAACTCAACGGTGATTTTGCCGATGGTGACGCGGGCGACCGATTTATCGGTGACTTGCTGTTGTTTCACCGCCGCCGGGTGGGGTTCGAGCTGGTCAATCATCAAATTGAGGGCGCGGCGCTTCTCCTCCAGGTCTTCCAGGAACGTTACCGTTCCTCGGAACTGCACGGTGCGGAAGGCGTGCGAGCATTTGCCGTTGAGATAGCCGTGATCTTCAAGGATTTGCCCCCAGACCACCGGATTTTGCCGCCAATAGTCCATCTTGCGGCCTTCCATGCCACAGTGGAAGTAGAAACAGTGCGCCTCGGCATCGTACCCATAGCTGAGCGTCACCAGATATGGTTCATTCTCTACCGCCAGCGCCAGGGTCATATACTTTTGCTTGGTGATGATCGCCTGCCATTCCGTCGGATCGGTGATCGCCTTGTCTGAGCGCCGCATATGATAAGTCTGCATAATTGACCTCCTTTGCAAATAGCAAATAGCAAATAGCAAAGTAACGCAAACTTCAGTTTGCCGGTTTGCCCATTGGCAAACCTTAGACCCTGATTGTAGCGCAAGGGTGCTAAGACGCAAAACACCCTCCGAAACTCGCAGGGCTTTATCATTCTCGTCGCCCCACGTTTACCGGGCAGGTTTTGCGGCTGATGAACATTAAAAAATTAAATCGGTAATAGGCCCACATAGCGTAGCAGCGCGGGTGAAGGGGTGGCAAAGTCATCCAAGAAATCGCAAACACGTTGCTTAAGGGCGGGCCAATCATCGCTCAAGCGGTGCAG
>JAKQHY010000135.1 GCA_029555965.1 Chloroflexota bacterium | reverse complement strand
AGGTGGAGTGTGACCGGACCGAGGATCACTTGGCGCAGTGCCGAGGCGGCATACGTCGCCGGGCTGAAGCGCCCCAGGATGAGGAAGATGCCCGGCAGCCGCTCCGGCGGGACGGCCACCGGCCCCAACCCAGCCAGCACGAGCGTCACCAACAGGCTCAATGAGCCACCCTCGTGTGGATCGCGCACGGTCACGCCGATGAACGCCCCAAGTCCTGCCAGCGACAGGGCGCACACCGGGATCACGATCAGCAACAAGGGGTGCAGGTGCAGCGATAAGTTGAGCAGCAGCGCACCCACGCCCAGCGTCGCCAGCAGGGAGGGTAGCGAAAGCAGGAAGAACGCCACTGCCACCGCCTGAATGAGGCTGTAGCGTTGGATGGGCAGCGCGGCGAAATAATCCAGCGCGCCCACGACGCGCATGTAGGTGAAGCGGCTCTGCACCTTGTCCATCGCGCCGAACAGCAGCGAGAGGACGAGGTTGCCGGTCAGCACGTAAGCCAGGGTGGACGGGCCGGAATCGCGGGCGAAGATGCCCAACGCGATGATGCCGAACAGCGGCGTGATAGTGGCCGTCAGCAACATCGATCGCCACGACCAGCGCCAGTTGGTCAGCTCGATCAGGAACAAGTCGCCCAACTGGACAAGAAAGGGCTGTGAGTTACGCGGGGACGGCGGCATAGTGTAAATACAAATCCTCCAATGTGGCCGAATACAGGCGGAAATCGTCCACCTGCGTCAAATCGAGCTGCCCCAACACCGCCGACGCTGCCTGTCGCTCCACCAACACCGTCCAGCGGCCGGGCTGCACCTCGTGCGGCGTCAGGGGCGGCGGAAAATGCGGCGGCGCGTCGGGCGAACAGAACAATTCCAGCCGCAATTTCTGGTCCACCGTGCGCTTGAGGTCGGCGGGACGGCCCACGGCGGCCAACGCGCCATCGCGCATGATCGCCACGCGCTGGATGATCTTCTCGGCTTCAATGGCGTCGTGGGTGATGAAGATGATCGTCGTCCCACGCTCGGCGTTGAGGCGGCGCAGCACGTCCCACACCCGTTTGCGCCGCTGCGGATCGAGGTCGTTGGTCGGTTCGTCGAGGATGAGCACGGGCGGCGCGCCCACCGTCGCCACAGCCAGGCGCAGCAGGCGACGCTGCCCGCCGGAAAGCCGGTTGCTGTACTGGTCGCGCATCTCGCGGATTTGCCACAAGTCCAGCAGAGATTCGCGCTCATCCTGCGCCTCTGCGCGACGCAACCCGCGCAGGTGCGCGGTGTAGTACAGCGCCTCACCCACCGTCAGGCAGTTGAGCGAGCTGCTTTCCTGCGGCATGTAGCCCACATTGCGCGGCGTCCACAGGGGATCGCGCGTCACCGGCTGCCCAAACAGCGTGATCTCGCCTGATGTGCTGCGCAGCAGATTCATCATCTGCCGGATGAGCGTCGTCTTGCCCGCGCCGTTGTCGCCCAGGATGCCGAAGATTTCGCCCGTGTGGATTTGCAGCGACACGTCCCGGTTGGCCGGGCGCGTCTGGCCTGGATAATATTTCGTGACGTTTTGGATGTCGTAAACGAGCATTGGAATTGTTCCGCAATAACAGAAAAAGCAACCAGGACGCAGATTTTCGCAGATAAACGCAGATAATTTTTTAAAAAATCAGCGTTCATCAGCGTTTATCTGCGTCCTAATTTCTCTGCCGCTTATTCAGGAATAACTCTATTACTTCGGGCGCGTGAAGAGCGCGACACATTCGATGTGGAAGGTCTGCGGGAACATATCCACCGGCTGCACCCATTCCAGCGCGTAGCCCTGCCGCACCAATCGCTGCGCGTCGCGGGCCAGCGTCGCCGGATCGCAGGAGACGTAGGCGATCCGACGCGGCCCGTGGGCCACCAACGCATCCAATGCCTCTGGTTCCAGGCCGGTGCGGGGCGGGTCTACCACGGCGGCGTCCAGCGGCGCTTCCAGGTCGGGCAGCAGGTCTTCCACCAGCCCTTCCAGCACTGTCACGTTGTCCCGGCCGGCCAGATTGCGGCGGGCGTCGGCGACGGCGGTGGGATGCGCTTCGATCCCGACGACGGACGCGGCTTCCTCGCTCATAAACGCCGTGAACAGCCCGACGCCGCAATAAGCGTCCAGCGTCTTCTCGCTGCCGCGCAAATCCAAAGCGCCCATCACCAGCTCCGCCAGCCGCATGGCCTGCGTCGAGTTGACCTGGTAGAAACTCGTCGCCGAGATGGTGAAGGGGTGGTCGTACACCGTCTCGGTGATGTAGTCCAGGCCGATGAGCGGGGCGATGGCGTCATCCTGGCAAATCTGGACGATGGAGAGAGGAAAATCCACCTCCAACGCCGGCGGCTCATCGTCTTCCGTTTGCAGCGCCACCATCAAATCGTCCTCCGCCGTGCCTACCCGCAGTTCCATCCACACCAGCCCCGGATAAACGGTCCCTAACTTGGGGTACAAATCGCGCAAAGGGGGGCGCAAAATCAGGCAGTCGTCCACGGGGTACACGTCATGACTGCGCGCCGAGAGGAAGCCCAGCCGGCCCTCGGCGTTGGGGCGGAACAGCGCGTGGTTGCGATATTCCCAGCCGACTTCGTCGGGCAGCGGCTCCAGGATGGGCGGCTCCGGGAACTTGCCCACCCGGCGGAATTGATCCACCACAATCAGCCCTTTGAGCTGCGCCTGCACAGCATAGTCAATGTGCTGGAACTGACAGCCGCCGCAAGCGTTTGCCCCAAAGTGTGGGCATAGCGGCGTCACCCGCGCCGGCGACGGTTGCAATACGTCCAGCAGCCGGGCGCGAGCGTAGCGGCCCTTGTCCTCCTCGATTTGCACCCGCACCACCTCGCCGGGGATGGCGTAGGGTACAAAAATCGCGCGGTTGTCGTAACGGCCAATGGCTTCGCCGCCGTGCGCCATAGAATCCAGTTTGACGTCGAAAGTATCTTTCATAGTATCTCCCATTCCATACAGGACTTACGCAAACGAAGGGAAATTCACCGCAGAGTACGCAGAAATCGCAGAGATTCTTTGCAGTTCCTCAGCGTCCTCGGCGCTCTCGGCGGTGAAAACCGAGAACTGCGTAATGACTACCATTACATTATCATCGTCGCGGCCCAAACGACGAACAATTCCACAAAGAGATGAATCAGGAAGGGGTAGAGGAAAGATTGGGTCTTCCACGCCACCCACCCGAACGCGCTGCCGCCGGCGATACAGCTCAACACTTCCAGCTCCGGCTTGCTCAAGTGCCCAAAGGTGAAGAGGATCGCCTGCAACAGGATCGCCCACGGTCCGGCAATCTCGGCGAAGGTAAAGAGCAAGAAACCCCGGAAAAAGAATTCCCAGCCGAACAGGTCTTGCACGGCCCAACTCACCACGCCGCCCCACCCACTTTGACGCCAGATGTCACCGTAATAAGCGTTGACGGACGGAATCTGTGCTGCCCACCACAATAACGGCGCGACCAGCGCGCAGCCGCCCACCGTCAGCAACAGGCCGCGCCGCCAATCACCCCACCGGAAGCCATACGTGGCCGGGGAGACGCGAAACAGCAGCAGCAGCGCCAGCGGGATGATCAGATAGAAGATGTGGGAATCCCATTCCTCTTTGCCGAAAACCGTGCGGTAATGGTCTATCACCAACGCGAGGGTGGCGTAGATCAGGATGATCGCGTTTTGCCAGACGGGCTTTGTCGGAACCGATGGAGAAGATTGCATAATCACCTCAGCCCCCATTATACTAACCTTCCTGTAAGAATGAAAATTTTTCTCAACGGATTCAACGGATTTTAACGGATGTCCCTTCCGTCGAATCCGCTGAATCCGTTAAACCTGGTTTTGGAGGAGAAGTCCGCCCGTGAAAAGTTGTCAAAAACAACGACTATGGTATACTCCTCTGCGTAGACGACCACTGGCCGATGCGAAGTTCAAAACGGTTGGCCGGTTCTCATAATTTAAGGAGTAAGCTAAAGTGTTAACGAAAGAACAAAAAACGGAGATTATTAAGACGTATGCCTTGTCAGACGATGACACAGGGTCGCCGGAAGTGCAGGTAGCCCTGCTGACCGAGCGCATCAACACTCTGACCGAGCATCTCAAGGCCCATAAGCACGACGAGCACTCACGCCGAGGGCTGCTCAAAATGGTCGGCCAACGCCGTCGGCAGTTGGTTTACCTGCAAAGCGTCAGCCCGCAGCGCTACCGCGACCTGATTCAACGGCTCGGTCTCCGCAAGTAATTGCAAAGTGTGGTTTCAGCTTCACAACAAGCGAGTAGAGGTGGAAATTCCCTTCTACTCGCTTGTACTGTAACGAAGAAAGTTAGCTGCCTGGCGACTGTCGTGGGTTGTCGGGTGGTTGATCTTTAAAAATCTATTCTTTTTAGGAACTCCGGCCAACGGCAGAGGAGAAGGTGGGAATTGGGGAGTGCGGCGCCAACAGGAGAGTGACGCCATAGTTCCCAGTTTCTGACCTTCTGCTGCCGCCACGCCGGAACAGGAGGTAACAATGTTAGAGGAACATACATTTACAACACGACTGGGTGAAGACACGATCACCCTGTCCACCGGCAAGATTGCGCGTCTGGCCGGCGGCGCTGTCATCGCCCGCAGCGGCGAGACAGTCTTGCTCGCCACCGCCACGATGTCCCCGGAACCCCGCGAGGGGATTGACTTCTTCCCCCTGACGGTGGATTTTGAGGAACGGCTCTACGCCGGCGGGCGCATTCCCGGCTCATTCTTCCGCCGCGAGGGCAAACCGTCCACGCAAGCCATTCTCACCAGCCGGCTCATTGACCGCCCGCTGCGCCCGCTGTTCCCCGCTGATATGCGCAACGACGTACAAATCGTCGTCCAGGCGTTGTCGCGGGGCGATGAGCAGCACATGGACATCCTAGGCATCATCGCCGCCTCTGCCGCGCTGATGATCTCGGACGCGCCCTTCGAGGGGCCGGTGGGCGCGGCGCGGATCGGCTGCATTGACGGGAAGTTGGTGGTCAACCCCACCATTTCCCAGATGCTCACCAGCACACTGGATTTGCGGGTCGCCGGCAGCGCGGACGCCATCATCATGGTCGAAGCCGGCGCCAACGAGATTGACGAAGCGCAGATGGTAGAAGCGCTGATGCTGGCGCACGCGTCCTTCCAGGACGTGCTTCGCGTCCAAAACGAGATGCGCGCCGCCGTCGGTAAGCCCAAGCAGACCTATCCCAGCTTCACCCTGCCAACGGCTCTGGCCGAGCGCGTTCACACTTTGATGGCGGCCCCCCTCACCGACCTGGTGAAGGCGGCCATGCTCAAGGGCGAGCGCATTGCCGCATTGGATGCGCTGCGCCACGACTTGAAGGCCGGCCTGGCCGAAGAAGCCGCCGCCAACGGGTGGACCAACGGCATGATCGGCGAGGCGTTTGACGACGAACTCAAAGCCGTCGTGCGCGCGCGCATCCTCAACGAGGGCATCCGCCCGGATGGCCGCGATCAGCGCACCATCCGCCCGCTGGACGCCGAAGTGGGACTGTTCCCCCGCACGCACGGCACCGGCCTGTTCACGCGCGGCGAGACGCAGGTGTTGAGCGTCGCCACGCTGGGGATGCCGGGCGAGGAGCAGGAATTGGACGACTTGTTCCCCGAAGACAGCAAACGCTACATCCATCACTACAACTTCCCGCCGTTCTCCACCGGCGAAGTGTCGCCGCTGCGCGGCCCGAAACGCCGGGAGATCGGCCACGGCGCGCTGGCCGAGCGCGCGTTGGAACCGGTGCTGCCGCCCAAAGCGCAGTTCCCGTACACCATCCGCGTCGTCAGCGACGTGATGTCCTCCAACGGCAGCACCTCGATGGCTTCCACCTGCGGCAGCACGCTCGCGTTGATGGACGCCGGGGTGCCGATCAAGGCCCCCGTCGGCGGCATTGCGATGGGTCTCGTGTCCGATGGCGCGCGCTACCGCGTGCTGACCGACATCCAGGGGATGGAAGATCACTTGGGCGACATGGATTTCAAAGTCACCGGCACGCGCCTGGGCATCACGGCGCTGCAAATGGACATCAAGATCAAGGGTGTGACCCGCGAGATTCTGACCGAGGCGCTGGCCCAGGCCAAAGTGGCCCGCGAGCAGATCATTGACGTGATCGAGGCGACGCTGCCGGCGCCGCGCGCGGAACTGTCGCAGTACGCGCCCAAGATGCTGACCACCCACATCAACGTGGACAAAATCGGCGCGCTTATCGGGCCGGGCGGCAAGAACATCCGCGCGATCCAGGCCGATTACAACGTCAAGGTGGACGTGGAAGAGGACGGCACCGTCTTTGTGGCCGCCGTCAGCGGCGACGGCGCACAGCGCGCGCTGGCCTATATCCAGGGGATGATGACTGAACCGGAGAAGGGCAAGATTTACAGCGGCAAGGTCGTGCGTGTCGAAAGCTTTGGCGCGTTTGTCGAGATCATGCCCGGCATTGATGGGATGGTCCACATCTCGCAACTGTCCGACACGCGGGTCAACGAGGTCACGGACGTCGTCAACATCGGCGATGAGGTGATGGTGATGCTGACCGATATCGCCGACGGGAAGCTGCGCCTTTCGCGCCGGGCCGTGTTGGAAGGCTGGACGCTGGAAGAAGCGCAGGCGCAGGATAGCCCGCGTAGCGGCGGCGGTGGGCGTCGCGGCGGCGATTCGCGCGGCGGTGATTCGCGCGGTGGGGGCCGTCCGCGTCGGAACTAAGTAGCGTATTCCCTTTTTACTTTTTCAGCCCGTAGGAGCGAAAAGGTAAAGAGAAACCATTGTAAAGTACCATTTTAAGGAGAACTATGCATAAGAACGCTGACATTCAAATGTTGGGTGAGACCGAAACGTACGCGGTCTGGGTATCGGAAGAAGAAGAAGAAGATAACCTGGTTTACCACCTGGAGTTGGGCAATATCACCGTCCATCTCTTCCCGGAGGAATGGGAAGAGTTTATGGACTTGATGCGCCAGGCAATGCGCTAACTGCGGCGCAAGCGCTTCGCTGATTTAAACCAAGCACGGGAGGTTGCCTCCCGTGCTTTTGTTTATTGGCAACAACCATAGGTTTTATGTTATAATGAAATCAGACAAGGCGGATTTCCAATTGGCGGGAAGATCGTGGGATACTTAAAGGACGGATACTATGGCAGACCCTCTTGAAAAATTCACGCCCGCGGCTCAGGAGATATTACGCTTTGCCCAGATCGAGGCTACGCGGATGCGCCACGCCACGATTGGGCCGGAACATATCCTTCTGGGACTGCTCTTAGAAAGCGAAGGCGTTGCCGGGCGCGTCCTGCGGGACATGGGCTTGCGTCCACAGCAAGCGCAGCAGACCGTTGCCCGCCTCTCCAGCGCGTTCCCGTTGCGCACGCCTGAGCCGGAACTACGCCAATCCACCAAAGCCTTGTTACAAATGGCTCTAGAGGAGTCGCAGCGCCACAACAGCGCCACTGTAGACACTCAACACATCCTCCTGGCGCTGTTGCGCCAACATGAAGGCGTCATCATCGCGGTGTTAACGCACGGTGGGTTGTCGGCGGAGGCCATCCGTCGCCGTATCGAGCGTTTTATGCCGGTGCGGCCTGCCAAGCCCACGCCGCCGCAGACTGCCGGATCGCAGCCGCAGCGAGAGCGTGAGCGCGAGCGCCGGTCGAAAAAGGAGTCGGTCCTGGACCAGGTGGCCGTGGACCTGACGCAACTGGCGCAGGACAATCGCCTCGATCCGGTGATCGGGCGGCAGCAGGAAGTGGAGCGGGTCATCCAGGTGTTGGCGCGTCGCACGAAGAACAACCCCGCGCTCATCGGCGAGCCGGGCGTCGGCAAGACGGCCATCGTCGAAGGATTGGCGCAGCGCATCGTGTCCGGCGGCGTCCCCGGCCCGATTCTGGGCAAGCGGTTGGTGCAACTGGACGTTGGGTCGTTGGTCGCCGGGACGATGTACCGGGGACAATTTGAGGAGCGGTTGAAGAAAGTCCTTCACGAATTGAAAGACGGTGATACGATTGTCTTCATTGACGAAGTCCATATGTTGGTGGGCGCCGGGTCGGCGGGGTCGTCACTGGATGCGGCGAACATCTTGAAGCCGGCCCTGGCGCGCGGCGAATTGCAATGTATTGGCGCGACCACGTTGGACGAGTACCGCAAGTACATCGAATCGGACCCCGCGTTGGAACGACGTTTCCAGCCGGTGATAGTGAATGAGCCGACGATTGATCAAACGATTGATATTCTCCGTGGCGTCAAACACACCTACGAGCAGCATCATAATTTACAAATTAGCGACGCCGCGTTGCAAGCCGCCGCCCGCCTGTCCGCCCGGTACGTGCCGGATCGCTATTTGCCGGACAAGGCTATTGATGTGATGGACGAGGGCGCGTCGCGCGTCAGGATGTATAAGTCCCCCATTTCGTTGCAATTGCGAGACGTGTTTGAGCAATTGCAGGATACACGGCTCAAGCAAGCGCAGCTTGCAGCGCAAAACCGCACAGAAGAGGTCAACGACCTTAAACTGGAAGAGCAAGTCCTGGAGGCGCGGATGGCGGAACTTCGCTCGCGTCGAGAGGAGGAAGAAGAGCAACTGGTGGTCGGCCCGGAAGACATGGCCGAAATCGTTGCTATGTGGACAGGAATCCCGATGACGCAGTTGGCTGAGGCGGAAACGCAGCGGCTTTTGGAGATGGAGGCAGCTTTGCGCCGCCGGATCATTGGCCAGGACGAGGCCATCGAATCGGTCGCCAAGGCGGTGCGTCGCGCGCGCGCCGGGCTGAAGGACCCGCATCGTCCCATCGGCTCGTTTATTTTCCTGGGGCCGACCGGCGTGGGGAAGACGGAGTTAGCGAAGGCCCTGGCCGAATTCCTCTTCGGCAGCGAGGAGGCGCTTATCCAGCTCGATATGTCCGAGTTTATGGAGCGACACGCGGTCGCGCGGCTCGTCGGCGCGCCGCCCGGTTACATCGGCTACGACGACGCCGGGCAACTCACCGAAACCATTCGGCGGCGGCCTTACTCCATCGTCGTGTTCGATGAGATCGAAAAGGCGCACCCGGATACCTTCAATATGCTGCTGCAAATTATGGAAGAGGGGATGCTCACGGACGCCCGCGGGCGTAAGGTGGATTTCCGCAACGCCATCATCATTATGACCTCCAACGTTGGGGCAGATGAGATTTTACGGCAGGGTAGACTGGGCTTCGCGTTGGAAACGTTGGACACCGATGCGGCACACGCCTACCAGGATATGCGCCAGCGGCTCCTCAATCAGTTGTCCAAGCTGTTTCGCCCGGAGTTCATCAACCGGCTGGATGCCACGATTGTCTTCCATGCCCTGAGCCAGGAGGACATCCGGCAGATTGTGAATCTGGAGATGGGCAAGCTGCGTTCGCGTGTTCAAGACAGCGCCATGGACATCGAGTTGACCAACGAGGCGCGGGATTGGTTGTGCGAAAAGGGGTACAGCTCCGAATTTGGCGCGCGGCCTTTGCGCCGGTTGATTCAGCAGGATGTCGAGACATTGCTTTCCGACGAGATTCTGAGCGGCGGGCTGCACAGCGGCGATACCATTGTGATTGATCTCGATGGCGCTGGCATTGTCATCCGGCGGGTTGCGGAAAAGGAAACCTTTCTGGAAACGCTGTGAGGCGTTGCGCAGATGAGAAAACGCCGGGACGTTGTACAACTGTCCGGCGTTTTTGGTCAATCATCTTGATTCTTTGATGTCACCCAAGGTCTCAGGGCGTTTCTCCGGCGCGGGGATGGGTTTGTTGGTACACCTCGCGCGCGCGCCGCTGCGAGACGTGGGCGTAAATCTGGGTCGTGGCCGGATTCTCGTGCCCCAACAATTCCTGCACCACGCGCAAGTTCGCGCCGCCGTCCAGCAAATGGGTGGCGAAGGTGTGCCGCAGCAAGTGCGGTGTGACCGTCTGTGCGATCCCTGCCGCGATTCCGGCCTCGCGCACCATCTCACTGACCGAGCGCACTGACAACTGCCCGCCAAAACGATTCAAGAACAGCGCGTTGCAGGCGCGCTTCCCTACCAGCGCCGTCCGCCCGTCGCTGAGGTAGACGCGCAGGGCTGCTACTGCGGGTTGTCCCAACAGCGCCAGCCGTTCTTTGTTCCCCTTGCCGATAACGCGCAGTTCGCCTACATTCAAATGGACATCGCGCAGGTTTAGCCCCACCAATTCACTGACCCGGACGCCGGCGGCGTATAGGGTTTCCAAAATGGCCGCATCCCGTTGTCCCTGGGGTAGGCTGCGGTTCGGTACGGCTAACAATTGTTCGACTTCTGCAAGGGTGAGGTAGCGCGGCAACCGGCGGGGGACGCGCGGCGCGTGGATGCGCCGGAACACATTTTCTTCCCAGGCTTTGGCGTGCAACAGATAGTCGCCAAAAGCGCGCAGTTCAAAAACCCGGCGGGCAATGCTGGCTTCGGCGTATCCCACGTCGTTCAGTTCGGCCAGGTAATCCCGCACGACCTCCCGATCCAATCCCGGCAAGGTTGTGATGTTGCGCTCGGCGCAATAGTCCAGAAATTGCCCAATGTCTGTGCCGTAATTTTTGACGGTGTAGGGCGAAGCGTTGTCCCGTTCCAACGATTTGAGGTACTGAATGAGTGCGTGATCTAACATGGACATCCCTGGGGGCTTTGTGCGATGATTGGAATGTTGGCGGGGCCAGGCCGCGCCCGACCCCGAAGGGTTTCTTAAGGAAAATGTTTGATGGGCGAAGCTATGAGGACGATGCGGCTTTCAACTTATCATAAACGCTCAATAAGTTGGCGACGTGTAGCCGATGACTGGCGATGCCCAGGGGCACCCGTTCCAGGCCGCAATCTTCCAGGGGGATGTTCCAAAGCTGCTTGCGCTCTCTGCCCAGGCGCAGCACGCGGGCGGCTTTGTCGCGCACACATTCCAGGTACGTGATGTAACGGTTGAGGACGGTCTTCACTTCTCCGCGCAAGATGACTTCCCCGTGTCCTTGAATAATGGTCTCCGGGGACATTTCACGGATGTATTTCAAGCTGTCCAACGCCTGTTGCCAGTCCCCATCGGCGATGATGGGGATGGCCATCACAGCATCTCCGGCTATGAGAATGCGCTCTTCTTCCATAAAGATGCCGATGTTGTCGTCGGTATGCCCCGGTAGCGGAAAGAGCCGGAAAACCTTGTCGCCGGCGTTGAGCGACATTTCACCTTCAGTGAACGTGACTGTCGGTATTCGCAGCGTGACCTGGTCGAAGATCGGATCGCTCTGACGCGCCTCTTGTAGCGAGGTTTCCCCTACATCCAACAGCTTTTGCCGACAGCGCTCGTGCGCGATGATATCCAGGGACTCCGGGAAGGCAAAGAGGCCATAGACGTGATCCATGTGATGGTGGGTTAAAATCATGGAATGAAATTTTAGCCCAGTGCGCAGCGCCAGAAATCGGGCAATCTGTTCGGCCTCATCCGGGAAAGGGAGCGCATCTACTACAATGATCCCGGCTTCCGTAAGAACCGCGACCGAGTTAACCAGCGCGTAACGGTCGCTGGTAAAAAGGTAAATTTTTTCGGAAACACGTTCCCAATACATACAACTCTCAGTCATTGCTGCCTATCCAACCCGCTTGGGCTAGGGGGATAGGGGAAGCAAAATGAATTTGATTAACGTTTTGAGCATAACACATTCACAATGGAAAGTCAAGACCACTTTACATAACATGATGGCGAGGCAGTATTGGATGGGAGTATGTTTCGTTATCAGCTGGCGGGCCAGGTGTTTTGTGATTCATACTCTGCGGATTGTATGTTATCCGTCGCGCCTAACCCAGGCGAAATACGCGCTTTCGGTTTCAATGCGGAAATTGCATTTTAACTGAATTGTTATTATAAATTTTTAAAAAGAGTCATACTATAAAGAATACGACAACGGCGCAGGCCGTCAATATTTTCAGAGGAATTACCCCTTAACCGGCGGTTCACCAGCGGTTGGATGAAAATGTCACGCAAAGACGCCAAACTCGCCAAGGCTTTGTTTTTTTTACTTTGCGTCTTTGCGCCTTTGCGTGAAACAGACTTTATTTTCAGAGGAGGCGGTTATGCGTTACTGGCGATTGGGGATTGTCGTTGGTTTGAGTTTTCTGGCATTGGGGATGATGGCAACGCAAACAGCGCCGACGCGCGCGGCGGCGCTTCCGGTCACATCCCCCGCAGTTTTGTCGAATGGGGCTATCACCGAAACCGCGCGCTTTTACACTACTACGATCACTATTCCCACTTACCCTTACCATACTTATTTGCGCGAAGTGTTCGCCCCCACGTACAATATGACCTATACCGTCTTGGATTGGAACGCTTATCCTCATGCCAACCCGATCCCCTGGGAGTATACCTTGTTGGTGATGGAGAACGACTACTTGACGGTCACGGTGATGCCGGAGTTGGGCGGGCGTGTGTATCAAATTATAGACAAGGCCACCGGTGAAAACCATCTTTATCAAAATCCCGTGGTTAAACCGACGCATTGGGGGCCGCCGGAACAGGGTTGGTGGCTGGCCGTCGGTGGCATCGAGTGGTGTCTGCCGGTCGAGGAACATGGCTATGAATGGGGAATTCCATGGCATTGGGAGGCTATCACTTCTACAGCCGGCGTGACCATTACGGTCTGGGATACAGACCGCGCCGACCGGCTGCGCGCAACGATTGCCCTGCACCTGCCGGCGGATCGCGCGTATCTCGCGGTGACGCCGCGCCTGGAAAACCCGACTGCCGCGCCTATCGCTTACAAATTTTGGAGCAACGCCGCGCTTGCTCCCGGCGCGCTCAATCGTCCATCGGGCGATTTGACTTTTCTGTTTCATGCGGACGCAATGACGTTACACTCCACGGGCGATGGTCGGATTTTGCCTCCCGGTCAGCCGGTTCCGACCGGCCCGGATTACCAATTCAACTGGCCGATCCACAATGGCGTGGATTACTCGCGCCTGGATAACTGGCATGAATGGCTCGGCTTCTTTGAATATCCCCAGGCCGCGGCCGATTTTTCCGGTGTGTATAGCCAGGAGGGGGGCGCCGGGATGTTTCGCATCTTTCCCTCGGATGTGGCGCGTGGCGTCAAGGGCTTTGGCTATGGTTGGAGCAGCCCGCTGCCCTCGATCTCTTGGACGGATGACGGCTCCGGCGGCGTGGAATTGCACGGCGGCGTCGCGCCCACGTTTTGGGACACGGCGGTCTTGACCGGCGAGCAGGTACTCTCGTGGACGGAGTTCTGGTATCCGTTGCGGAATGTAAGCGGCGCCACGCAAGCCACCCCAGAAGGCGCCTTGCACCTCACGGAGCACAACGGCGTTGCCCAAGTCGCGCTGCATACCACGGCCTCCTATCCCATCAGTGCGACTACGCTGGCTGTGTGGGATCGGTTGACGTGCGTTCCCTTGGAACAGCGTATCTTGCCCGCCTTACAGCCTTTCACACCTTACACCTTAACAACGGCGACCGGCAGTCGCCCCCTATCACAGCTTTCAGCGGCCTTCATAGGCGCTGACGGTGAGGTTCTGCTCGTCATCAACGAAGCCGGCTGCCAGCACACCGTCTTGCCGGCTCCCCACCTGGGTTACGGCATGAACGTTCGTCGCTACGACCGGGCCAACGCCCTGGTCGCGCCGTTGGAATTTGAGTGGATCAAGTTGTGGGAAGAATACATGCGGCAAGAGTACGACGCGCTGATGCCGCCCGAAAAGTTGCCATATCATACCCTGTATCTGATTGAATGTAAGGAAGACCGCATCACCGACCTCGCGGTCTGGGGCGATCACGTCGAAACGATTGCGCGCGCCGGTTTGGGGAAAGTGGCTGCTTACGAAATCTGTAACGAACCCAACCTGGATGCCTTCTGGAATGAGACCCCGCCCGATCCGGCGCGGTTTGCCGAGATGTTGTGCGTGGCCCGCGACCGCATCCACGCGGTTGACCCCGACGCCTTCATGATCAGCGGCGGATTGGCGCCGACCGGCCGCATTTCCGGCACAGTGAACGGCTGGCCGGGCAATAATGGAACCGTGATGGATGAACGCACTTATCTCCAGGCGATGTTGGCAAATGGCGCCGGCAACTGCATAGATGCTTTTGGGTATCATCCTTACGGCTTCGTTTATGCGCCCGAACAAGACCCGGCGGCGGTGGAAAACAGCTTCGCTTTCCGGGGCGTCGAAGCGCTGCACGACATCCTGGTGCAGGCGGGGCATACTGACATGCCGGTTTGGGCGACCGAGTTCAATTGGATTCGCCATCCAGAAGAGGCTGGGATGGAAACATGTTACGGAAACAGTCACTATGAGACGCACTTCCGCTGGCAGGAAGTCAGCGGTCAACAACAGGCTGACTATTTGGTGCGCGCGTATCAGTACGCCGACCGCTACTGGCCCTGGATGCAGGGCATGTTTATCTGGAACCTGGATTGGCATGATTTTTTCCTGGGACTATCCTGTCTGCACAGCCGTTACTACGCGCTCCGTTACGATGACGGAACCTATCTGGGGGCGCCCACACTGGCCTACACCGCAGTTCAGATGCTGGCTAAACGGCCTGGTATAACCATCACGCCCACCTTGACCATCACGCCATTGCAGCAGACCCTGTTTGTAGATTTAAGCGCCCCCCGCGTTTTGACCGCAGCCTTCCATGTGAACAACGCCGGTCATGGAACGTTCACCTGGACGGCGCAGGTTGCGCCGGAGAGCTTATTTACTCCGACGCTGCCGGTCATATCTGGCGTGCCGGGAGAACCTTTGTGGGTAGTGGTTGAACCGACCGCGATTCACATTTCTCCCTACAGCAATACCACCATGTTTTGGGCCGGCGATTTTACGGCTACCTTGCGGGTTTCCACTACCCCAACGTATGTCCTGAACGCGCCGCAACTGATCACCGTGGTCGTTCAGGCGCGGCCCCATCGGACACGCATCTATCTGCCGCTGACCCTGCGCAAGTATTCCCGCTTGCCCTACTCGGATACGCCCCACGGCCCGTCCAAGTTGGGGATCCACGCGATTTCTGACGATGGAACTACCGACTTCGTGCGGGCCGTTGCGGAGGGCGGCGCACACGTTGCGGTTGTCAAGGGACTGAGCTTCGGCTATTTGCAGCAGATTAAGCAAATTTCCCCCGAAACCATCACCATCGGGCGTTGGTGTGACCGCGACTGGGAGACGGTACACACCAGCGGCGACGTCCAGGAGGCTGCCGCGCGTTACATGGAGAAACACATGTCTCTATGGGCGCCGCATCAAGCCTACGTAGACTATTGGGAAATGCTCAACGAAGTAGACCCGCCCAGCATTGAAGGTCATGTCTGGTTGGCGCAATTCTTTATAGAGGCCATGAATATCGCCGAACGCCATGGCTACAAACTGGCGCTTTTTTCCTACAGCATGGGCGTCCCAGAGATTTACGAATGGCAGGCCATCGCGGAAACCGGCGTTTTTGCCCGCGCCAAGCAGGGAGGGCACATCCTCGCCTTGCACGAGTATGCCTATCCGATGAGCCAGGGCTGGGGCAACCCCTTGCCGCAATATCCGGGACAGTCCCTCGACGATCCCACTATTCCCCGTTACCCAGATCGCGGCGACCTGACCGGTCGCTATCGCCATCTGTACCGCGACATCCTGATCCCACGTAATGAAGTTATCCCGCTGGTGATCAGTGAATGTAATTTATTGTTAACCGATGACCCCGTGACGCGCCGCGAGATCTTTGTAGAGGAGATGAGTTGGTATGATGACCGCCTGCGTGAAGATGACTACGTCCTGGGTATGACCATCTTTACCTTGGGCGGCGACTGGGGGGAGTTAAACTATAGCGCCTACCTCCCCGACCTGGCTGCCCGCATCATTGCCTTGAAGGAGCAGTGAGGCGGAAATCGCTTGCCTATTTCGTGAAACCCCTCCGCGGGGTGGTTGTTTCACTGTCCGAGTGTGATACAATCAGGGCATAGTGTTGTGGAGGCATACTCACCATGAACGATTTTCTCAATAAAGCCCTCAAAATAGTCAGCGGATTTCTGGCAGAACGCAAGGGATTACCGGTGTTGGTCGGCGCGGGATTGATGGCCCTGAGCCTGCTGTTTAACTTGCTGCCTCCCTGGCCGCTCATCAAGTGGCTGGCTGACACCGATCTCCTCTTACACCTGGGCGGCATCCTTGGCCTGCTCGGCATCTTGATCGGCGACGCCTTATAATGACCGTGGAATTGTCCTCAAAACCTCCCGTAATCACCTCACGCCGGATTCTGTGGGGATTGGTCGGCGCGACCGGCGGACTGGGCCTTCTGGGCGGGTTGCTCGGCATCGCGCTGGCCTTCTGGCTGCCGCTGAATGCCGGCGATTCCATTGGCGTTATGCTGTCCAGCGTCGGCTTGCTTACGGCGCTCTTCGGGAGCGGCTTGCTGTGGGCAGGGTTGACCGGTTGGCGGCAATCCCCCGCGCCAAACAGCCACACACGCTGGGGCTGGCTGGTCTTCTTGGGTCTTTCCATCATAGCGTTGGTCATAGGTGCGCTCATCCCTGGCGACCGCCATTACAATCCGGCCTTCGCTCTGTTGCACGTGGGCGTGATGTTCTTTCCTGCGGCAACTCTGATGGCGCTGATCTTACAGGCTGCCGGGCGCACGGTCGCTCCCACACTGCGTCAAATGGCGCTCACCGTCGTTGGCGGCGCAGCCTCGGTCATTCTGGCGCTCCCCCTGGAATTGTTCGCATTTGTCGTGTGCGTGCTGTTGGTCTTTGGCGTTGCCGCGGTCGTCCCCGGCGGCGCGGACGAGGTGGCGCGCTTGTCGGCCATGCTAGAACAGTGGCAGACACAGCCCCCCGCCGACGCCGATGCGGTTTTGACATTGGTTGGTTCGCCGCTGGTCCTGATTACGCTTACCATGATCTTTGCGATCGTTGCGCCGTTGATTGAGGAATTCGGGAAGACTTTGGTGCTGGGACTGATGGGCATTTGGCAGCGCCCTGGATTGCTCGGCGCGTTCCTGTGGGGCGCGATGTGCGGCCTGGGGTTCGCCGTTTTGGAAAACATCACCAACGGCGCGATGGGTCTGGGGGAGGTTGCCGGCTGGTTGAGCGGTACCGGGGCGCGCATGCTGGCAACGGGGATGCACATCCTCACCAGCGGCCTCCTGGGGCTGGGCTGGGCCGGACTGTGGCAGCGGCGCTGGTGGGCGCTGCCGTTGGCCTATTGCGTCGCCGTCTTCTATCATGGCCTGTGGAACCTCAACATTGTCCTGGCGGTAAGTGGCGCTGCGTTAGGCCTGACCACTTCCTCGGCGGCTTACGTTCTTATGCTCATTGGCGTTGGCTTTGAGATCGTCCTGATCCTCGCTATGCCTCTATTGCTTTTTGGAATTCCTATCTGGCTGCGTCGGTATACAAAACAGGAAATTTGAAACATCAAGCGTGAAATGGGGTAGTCTTACATTTCACGCTTGACGCAGTCAGCCCCTGCACATCCTCCCGGATGGCTTGCATCGTCTCAATCATCACTATCACGGTTGGATTTCCCTCTTCAGTGACCTGTTATCGCCGGTTGCTCTTTTCAGCCGGTATGTTATACTCCTTGTTGCAACTATTTGCAATAAGAAAAAAGGGGCGAGGATGTCTTGCGAGAAGCTGCTGCGTGACTATTTGCGCAAACGGGGATTGCGCCTGACCCATCAACGGGAACTGGTGCTCTCGGTTCTGCATGAACTGGAGGCCCCCGCCACCGCCGAAGAGATTTTCGCGCGCGTTCGCACCCGCAGCCAGAACGTGGACATTTCGACGGTCTACCGCACGTTAGAACTGTTCCAGGAACTTCGCCTGGTCAGTGGGTTCGATGCGGGGGATGGCATCCGCCGTTACGAACATCTGGGCGTCGCTGCCCCCCACCATCACTTGGTCTGCCAGACGTGTGGAAAGTCGCTGTCGGTGCCGCTGGCCGAATTAGCCTCTCTGACCGCTTATCTGGCCGAGACCTATCACTTTACGACCGATCCCGGCGGATTAACCCTCTCCGGTGTTTGCGCCACATGCCAAAAAGCGTGAAACGTGATGCTCTCACTGTGAGAGCATCACGTTTTATGTTTCAGGACAATCATTTTTAACCCAAAGGAGAATTCTAATCAATGTTACTTTCACCTGTTCCTATGCACATTCCCGATGGCTTTCTTTCAGTAGCGGTCTCTTTGGTCTTATGGGCGATTTCACTGGTCGCGGTCGGTTACGCTCTCAAGCGCGTCAACGCGGACGTGGATGAACGGCGCGTGCCCTTGATGGGCGTGCTGGCGGCCTGTATCTTCGCCGGGCAGATGCTCAACTTCACCGTGACCGGCGGCACGTCGGGCCACCTGATGGGCGCGGCGTTGGCGACGATCTTGCTCGGCCCCTGGGCGGCGCTTCTGGTGATGACGTGCGTGGTCGGCGTTCAGGCGCTCGTGTTTCAGGATGGCGGGTTGCTGGCGTTGGGCGCGAATATCTTCAACATGGGCGTCGTCGGCGTGACCGTCTCCTATTTTGCCTCCCAGGCCCTGCGGCGGCTGTTCCAAAAGGTAGCGCCCGATGCGCGCTGGACGCTGCCGGTAAACGGCTTCGCGACGGGCTGGCTCTCGATTCTCGTAGCGTCGCTGGCCTGCGCGCTGCAACTCGCGCTGTCGGGAACGTCCCCGGCCAACGTCGCCATCCCCGCGATGGCCGGCATACACGCGCTCATCGGCGTCGGCGAGGGCTTGATCACGGCCGGCGCGTTGGTCTTCCTGGTCGCCGCCCGGCGCGACCTGGTGCAGCCGGAGAACGCGGCGCCCGTCGTCGCGGGAAAAGCCGTGTGGGGCGCGGGTCTGATCATCGCCGCGCTGCTCGCCATCGCTTCGCCGCTGGCGTCGGCGCACCCCGACGGCCTGGAATGGGTAGCCGAGCAGAAAGGCTTTCTGGATGGCGCGCAGGCTTCCATCTACGACTTGATTCCCGACTACGTGCTGCCCGGCGTCGCCAACGAAAGCCTGGCGACCATTTTGGCCGGGATTATCGGGCTGCTGATCGTCGCCGGCGCCGCCACAGCGGTCGCCTACGCGCGCCGCAAGCGGCAAGTCATTGCCCGGTGATCTCAGACCCCTATCGTTTTCGCGCCAGTATGATTCACGGCCTTGACGCCCGCGTCAAGGCCGTGTTGTCGTTAGGCTTCATTTTGATGCTGGCGCTCTTGCGGCCGGGCGCGTGGCCGATCTACATCCTGTGCTTTGCGCTGTTGTGGGCGGCGGCGCTGCTCTCCGAGTTGGGCGTGCGGTTCATCTGGACGCGCGCGTTGCTTGCCCTGCCCTTTGCGCTGGCCGCGCTGCCGCTGCTGTTCACTGTCGCCGGGCCGTCTCTGATCGCCTGGAACGTCTTTGGATGGACAGTGACGGTCACGACGAACGGTACCGAGCGGCTGCTCAGCATCGTGATGAAGTCGTGGCTGTCGGTGCAGGTGGGCGTGATGCTGGTGTCCGCCACCCCCTTCCCGCAGTTATTGGCGGCGTTGCGCGCCCTCCGTATGCCGCGCCTGCTCGTCGCCATCGTGGGGCTGATGTGGCGCTATCTGTTTGTGCTGAGCGACGAGGCGCTGCGCCTGCTGCGCGCCCGCGCGGCGCGCAGCGGCGATCCCGACGGGCGGCGGCGCGTCGGCGGCAGCGTGCTGTGGCGGGCGCACGTCACCGGCGGGATGGCCGGCAACCTCTTCCTGCGCGCCTT
>JAKQHY010000134.1 GCA_029555965.1 Chloroflexota bacterium | reverse complement strand
GAAACGGACCGCTCCCGGTGTCGTCACCTGCCTTCCTGCTTGGCCTTGCTCCCGACGGGGGTTGCCTGGCCACTCCGGTTGCCCGGAATGCCGGTGGTCTCTTACACCACCTTTTCACCCTTACGCCTGCACTGGTGGCAGGCGCGGTATGTCTCTGTGGCCCTGTCCGCGGGTTGCCCCGCCCGGGTGTTACCCGGCGCCGTGTCCTCTGGAGTCCGGACTTTCCTCACCGCAGTCAGTGCGATCACGCAACTCACTCAGGTTCTTTTCCAGATATACTACAATTTCTCATTTCGGCAACCCTGAAATTCCCATAGAATTATTTCGGGCGGAGCCAGAAACCGTGCTCGCGGCGCCCCCAACCCTTCCATGCCCAACCCCCGGCTCACATATAACGTGGTTTGCCCTGTCTGATAAAGCCCCGCTTCGTACCGCTTGCCGTAACGGGAACTGGTTGCCAGCGCGCCGTAAAATGGCAGGCAGAGTTGCCCGCCGTGTGTATGTCCACATAAGTAAAGATTGACGCCGATCCTGGCAGCGGCGGGCATCAAGTCCGGGGTATGATACAGCAACACACACCAGTCGTCCGGCGGAATCTGCTCATACACTTGTTGCAGCGCCGTAATGTCGCGTGCCTCGTCATACGTACAGCGGATTCCCAACAGCCAGCAGGCGGCGGTGTCATGGGGGATTTTTATGGCAGCATCGTTCAGCCAGTGGATGTTGGTCAACTCCGCAAAAATTTCCGGGACAATACCGTTCACGTCCACGACCGGGCTGCCGGTGATGGCGTAGACCCCCAACGGGGCGCGCAGCCGGCTGAGAAATTGGCGGACGCCCTGCTGGGCCTCTGGCTGGTAGACCGACGACAGATTGAGATAATCGCCGGTGAGCACGATAAGATCCGGTTGCAGATCGCGGATATGCGCAAGAACAGCCGCCTCGCGCAACGAGGCCCTCTCAAAATGCACATCGGAGAGGTGCAGCACCCGGAGCGTCTCTGGTATGTGCCCGGCAGGCGGGGTATATTGGCGGCGGGTCACGCCGACGCGAAATGGCTCGATCCAGGTGGCATAAAAGGCCGTGAGGCTAAGGACGACGTTCACGGTTGCTATCAGGCTGCGTCCCCCATTGCTCGACATAAACCATGCGCCCAGCGTGAACAATCCAACGCGCACCAGGGTCAACCCCAGCAGTGGCGGCGTTACCGGTCCCCAGGAGCGGCGCGTAAGAGGCAGCAGGGCCAGCATCAACCAGTCGCCAACGAAGAACACGGTGATGAGGGTCGCCGTTGGAATCCACTGAGCGCCCCACATCCAGGCTGCGCCGCCGATGAGAGCCACCCATAGGGGCGTTAGATACTCCGGCGCAATTTGTCCCAACCGCCCGCTGTAAATCAGCCCCAGGTGGACCCACGAGCTGCTGCCGTCGGCGCGATCAGGAGGAATGTCCGGGATGGGCCTGCCGGTCATAGCGTCTCAAATAACCGCGCGATCTCGTCGCGGGGGAAGGTGGGCAGCGGCCGCACGCCGTCCGCGTCGCGCAGCAGCACACCCGGCTCCGCGTGTACCGCGCCAATCGCGGCCGCCGCGACCCCTGCGCTGTGCAACGCACTAAGGATGGCCGGCGCGTCCTTCGGTGCCACCGCCGCCAGCAGCGAGCCGGACGCGATGAGGCCCAACGGGTCAAGGTGAAGCGCCGCACAGAGGGCTTGTGTTTCCGGGTAAATCGGCAGCGCCGCGGCCTCGACGACCGCGCCGACGCCGGCCGCTTCTGTTATTTCGTGCAGGCCTGTGGCGATGCCGCCCTCGGTCGGGTCGTGCATTGCGTGAACGACGCCCGACCGAGCCACGATGGCGGCATCCCGCACGACGCTGATACCCGGCGTGTGCAGGAAACCCTCTGCGCGCGTCAAAAGCTCCGGCGGCACCTGCCCTTTTAGCCGCGCGCCGACTTCTTGCGCCAGAAGGGCCGTTCCTTCGACACAGATGCCTTTGGTGAGAATTAGTGTGTCGCCAGGCCGCGCCCCATCGGAGCGCACCAGACGCTCAGGCGGCACCTCGCCGAACATCGCGCCAACGACGATGGGTCGATCCAATCCATACGTGATTTCGGTGTGGCCGCCCACCAGGCTGATGCCCAATTCGTGGCTGGCGTCGCGGAGTTGCATGAAGATGCGCTCTACCATAGCCGGATCCGTTTTGCCTTCCGGCAGCAAGGCTGTGGCGATGAACCAACGCGGCGTTGCGCCCAGGCAGGCAATATCATTGGCGTTGACGTTGACGACGTACCAGCCGATTTCGTCGGTGGCAAAGGTAATAGGGTCGGTCTTGGCGACCAGGTAACGATCCCCAAAGTCAATCACGGCGGCGTCACGTCCCAGACCAGGGCCAAAAAGGACGCGGGGATCGTGAAAGTCTAGCTTGTGGGTCAACAGGTGCATCAGGTCGGCCTGGGGTAGCTTGCCGACGGGGTAAGGGATGTGTGCGTTCAACTTATTCTCCCACCAGGATGGCAATATCGTCTATGGCGGCGCCGTAGGTGTGCCCGGAAGCGTAGATTTTGATTGTCTTCACGCTGGCCGGCTCAATATTTTGGGCGCGCAGCAGGGGCAGCAAATCCGGGGATTCGTAATCGAACCAGACCCCGGTTTGCGCTACCTGTATTTGCTCCGCTTTCCAATCACAGATATAACAGAAGGGATTATCATCCCCCGGCATGGCATAAAATCCCTGAATCCACTCCCGGGTCGAATTGTTTTCCAGGTCGGTAAACGTGATGCGCAGCATCACCGGGCACTCAGTTCCTAACGAGCCGCAGACAGCCGGGTTTTGGTTATCTACTCGGATACGCGCGCGCACCCGCAACGATTTGACGCCACGAATGTCCTGGTTGATTTCCTGGACGATGCCCGTCTGCGCGGATTGTAGCCCGAAGCGTTCAAACAAGATGAGTTTCCGCTCGCCCCCCTCTATCTGCCGTACTGTGCCGCCGGATTCTTCCGGCGGCGCGCTGGTTTCAACGTGCCAGTAGTCTTCCAGGGGTGCTTCAAAGTCGCCGTTACGGGTACGGAGGATGTCGCGTTCGCCAATGGTGATGGCCCCCATGCCGGCGGCGGTCAGTTCGGTGCGCTGCATAGCCGTCAGTATCAGCAGACCGCCGGTGGCGGGATCGGCAATGGCTGCCTGACCGGTGGTCACGGAAAATTCAACCCTTTCTGCTGTGACGACGACGGTGTACGCGCCTTTGTCCAGTTCAATGACGCCGTGCGGTGTGCTCAAGCGCATGTGTGCGGTGCGCGCGCCGCCTTCCACCGTGATACGCGCATTGGCGGCCTGTTGGAGGCGCAGTGTGACGTGGTGAGGCAGGCGGCTCACGGTGAAGTTGGGGGTGATCGCGTTCTCCACGGTCACGTCGGTGGCGCCATAGAACTGCACTGTAATGAGCGGTTGCGCTGCGGGGGCGTTGTCCGGTGAGGTTTCATACCACAGCAGGAACGCGGCGGCGTCATTGGAGAGTTCAAGGCGGTCATGGGGTAAGATCTCCGTATCTCCGGCAAGGATGGCCCTGACGCCGCTGCCCGGCGTTTGTCGGGTAACCGTTGCGTCACGCGGTTGGAGCCGGATGTTGAGGGGGCGCGTGACGTTTAGAATATACCAGCGTAAACTCAGGGGAATACCAATGCTCAAACCGATGCAGGCCAGGAAAGAGAGCAGCAGCACAACCCAGGCAACTTGTTCGGTTTTTTTGAACATAGCCTAATACCGGATTTGGAATCGGGTCGTTTCGCGTTTAGCAGGATGCCACTGAATATCCAAGCGCTCTACATAACCACTCGGTGGGCCTTGTTGTACGCTTTGGATAAAAGATTCGAGTTGCGTTTGCGCGCCTTCCGCCCAAATCTCAACCGTATTGTCATAATTGTTGCGTGTCCAGCCATTGAGTCCCAGGCTTTGTGCTCTGCGCTGTGTGAACGCCCGGAAACCCACCCCCTGCACGTCGCCGTGAACGATGATGTGAACTGCTTTTGGTTCTTCGGACATTGCGCCTCCTGCTATGGGGGTATTTTACCAGAAAACCGGCTTGTGAAAAAGAAAACGTGAAACGTGGAGTTGTCACGTTTCACGTTTCAGGCCGTCAGGGGCGCCTTACCCTTTGTGGTAATAAACGTCCCACCCTAAGTACTTACTCAACGCCTCATTGACTGCATCTGCCGTCTGCGAGATGTTGACGGCGACGTGGTGCTCAAAGCCGTTTTCGCAGATGTAGTGCAGCAGCTTTTGCAGGTTGGGAATCTCGAAGACGCCGTAGCCGCCGAAGGTCTTGAGCGGATCTTTGGTGAGGCGGCCTTCGCCCAGGTAGACCTGGATCTTGCCTGCCCAATCGTTGGTGGAGATGCGGGTGTAGGTGAACGGGGCAGCCTTGACGCGGCCCACGACGGTGCCAAAGGTGTTATCCTTGCCCACCGTCCCGGCGATGATCTCCTGGTAGTCCATATCGGGCGTCTCCTCGAAGAAATCCTTCGGCAGGTTGGAACAGTGGAAGAGCACCCCCTTGTTGGGATCGTCGCCGTAGTTGTTGTTCCAGTCGGCGAGTGCGCTCGGTTTGCCAGACGCAAAGGCCATCGCCGCCATCCCGACCACGCCAGGGATGTCCGTCTCGCACGCGGAAGGCATGAGATTGTTGCTCATCATGCTCATGATCGCGCAGGGGACGACGCCGTAGTATTCTTCCATGGCCGTCCAGCACTGCACCGCGCTGGCGATGAGACCCTCGGCCTCCATCCACTGATCGATGACCGTGCCGAACTTTGCCATCTTGACCAACGCTTCATTGGGGACGCCCTTGATCTTGAGGTACGCCTTCAGCGCGTCCAGCTTGGCGACGAGGGCGGGATCGCCATCCTTGAGCCGTCCGATGCGCCCGAAAACCTCGGAGAGGTCAATCGTATCCACACTGATCCCCGATCGCTCGAAGAGCTTCTCGCTGAAGCGAACCGTGTTGAAGGCCGCCGGCCGCGCACCGATCATCCCAATACGCGCGTGCTTCAGGCCTTTGACCACGCGGCAGGTCGCCACGAAGTTGCGCAAGTCCTGGCGGAAGCTCTCAGTGTCGAGGTCCACCGTGTGCAGCGTGGTGAGCGTGTATTTAATGCCCATCTGCTTGAGGTTGTTGCAGGACGACATCTTCCCGCAGAAGGAGTCGCGGCGGTTGGCGATGGTCATGAAGTTCACGTCGTCGGGCGTGGCCTGGATGAGCACCGGCACGTTCAGCTCGGCCCAGCGCAGTGCGTTGGCAATGGGGCCTTCCTCGCCGAAGTTGGGCAGGGTGAGCACGACGCCGATGATCTCGTCGCGGTGCGCGCGGAACAGGTCGGCGCACTTATGCGCGGCCTCGTTCGTTTCTAACGAGCCATAAGGGGAATCCTCTGGCGACAGGACGATGGGCTTGATGCCCTCTTCTTCAAAGACCTTAAGAATTTTGGCGCGTCCCTCTTCGCAGAGCTGAGTGGGGAAGAATCCCCGGTTGCCAATAATGATACCTACAACGGGTTGTTTCATTGCGATCCTCACTTTCATAGAGTAAATTGAATACAACGTCCAGTTTGTATTGGGATTAACTGAAGTTGTGAACTGATAGGATTACTTGTAGATATACTGCGTTAATGAAGATTCGTCAAGTCGGTCGCCCTTACCACATCACGGGACTGCGCAGCCGCTGGGCGATCTCGGCATAGTGCGGATCGTCCGGCGTGAGGTAGCCGTGACGCAGCAGCAAATCTATGAAGACCAGGGTGTTGTTCGTTTTGAAATCATCGGTGGCAAGCGCTTCAATGACATGCTCGATGGGCCAGAGGTAAAAAGCCTGCACTTCGCCATCGGTGTTCTGCGGGACGAAATCCTCCGGCAGCTCCAGATCGTAGATGAAGATGAGGCTGCGCCCCCGGCGCGCTTCGTAGTCGTGCATGTAGCTGACGAGGCTGACGGGACGAGCACGCTGCGCCAGCGCCGGCGGGATGTTGGCTTCTTCCTGACATTCTTTGACGATGACCTCCCGCGCGGTGTACCCCGCCGGGATGCCGCCGGCGACGAGGTGATCGAGTTTGCCGGGAAACTCCGGCTTGGTCAGGGAGCGGCGCGCAATCCATACATGCAAATGCCCATCTTTGTAGACAAGGCCATTCAGGTGCGCGCCGTAGCGCAGGATGCCGAAGAGCGAGGCGGCTGCGCGCTCCAGAAACATCAACGGTGGCGCGTCGAAAGCGGCGGAGACGCGGTACAACTCGTCGCGCCAGCCGGGGATGAGGCCGGCATCGCGCCAGGCGTGCGTGACGCCGGCGACGGCCTCCGTGCGGGCGGCGGGCGTGTCCAGGCGCAGCGCGAGGGTTACGCGGTCGGCGTGGACTTCGAAGACATCAGGATATTGCGCGAGCAGCGGCAGGCGGCTTTGGTGAAAGGCGCCGGCGCGGGTGTCGGCGATGACGAAGTCGTGGTAGTGATCCGAGCTGTGGCGATTGTGCTCGGCGAGCCAATACAGCATAGCGGAGATGTCCATCTACCCTTCCTGATACCGCGAATTTTCCAGTTCCCGTTGCAGTCGTTCTTCCTCACTCAACGTGGGAGCGGGCTGCTCCCCGGCTTCGGTCAACTCGGCGGCTTCGGCGGCGGCCAGCATATCCGGCGAGGCGCGCATGGCGATGCTCCACTTGCCGCAGTACGGGCAACGCTCCAACTTGCCCGTGACGAGGTTGGGCGCCCACATGTGCCGGGCGAAAGGTCGCCCGCATTTGGGGCAGATCGCGCCGCCGGCCAGCCCGTAGTTGCGCGGGGTCCCTGGCGCCGGCGCCGGGCCACGTCGCCGCGAGGTGAGGAATGTGAGCAGGAATCCCAACGCCATCAGCCCGAAGATGCCGCCAACCAGCGGGACGATGATCTGCGTGGTCTTTTGGTCGGCCTCTGCCTTGCTCAAGAATTTGGGCGTGATGACATTGGAGTGCAGTTCGCGGCCCTCCGCGGTGTACCCTACGGCCCGGAGTTTGTGGACGCCCGGCGGATAGTTCTCCGTGTTGAACTGTCGGCGGAACGGCGCGGCGGTCAGCTCTCCCATAGACTCGTCATCCATGAAAAATTCCACCCGCGCCAAGTCATCCGGCCCGGAGGCGTGCAAGCTGAGCGTGCCCTGAAGTTCACCTCCCATCCCGTAACCGAAGTCGCGGGTCAGACGCAGGGACAGCTCTGGTTTTGACTCCTGGGCGATCGCTGCCGTTGCCGCGAGCGGCGTCGCTGCCCCTGCGCGCGCCGTTTCCTCCTCGTTGGCCGCTGTCCCCGCATCGGGCAATGACTCGTCCGCTTCATCCAGTGGAGGATAAATTTGCAAGGATGTCCCGTCCGGACGGCGCACGTAGGCCGTTGTCCCTATGAAGTAGAAGTCGTTTTCGACGCCGCCGCTGTTGATGTACCACTGGAATGCCGCCAGATCGCCTTCGGGCAGCGGCCCCGCAAGGATTTCGAGCGTGGTGATGTCCAGAGACGATGCTTTGAAGAAGCCCCAGGCGACGGTGTAGGTTTCTGCGCCCTGATTGAGCGAGAACACCGCATACTCGCCTGGCGCCAGACTCATAGCCGGGACTGCTTCTATGAACGCACCGGAGATTTCCACGTTGATAACGTCCGGCAGGGACTCGCCCGAAATAATGGCCGCGATCTCAACCATCACCCCAGAGTCCGAGACGGATGTTATCGTGCCTAACGCCAGGGAATATTGGTCGCCATGCGTGAGGCGGTGCAGTACGTCCGCGGCGCAGATGGGGGACACGCTCCAGAGCATCGCGGTGGTTAAAAATAAAACAAGCGTGATTATTCGTAATCGCATCGTTGTCTCCTGATGAAAAACTTACTCACTCCGTGGGGTTACTTCCAGCGCGTCAGAATCGTCTCGCGTTGAAACAGCCGCACGCCCAGGTAAACCAGCAAAGCATCCACCGCGATTAGCAGCAGGATCAAGACAATGACGAGCAGGGTGTTGAGAATCAGGAAGCCGGCAATCTGGCCGAAGAATAACACCATCAGCGGCATGATCACCACCGCCGAGAGCTGCTCGGCCACGCGCGGGTCGTTGACGCGCGATGAAACCATCAGACTGAAGTTGACGGAAAGGATGGCGAGCAGCGGCCCGCCGACGATAATCCCCAGCCACCACAGCGGGTTGAGCAGCGCGGCGACCACCTTATCGCTGACGATCAAGAGCCGCGCGCCGATGGCATAGATAAGAAATCCCAGCCAGGTCGCTGCGACGGCGGGGATGACGGCAGCCAGGTTCTTCCCGGCGAGCAATTCCATCGTGGTGATCGGCGTCGCCAGCAGCGGTTCGAGACTGCGCGTGGTCTTTTCGCCCACGATAGAGTAGGCGGCGATGTTGACGGGGAGGATCAACGGCGTGATCATAAACAGTAGCATAAACTGACTGACCATGTACACCTGGAAGCACTCGCTGCCGCTGAGGTCCTCCGGGCAGAAGGAGCGGAACGCCTCCGGCACGCCCGCGTCCAGACCGCTGTCAATATCCATCTCCATACTGGTATCCGTGCGCATCACGCCGAGCATCACCAGCGGGATCGCCGTCATCAGCAGCGGCATAAAAATGACCGAGAACAACACCCAACGATTCTTAAAGACTTCAGCCCATTCTTTTTTGATAATGGTTTTGATTTTGTTCATAGATTCCTCACAATGGAGAAATGAGAAATGAGAAATGAGTGTGCGTACTCCTTACTCCTTACTCCTTACTCCTTACTCCCTTTCATCAATTGCAAGTACACATCCTCCAACGAACGGCGCAGTTCGCCGACGAATTGGACGTCGGCGCCTAATCCCACCAGCGCGCGGACGATATCGGGGTTGTGGACTTCAGGGTCGTCCAGCGTGACCAGGACTTTGTTTTCGACCGTCTGGGCGGCCTGCACAAAGGGCAGGCGGGCGACGGCGGCGGCCATCGCATCATCGGCCTGGCGCAGGTGGAACACGACGCGCCGCCCGAACAACTGCGAGCGCAGACGGGCCGGCGTGTCCATCACCAGCATGCGCGTCTTGAAGACGCCGATGCGGTCGCAGAGCCGGTCGGCCTCGTCCAGGTTGTGCGTGCAGAGGAAGATGGTGCGGCCCTCCTTGCGCAGCCCGGCGATGGACTCGCGCACCAATCGCGCCGCCTCTGGGTCAAGGCCGGAGGTGGGTTCGTCCAGGAACAGCACACGCGGCTCGTGCAGCAGGGCGCGGGCAATGGCGAGCTTCTGCTTCATCCCTTTGGAATAGGTGGCGGTAGGATCGAAGCGGCGCTCCCAAAGATCGAAGAGGCGCAGGTACTTCTCAATCTGCCCGGCAGCGTCTGCGACTTCGTACAGGCTGGCGTAGATGTGCAGATTGTGTTCCGCGCTCAGATTGTCGTACAGGCCGGGGCTTTCGGTGAGAATGCCCACGATGCGCCGGATGGCCTGATCGTCCCGGCCCACCTGATGGCCGTTGATGGTCGCCGCGCCGCTCGTTGGGCCGATCAGGGTGGTCAACATGCGCACGGTGGTGGTCTTGCCGGCGCCGTTCGGCCCTAAAAAGCCGAAGACTTCGCCTTCGGCGATGTCCAGCGTCAGCCGGTCTACGGCCAACACGGTGTTGAATTGCTTGGTTAGATTTTCGGTGTGGATCATCATCTCAGTTATACCGGCTTTCCTCTAGCGTTGCGGCAGTGACTTCCTGGGGCGTCAAGGACGCCACGGCGACCGGCGGGGTCGGCGGCCCCGGCTCCGGCTCCGGCGTCGGCTCCGGTTGGCGCAGCGCCCAGATAATGGCGACGCTCGCCAGGGAGAAGGCGGCGACGGCGATTTCGGCGATGTAGGCGCCGTGCAGCGTGTAGATGGCGACGATGACCCCGTCGGCCAGCGCGTGCCAGCCTATCGCCAGCGGCAGCCAAATCCAGCGGCGGCGCGTGAAGGTTTGCAGGACCAGCACGGCGCACGCCAGGTGCAGGGGCACGGTGAAGAAGCGTTCCACCGCACCCAGCAGCGTGTCGTACCAGTTGGCCGACCAGTAGGCGGCGATTTGCTGTTGAGCCAGGGTCACTTGGTCGGCAGGGACTACCGCGGCGAGGTCTATGTTTTTCATGGCGACCATTTGGAAGAAGCCGAAGAGCACCATCACGCCGAGGATGAGCGCCTCGACACCGCCGTGCCCGGCGCCAAAGAGCAGGCCGGTGCGCCACGAGCGCGCGTTTTTGGCCCACCAGCGGTACACGAGATAGCGCGCGCCTTCCTCACAGAGGCCGGCGGAAAGCCCCAGGACGACGCAGTTGAACGCCAGTTGCCAGGCCTCCGGCGGCGTGGGCAGGATGCCTTCCTTGAACAGCCACGTCAGCAGCATATTTAACGGAATATGGACGACCTGTGAAGCAATAAACGTCAACGCGCCGATACCATACAGCCGCCAACCGAGGCCGAATTTGCGGGTGAGCAGAAGGCCCCAACCGACGCCGATGGCGATCATCAAAAAACCGTTTAGGAAATAGGTAATGTAGAGCATAGTTCTCCGAAAAGTTTGGTAATTGGGAGACGTCAAACGTCAAGTTTTCACGTTGACGTTTGACGGAATTATAGCGTTTCTGTCACCTTTGTCAGGCCCAGGGGGTGGTCGGGGTCGGCGCCTTTGACCTGTGCCAGGGTCATGGCGAACAGTTGTCCCGGCAGCACCGCGATGAGCGGCGTGAGCCACTCCGAGACATCGGTGGGCAGCGGCAGCGCCAGGTGCGCCTGCGCCAGGAGCGCTTCGTCGTCGGAGATGATGACCTGTTCGGCCTTGAGGCGCTGCAAGTCGGCGACGAGCGCGCGCAAATCACCGGCGACCGCGCCCTTGGGGGCGACCAGCAGCACGGTGAAGGCCTCGTCCACGATAGCGATGGGGCCGTGGCGGAAATCCGCCGACGAATATGGTTCGGCGACGACGCGCGTCAGTTCTTTGACTTTGAGGGCGACCTCGAAGGCGGTGGCGTAATTGAAGCCGCGCCCGATGACGGCGCAGCGCGTCATAAAGCGGTAGCGCTCGATGCGCGGCAGGAGTGGGGCGACGCCGGAGAGCGTCTCGGCCAGGCGGGCCGGCAAGTCGCGCAGTTGGGCCAGGGCGGTTGTGTCGCCGCTGAGGTGACACGAGAAGAGCGCCAACACCGCCAGCGAGGCGGTGTACGTCTTGGAGGCGGCGATGGCCAGTTCCGGCCCGGCGTGCAGGGGGATGACGTACTCGGCGGCGCGGGCCAGGGGGGAGTCGGCGTCGTTGACGATGGCGAGCGTGGGGCGTCCCTGCCGCCGACCTTCGGCGACGACGGATACGATGTCCGGCGACTGCCCCGACTGGGAGATGCCGATCACCAGCGCGCCCGCCAACTGGGGCGGCTGTTGGTAAAGCGTGAATAGTGACGGCGTCGCCAGCGCCACCTGCGTCTGGTTATGCGCGCCGAAGAGGTATTGCGCGTAACGGGCGGCGTTGTCGGACGTGCCGCGCGCGGCAATCACCACGTGGTGGAACTGGCCGCGCAGCGTCGCTGTGATGCGGGCGACGTTCTCACTTTCGCGCTCCAGCAGGCGCGCGACGACGGTGGGTTGTTCGTAGAGTTCTTTTTTTAGGGTTGACATCATGGATTTCCTCCCATTTGTGGCTAAATTATAGCATTGTCTTCCAGAGAGTCAGGCAATTTCTGGAAAATTTTAACCTTTTTCAAATCCTTTTCAAATCTGTATGCCCTATCATATAAGCAATACATCACGTCGGTAAAAAGAGACGATGAGATTTTAGGGATTTTGATACATTTTTTATACCTGCCGATTACACCAACTAGGGTAGAATGTGATTGAATTGTTGTAAGTGTAGGGAGGCAGGGCAATCATTTGGTAGGCAAAGGGGGGGAAATGGATGTGGTTATTACACGGCAACCGGGCGTCCTTTCTTCTTATGGAATAAGCCGGTATCAGGTTTTGAAGCGAGTGATGGATTTGCTTTTTTGTATATTGCTGGCTCCTTTTCTCGCGCCGGTGATGCTTTGCTGTGCTATTTTAATCCGCCTGGATTCACCTGGACCGGCAATTTTTGTCCAAGACAGAATAGGGAAGGACGGCAAGCTTTTTAAGATTTACAAGTTTCGCACGATGCGTCACAACCTGGATAATAGTAAACATCGTGAGATGATGCAAAAGTTTGTCCAGGGACAGGTAGGGGATGGGGAAAAAAGTGGCAGTGGTAGGGAGGAAACTGCCAAGCTGTATAAACCTTTTCAGGCCTCAGAGGTTACGCGCGTGGGGCGTATTTTGCGCAAAACCAGTCTGGATGAATTGCCGCAAGTTTTGAACATTCTCAAGGGAGAAATGAGTCTGATCGGCCCACGTCCGAATGTGCCCTGGGAAGTGGAAGCCTATCAATCCTGGCATTATGAGCGTTTGGAAGTTTTGCCTGGCATTACCGGTCTGGCGCAGGTGCGTGGTCGGAGTAGTATTTCTTTTGATCGTATTGTACAATACGATATAGAGTATGTGCAGAATCAAAGTTTGGTATTGGATTTGAAGATTATCTGGCAAACATTCTTTGCGATAGTGTTGCGCGATGGGGCAGGATAGAGGGGAACTGAATTTTGTTGGCAACTGGTGGACTCGATAAATTGAAGTAGAATAGAAAAAGTCCCTCTGTAAGTGCGGTGGGACTTTTTCTGTGTAAGGCGAAGGTTTTTAATTAAAGGCAGGTTTGGCACTCGCTGGGCTTGCTGCTATCTATGATTCAAAGAAAAGATAATTATGGAACTACAACTTTATCTTGATATATTGAAGCGCCGGCTTTTTGTGATTCTGATTGTCATTGCCGTGGTTTTTCTGATTGTGACCACGGCGGGTTTTCTCCTTCCACCCCGCTACACAGCACGAGCGACTGTGCGGGTGTTGTTGGATGTGGGGGTACAGGATTTCAACACACGGGAGGATTATAGCAAGCGGCTACTCAACACGTATAGTTACGTTCTGCGAAGCAGTCCCACATTAAAGGAAGCTGTAAGGCGGCTGCCCTCCCATGACATTTTGGTAAGTATTGCGGAGTTGCGGGAGAATGTGGTGGTAGAGGTTGTTCCCGATACGGAATTAATCTCAATTGCAGTCGAAGATGGTAATCCCTTTTTGGCGCGTGATTTGGCGAACATGTTGGCGTTGCTGTTGATGGAGTATGCTCAAAATATCTATGTGGGCAGTAGTAAAAGCTCTTTGATGATTATCGAGGAACAGATGATCAGTGTGGATCAACAGATTCAGGCGGATCGACGCCAGTTGAGCATTGCGCTAAGTGAGGCTGAGCCTACTGTTGATATTGAGGCGCTTGAGAGCAAAATTGCCTTTGCTGAGGATTCTTATGATCGGTTGTTGGACCGTTATGAAACTACCCGCCTAAATGAGTCGTTGCGCGCTAATAGCGTTGCGTTGATCTCGCCGGCCTCGTTGCCGACGGAGCCGTCGAATTCATTGGGGTTGATGGAGATCGGCATCGGCCTTGCGGTCGGGGCATCCGGCGGGATTGCGGTGGCGTTGATTTTAGAGAACTTGGACACCCGTATTCACAGTGCGCAGCAATTAGAATATATGACCAATACGCCTGTGTTAGGGGTGCTGCCGGTGGGCCTGTTATCTATGGATGCTATGGATGATGGCCTGGAAGATACGACGCAACAGGCGATTTCAGAAGCCTATCGTTTGTTAGCCGTCAATTTGCCGGCGGTTAAGGGTATTACGGCCTCGCAGACGATTTTGATTACAAGCGCGGTGGTTGGGGAAGGGAAGTCTACCGTAGCGATCAATTTGGCGCACACAATGACCGAGCGGGGGCAATATGTGTTTTTGGTGGAAGTGGATTTGCGACGTCCCACCCTTTTGCAAAAGTTTAAGTTAGGGAAGTCTGACTATGTTCATCCGGGACTGAGTGATGTGTTGAGCGAGCGTGTGCCGCTTTCTCCAGAGGCTATTACCCAGGTATCTGTGCCGACGCTCTTGCCGCGTTTATCCGTCATCGGCAGCGGTTCTAAAGTGACAGACCCTACGGCCTTGCTGGCTTCGTCCGAGATGGAGGAATTATTGGGGTATTTGGTCACGCAGGGATATACGCTCGTGTTGGATGCGCCGCCCGTGTTGAGTCTGGCGGACGTTTTGGTCCTTGCGCCCAAGGTGGATGGCGTGGTGCTGGTCGTGCGCCAGGGGTATTCTAAACGGGAGCAGGTGCTTGCCACGCTGCGACAGTTGCAGGCCAGCCACACCAATGTTTTTGGATTTGTTTTTATGCAGAAGGGCGGTAAGGGCTTCATTTATGAATGAGGTCGGACTTTCGAGCGCCCGAGTAGGGAGGCGTGTAAGGTCTTTCTTCGCATCTGTTGGCGCTGTCATTTCTGATGCACATCTGATCGAGGTGGGCCTTCCCATTCTTGTGGGGCTGGTACTTGGTGTTTTGGTTGTCCTTATTCGGGACTTGCCCACAAAGTGGATCGGCGCTCTGGTGATGGGCATTGTGGGGATCGTGTTTGTGTTGCTCATTGGGGATATAAAGAAGATTGTCCTCAGTTCCGTGGTGGTTGACACTGTTTTGGAGTTTGATGTTGCCATCCAAAATCGCGGCAATCATGCCGGCGGCCCTACCGGCTACACCGTGTCATTGCTGACCCTTCTATTGATTGTGGGCTATGTCGTTTGGATTGCGGAGCGCAAAAAATCAGGCATTTACTGGCTGAAATCAACCGCATTACCCTTGGCCTTTTTTATTCTTATGAATGTGGTTTCCATTGTGCGGGCCGAAGATGTACCTTTTAGTCTCTATAGTATTTTCGGACTTGTGCAAGTGTTTTTGATGTACGTGTATGTTATCAATCATGTGAAAACGTGGGATGATTTACGGTTGATTTTCACCACCTGGATTGTATGCCTGTTGTTAGAGAGTGTCTTTATGGCATTTTTATATGTGACCGGCATACGGGTCGAATTTGCCGGAATCAGCGCCGGTAGTTATGCTGACACCAGCGGGAGTGTGGGAGGCTCCAGAGTCTCGGGCACTTTTGGTTCGCCCAATGGCGCGGCGATATGGCTGACCCCCTCCATTGTCATTGCGATGGGCGGTTACTTGCTTTACACCCGCCAGAAGTTATGGCTACGCTGGGTGGCCTTGGCGGCTTTAGGATTTGGCGTTGTGGCGCTCATTTTGACTTTTTCGCGCAGCGGTTGGTTGGCGTTGCTGCTGGGGATTTCCATTGTGGCCCTGTTGAACGTATGGAAGGGGATTGGTCGTCGTCAAATTGCCACGCTGGGCTTTCTGGGTCTGATCGTGGTGGCGGCGTTTTCAAAACCGATTATCACGCGCTTGACCGGGGATGATCGGGGATCGGTAGACTCGCGGCGGATCGGCAATGAGATGGCCTTCAATATGATCCGCGACCAACCGTTCACCGGGGTCGGCGCCAATAATTTCGATGTCAGAAAATTTGATTATTTGCCGCCCGAACTGGTGGGGGTGCAGCGCAAATACGTGTATATTGTCCATAATCATTATTGGCTGATATGGGCGGAATTGGGGATCGGGGGATTATTGGTTTTTCTCAGTATGTTGGCGACGACGGCATTTCACAATGTGAAGGCTCTCATCCGTCAACGGGACGCCCAGGTTTTCATGGTGGCGGCCACTTTGTTGGGCGCTCTGGGGGGATATTGCTCGCATATGCGCAGCGATGTTTTTGCTACTCGCGCCCACGTAACCCTTTTATGGTTTATGATCGCTTTGACGGCGGCGCTTGTGCGGTTGTCTGAAGAGGCAAGTGAGAAGGTGTTATGCCCGGAATCTTCGTCGTAATCAGTGACAGGGATGTTTCTACGGATGTGCCGCGCATGGTGCAACGATTGCAGCATGGGAAAGCGTGGTTTGAGAGCAAGTCTTTCAAAGTCGCGGAGGGGTATCAGGGGATCGTCACTTTTCCCTCAGAATTGGTCGAGGCGCATGGCGTTTCGGCGACCGGGGTTCACATCTTGGTGTATGGGGAGGTTTATTCCTATGGCGGGGATAATGAGTCCACCGCTGCCCATGGCGCTGAACTCGTGGCGCTGCTGTACGAGAAATATGGACTGCGCTTTGTTGATTTTCTGAATGGGTCTTTTTGTTTGACGCTCTATGATGAGCGGTTGAAACAAGTGCTTGTGGTGACCGACCGCTTTGGCTCCAAGCCACTCTATCGCGATATGCGGGCCGATGGTTTGCGGGTCGCTTCAGAGATTAAGGCATTGTTGGTGGATGCGAATGTCCCACTGACTTATAATGCCAGGTCGGTGGTGAACCTGTTCACCTTTCAGCATCCTTTGGAGCATGACACATTTTTTAACGAGCTGGAGGTTTTGCCTCCGGCCAGTGTGCTGGTTTACAATACCCACACGCGACAAGTTACCTGTTCCACGTATTGGAATTATGATGTGACGAGTGAGCCAACCGAATTGGCTCAGCGCTCATTGCCCGATCTTGTGGAACAGTACGGCGCGCTCATGGAGGAGGCGATCCACCAGCGTGTCGCCCCGTATCCGCGCATTGGGGTCTTTATCAGCGGGGGAATTGATTCGCGCCTGGCTCTGGCCTTTGCAAAGCGCGTGGCCGACAAGACGAATAAGCAAATTTTCGCGTTCACCTTTGGCACTCGGAATGGCTATCAATCGGTGCCCGCCATGAGAATTGCCCAGGCACTGGGCGTGGAGCATTTCTTCTATGCGATTCCAGACGATACGTTGACCAAACATGCCTGGGAAGTTGTCTGGAATGGCGATGGGCATATTCGGATTCGGGATGCCCATTTTGTGAGTTGTTTGACGGCCATTCGGGAGCAGGTAGACGTAGTGCTGGCTGACTATATGTCGGGGCTGTATTATGGCGGTCACATTACGTCTTCCATGTCCGAGCTTACAGACCGACGGGCTTTTGCCGATTATCTGTATGAGCAAAAGAAGGTGGATTTTATTCATGATGTTGCGGGGGACGTGCTTCAGAAGGATTTCGTGGACAGTGTCGCCCGGTTAGCGCGCGAGAATTTTGACGCCACGCTTGAGGCTATTCCGGCGGGTATTCCCTATAGAATGGCGCATTATTGGGATATGTACCACCGGGGTAGAAGATATGTGCTGCCCATTACAAACTACCCCCGTTGGTATCTCCCCTGTGTGGATGCTAGCGTTGATAACCGGGTCACGGATTTCGCGTTTGCCTTGCCTGTGGAATTGTTGATGAAGAAGCATTTCCTGCGGCAGGTACAGCGTATGTGTTTCCCCGAATTGGGGAAAATTGAGTTCGAGCTGACGCCTGCCTGGGAAGCCTCCTCTGTGGCCCAGTTTATCTTCAGGGTGCGCCGCTACTTGGCAAGAAACGGTTATTTTTTGATTCAGAAGTATTCACGCGGCAAAGTTCTGATTAAGAACCGTGATTATCGCGCCTACGATTACTGGTTGCGAACTTCCGCCAGGGATTTCGCTCAGGCGATTGTCAATGATGCGGCTTATTTCGATGACTTCTTTCTCTCTCAACCGGCTTTACAGCACGTGTGGCAAGAGCATCTTGCTTGCCAGCAAGATCATGATCAATTTATCTGCGACGCGCTTAATTTGGTAATGTTGAATCACTATTTTGTAAAAGGAAATATTCCCAGTCACCTGGGTTGACCCATCATCCCTATGAGCAATTTACCTAAACAAATCCTGAAAAACACAACCGCGTTGATGGTTGGGCGCGTATCTCACCTGGTGGGCAGTTTTGTCCTGAGCTATGTGTTGGCCCGCACCTTAAGTGTGTCCGGGCTGGGCATCTATGCCACCATCTTTTCGTATTACTCCATTGCGGCCGTGATCTGTAGCGTGGGGATTCGCAGTTATCTCACCCGTGACATTGCGCGCGATCTTTCCAATACGAACCGGTATATGATGCATGCGGGCGTTCTTACCGGTGGAATGTCATTATTGGGCAACATCGTCTTCTTTTTGATTGTTTCCCAACTTCATTATGAGCCAGAAACCATTCAGGGCATTATCATCATTAACTGGGCTTTGTTCCCGGCAACGTGGGGGGCAATTTACGAGTCGGTCTTTGTGGCGCACCAGAAAGCGGAGTATTTGACGTATACCATCCTTCTTAATCTCCTCGCGCGGATCGGCGTTAGCATTTACCTACTGCTCACCGGTCATGGGATCATCAGTTTGATTGTGGTGCAGGTCGTTTCAGAATATCTGGGATTTGCTATTTGTACGTTCTTTTTGGTTCGGTATATCGTCAAGCCGCATTGGGAATTTGACTGGGCGTTTGCGCGGCAAATGCTGAAGGACCTGCGCACCTTTACCGCCATCGGCTTTCTTGCCAGTATGTTCTCGCAAGTGGAGATACTTTTGCTCTCTTTGTTAGGGGGAGAAACGGCTGTCGGCATTTATTCGGCTGCGTCGAAGTTGATTCTGATGTGGCTGGCAATCCCTGAAAGTTATATGCGCGCCGTCTTTCCGGTTTTGACGCAGTTATATGGGCGCGCCCCCGCGGATTTCCGACAGTTGGTGGAAAGGTCTATCAAGTATCTGTTGGCCGTTGCGTTGCCTCTGGCGGTGGGGATAGTGGCCATTGCAGATAAAATCGTCCTGTTCTTTTATGGCGATGATTTTACGGCATCCATCCCGGTGCTACGGTGGTCAGCGTTAATTTTTATCCCAATCTTCTTAAACGAAGTGTTGTGGCGAATTTTGGTCGCCAGGGACGAACAGCATTTGGCCCTCCGCACCCAGATTGCCGGCGTTCTGACCAAGGCCGGGGTCTCTCTGCTGGCCGTGCCGTTTATCAGTTATAACGGAACCCTCTTGGCGGTGTTGGTTACGCAGGCTGTTTATACGACACTGCATATTCTCTACGTTCAAAGGCGCGACAAACCGATTCCTGTGTTGCGTCTGGGGTGGCGGTTGGCCTTGGCGGCGGCAGGGATGGGCGTGGGCGCCTGGATCCTGGGAAACTATACGTCTCTCTGGGTCATCATACCGGTCGCCATCGTGCTTTATGGCGGGCTGGTTTTCCTGTTCAGGGCTTTTTCACCCGACGAAATTGCGGCTGTTCGGCGGCTGGTTCGGCGTTGAACAACGAATTTACACGGATGTGAGCGTACGGAGATATGGTAAAACGCGCATTGCAATTATTGGGGGCGATATGTATTAGCTTACTCCCCCTCAACGCCCTAAGAGTGTTTTTGTACCGGGTGGTTTACCGTTATGAAATTGCTAAGAAGGCCCATATTGGCTGGGGAACGGTGATAGTCGTAAGCCAGGCGCACATTGGCCGCGCGGAGATTGGTATCTTGAACATGTTTCGCGGTCCTTTTGAATTGCAGATCGGGGATGGTGCATCTATCGGCTCCCGGAACGAATTTTTGTGCGGCACGTGGACCCTTGCGCCAGAATTCAGCCAGTCGGGTTATTTGCGCTTCTGCAAGATCGGGGACAATACGCTTATCACCGACGGTCATTTCATAGACGCGGTGGGAGGGTTTGAAATACAAGCCGGCTCTTGGCTTGCCGGGCGTGACAGTCAATTCTGGTCACATGGCGCCAAAGTGACCGATCGTTCGATCTTTATCGGCCAGGAGTGTTATCTCGGTTCGGCAGTGCGCATGGCGCCGGGCAGTGCAGTCGGCAACTACTGTATTGTGGGAATGGGGAGCGTGGTAACGAAAAAGTTCCTGGATGACCGCCTGTTTATTGCGGGTGTTCCGGCGAAAATTGTTAAAGAAAATTACGACTGGAAAAATCAAAGAGTCTTTGAGTGAGTTTGAGCGCCCCAGGGGAGTCACCAGTGTTTACCGTTATTATCGAATTTAGAACATCCACCCCTTATCCGATCCAGTTGGCGAATGCCCTCACGGAGTCGTGTGACGTTGCCCTGCTGCTGCCGCACAACTTCCCCGAAAAGCTCCTGCATGGCATTAAACCGGAAGTGCGTTTTGAAACCTTTCACATGCCGCGCGTGCGTTACCCGACCAATTGGTGGATGATGTATCAGCTTTCCCGGCGCATTGCGCAATTTCACCCCGATGTAGTGCATGTCACAGCCTGGTATCCCTGGCTGACGCTTTCCCGGCTTTTCTTCCGCAGGTTTCGGATGATCGCGACGGTTCATGATGTGCATCGCCACCCGGGCGACGCCGAGACATGGCCGCTGCCTGATGTGCTTTACCGTTGGCAATGGCGCGGCGCGCGCCATATCATTGTCCATGCGACGACGGCCAAAGAGGAGTTGATTCGCGAGCACGCTGTCGCTGAGCAGAAGATTAGCGTGATTCCCATTGGCGCCTATGATCTCTATCAACAAAAGGGGACGGCCACTTTCCCGGAACAGCCTCATACCATTCTCTTTTTTGGGCGCATCTGGGCGTATAAGGGATTGCAACACCTGATTGAGGCTGAACCTATCATCACCCGTGAGGTCCCCGATGCGAAAATTGTCATTGCCGGCACCGGGGAGCCTTTTGAGAAATACGAACAGATGATGATCAACAAAGATCGTTTTGTCGTGTATAACCAGCGTATCCCGGATGAAATGGTGGCCGAACTCTTTCAAACTGCCGGTATCGTGGTGTTGCCGTACCTGGAGGCTTCGCAAAGTGGCGTTATTCCGGTGGCCTATGCTTTTGGTAAGCCGGTTGTGGCGACCACCGTGGGGGGGATCCCTGACATTGTGGCGCATGGCGAAACCGGATATTTAGTACCTCCCGGCGATACGGCAAGTTTGGCGCAGGCGATTATTGCCCTGTTGACCCATGATGAACAACGGCAAGCTATGGGGCTTAAGGCGCTGGAAAAATCGAGAACTGAACTCTCGTGGGCAGACGTTGCTCAAAAGACTTTGGGGGTTTATGAAAATGTTGTACACAGTACGAAGTGAGTCGTCAATGCGGGCGCTTTCCTGGAAATTGCCGGGGATACTTTGGCTCTTGCTCGTGGTGCTTGGGGCCGTTTTGCTGTTCCCCTCTGGCACTCTGGCGCAAGCCGGGCAAACCTGGGAGATTACCCTGGAAGAATTGGGGTTTGCGGATGAAGTGCTGAAAGGCCCTATTGATCAGGCGCGCTATTATTTTGGCTTGCCGGCGAATTGGCTCCCTCAACCTGGCACTTATTTGCAATTGAATCTGGAGTATGCGGCGAGCAGTCAGGAGCAATACATTCCCGGTTTGTTGTCCGTGCGCTTGAATAATACGGTTTTACACACCTACAACCTAGGCCCGACGGCTTATCTGAGCTTGACCATTGACATTCCCCCTCATGTGTTGCGCTTGTTTGAGAACCAGCAAACTAACCAATTGCAACTCGACCTTGAAGTTTACGAAGATTGTGATCTGGCAGTTTTAACCTCTTTGACGGTACGGGCGGCATCATTGCTGCATTTTCGCTATAACGAGCGCCCTTTGCTGTTGGACCTGGCGCTTTACCCTAAGCCGCTGTTTCAGTCGCGCTCCTTTGAGCCAAGTAGTGTACGTTTCGTTTTGCCGGACGCGCCGACCTGGGCCGAAATCCAGACCGCTGCAATTATTGCCGCGCGCCTGGGACAGCTTACCGATGCCGGGATAAACTTTGCCGTCAGCACCGCGGCAGAAATCTCATCTTTGACTGCCTATACGGAACACTTGTTTATCATTGGCGCACCCGAGCGCAACCCCCTGATTCGCCAATTTTCTGCCCCCCCCGTCTCATTGGCGGAGCGACAGTTGAAATTGTTCAGCGATTTGCCCTGTAGCGTGACGCCTCAAGAACCGTTCAGTTACACACTGGTGGTCCAAAACACCACGACACGGAGCCAACGCTTATTTGTCAAAGACAGGTGGCCGGCGGGGGTTGCCCTGTTGGATTGTGCGGGAGCTTGTGAAATTACGGCTGCGAATCTATTAACTTGGGATGTGGGGGACGTCGGCGTCGGGGAAGTGGTTTCGCTGCCGGTGCAGGCCCATTTGAATATTATGGAGGGCGTTCCAGATAAATTGGAGCACACCGCCAGTTTAGTAGACCAACAGGGCCAATTTTTGAATGAGGATACTTTGGCTGCCCAAGTTACATGGACGCCCGACAGTTGTCGTCTTACGTCGCCGGAGGTCAAGAGCCAATTTTTCTTTGCGACCAAGGAAGAAGCGGTGCCCGAGTATGACGGAGTGGTTCAAGAGTTCGCCCTTACGCCGCTGTCAAAATATGCCGTGATTGTCGTCACCGGCCTGGATGATCAGGCTGTCCTTCGGGCCGGGCAGGCCTTGGGGAATAAGGCCTGGTTCCCAGGGATGGTGGGGGCTTACGCCATCGTTCAGGATGCCCAAGTGCTCGTTGAAGAGAATGCTCCCCCCGTCGAGGATACCACCCTGGAGGCGTTGGGATACACCGATCAGGTCTTCAACGTTTCTGGAACAGAATCCACCAGTTACTATTTTCGCGTGCTGCGCGGCTGGAGTATCATGCCGGACGCGGCGTTGTTTTTGCACTTTGCGCATGGGGTGGCCCTCAATCCTCTATCGTCAACCCTGGAAATAGACCTTAATCGTATTCCCATCTACAGTGTGCATTTGAATGAACAGAATGTGGAGAGTACCTGGGTCAAAATTCCTCTGCCAACCGAGCTGTTGCTGCCCGGTTCCAACCGGCTGGGCTTTCAACTGAGTGGGGCTTTCCCTGATTGCGTTCCACCGCAATATCTGAGAGGCTTATGGCTCACCGTTTTTGCAAATTCATTCTTACACTTACCCTATGGAGAATCTGAAGATTTTACACTGGATTTGAATGACTTCCCCCAACCTTTTAACGACTCCAGAGGGTTGTCCGAGGTTGCCTTTTCACTGTCTGCCCACCCCACCAATACGGAACTAAAGGGGATGCTGAATCTGGGCGCATTTTTTGGCAGCTCGGTCAGCGGCGATTACTTTTCGCCCCGAGTGCTCTTGGGCGGATGCCCTGTATCTGAAACCCTGACTGCGCAGCACCTGGTTGCCATCGGTCGCCCGACGGAGAATTGCTATATTTCCACTGTCAATGACTTGCTGCCTCAACCTTTTATTTCTGGGACGAATGAGATTTACCAACAAGTGGACAATGTCATTTATCGGTTGCCGCCAGAGTATAGCCTGGGATATATCCAGGAATTGGTTTCGCCATGGGCGCCTACACGGGCTTTGATGGTGGTTACCGGTTCAACTGACGAGGGGGTAGACTGGGCCTTGAATGCCTTGGTAAACGGCACCTTAAATTACCAAATGAAGGGCAATTTGAGCATATTGGTGCAGAAAGATATATTACGCACCACCGATACACGCACGCCGGTGAAAACGCCGGCTGCGCCGCTCATTCCATTGTCTCCCGTCGCTCCGGCGACGGTGGTGGCGACGGTCACGCCCACCCCGCTGCCGACGCCGGTGCCCACTCCCACCCTTCGCTCGCTTGATGCTTCTATGTTCATTACGGCAACCATGACCGCAGTAACCACCGATTCGGTTACCAGTCCCACGATCTTGGAACGGCCTGCCTGGCTGCTTCCCATGCTGTTGGTGAGTTTGCTTTTTGCTATCGCCATCATTGGACTGGCGATACGTCAAGTGAGATCGCGGTAATGGGCCTGTGGCTGGGGCGTTTGCGTCGCGGGGAATCTGGGACGCAGCCGTTTTCCCGGAAATGCCACCCTTTAAGAAAACGAATAAGCGCCTATCTGCAAATCGGCCTGTGCCTTGTTTGCGGTTTATTGCTCTTTAGAAAATCTACTGCTTCTTTACCCTTACCCCCTTTACAAGTGCGGGGGGGCTGGGTGCGACTGAACTCACTGGATTCACCCCAGGCCGTAGATGACTTGTTGGCGCGGGTCGTTCAGGGAAACTTTAACACTTTGTTTGTCAACGTGTTTGCTGGGGGGAAGGCTTACTATCCCAGCGCCATCGCTGAGCATTCGCGTCATTTGCCGCCGGATTTTGATCCGTTGGCCGATTTACTGCCAAAAGCGCACGCCTTGGGAATACAGGTTCATGCCTGGGTGGCGGTAGGCTATGTGGGGTGGCCCACCCTGGCGGCGGAGCCGGGTTCCGTATTGCGTTCCCATACGGACTGGGGCATGGTGAATGCCTGCGGAATTCCGGGGAATTGGTTGGCCCCCGCGCATCCCGAGGCGCGCCGGTTTGTGCAGAGTGTGCTGATTGAAGTACTTCACCAGTATGCCGTGGATGGGATCCATCTGGATTACGTCCGCTATCCAGGCCCGGAATGGAGTTTTGACCCGTACAGTATAGACGCCTTTGTCCAACAGTATTCCGTCAACCCCGATGCCTTGCGAGGCCCTACGCTGCCGGTGCGCGCTTCTTTTACTGGCAACCCGTTGTTATGGCCGGATTCAGCGCAGGTTCTCCTGGAATTTGATGATGGTTCGCCGGCCTTGCTGCTCAACGCCTACGGCGCCGGTGAGGTCCTGCTGTTTAACTGGAATGTCACCCAGTGCCAGGTGGCCGTTGTTGCGGAAATTATGCAGCGCGGGTTGCAACGGTTGAGTGAGACCCCAACCGAGCTATCCTTGTTTTATAGCGGCGACCTGGCGGATGAGAGTTATTTTCGTAATGCGCGGGCCTGGTTAAAATCGTTGGGCCATGACCCACGCGCCGTGACTGCGGAAGAAATTCCAACCTTGTCGCCAACGGGCGTCTTGGTGGCGCCGAATCTTTATCGGATCTCCGACTCCCTGGCGCAAGATTTGGCGAACTTTGTTGCGCAAGGGGGCGGCTTGATCTTTCTGGATGGGCCTACGCCATCCATCGGCAACGCCCATGTGCGCGCCCTGACGGGGATGCGCTTGCGGGGCAGCCATTTTTTCCGCGAGGAGCGCTGGTTACGGCCAGTGCAGGAGCATCCTTTGTTGCCCTCCGGCGCGACTGAGCCAAATCCCGAATTGGAGCGGCAGTGGGCGGCTTTTCGCAAAGAAACCGTGACCCAGTGGGTGCGGGAAATTCATCAGACCGTTAAAGCGCAGCAGCCCGACTTGGTGCTCAGCGCGGCGGTTTTCCCCGGGTGGCGGAACGCAGATGGGGTGGGACAAGATTGGGCCTCATGGGTGGAGACCGGGTTGTTGGATTGGGTTATGCCGATGGCCTATGTGGAACAAGTGGCCGAATTGGAGCCGTGGGTGGCCGAGTGGGGGCAATTATGCCAATCTGGGCGCTTGATTCCTGGTTTGATTGTGTACAGTGAGGTAACCGAAAAAAGCAAATCCCCTGCTCAGGTGCTGGACGAGGTTGCCTTGGCGGGGACTTGCAGCCATAATCTGGTGTTATTTGATATGCAGCACATGAACCAGGCGTTATTGTCCGCATTAGCAAAGGGGCCGTTTGCGTCTGAGGCTGTGGCAACTTCTGAGTGAGGGTGGGCGACATTGATGAAGGTACTGCTGGTTACCAATATGTATCCTACGCCGGAGGAGCCGGCATTTGGCACGTTCATTTACGATCAGGTCACGGCCCTTTCCCGATTGGGGGTCGAGATGGATGTCCTGCTGATCAATGGCCGTAAGAGTTCCTGGAATTATTTGTGGGGACTTTTCCAATTTTGGGGGAAGCTCATCACGCGCCGTTATCATCTCATTCACGCGCATTACGCTATGTCGGGTTTTGTCGCGCGCCTGCAATTTCTTTATCCGCTTCTGGTCACCTATCATGGGGCGGAAGTCGCCGATTACGTGCCGTGGTGGTTAAAATTCTTTGCGCGCCGTGGGCACCATTTCTTTGACCAGATCATTGTCGTCAGCCAGCGCGAAAAAGACCTTATGATCCGGGCCAATGCGCGCGTTCACATCATCCCTGGCGGCGTAGATTTCAACACCTTTCGGCCTGTGCCCGTAGCCGAGGCGCGCGCGCAGTTGGGATTGCCTCTGGATAAGCCCCTGGTTCTGTGGGCTGGCGAGCATTGGCAGCCGGTCAAGCGGTTTGAACTGACTAAGGCCGCCGTCGAACTTCTCCGGCAGCGGCTCCCAGATGTTGAGTTAGTCTTAGTGTCGGGCAAACCCCACGAGGTGATTCCCCTGTATATGAACGCCTGTGACGTGTTGGTGCTGACCTCGTTTTCTGAAGGCTCGCCAACCGTGGTGAAAGAAGCGATGGCCTGCAATTTGCCGGTAGTCTCCACCGATGTGGGGGATGTGGCGTCCCTCATTGCGGGGGTCGAACATTGTTACTTGACGACGGATGATCCCCAGGTCATCGCCGATAAACTGTATCAAGTCTTGCAAGTGCGCGCGCGCACCCAGGGACGGGAAGCGATCAAGCACCTGGACTCCGCGGTGATCGTGCGTCAAGTGGCGGCGCTTTATAACCAAATATGCCCGGCGGCGCACCGCTTGGAGTTGGAACAATGAGCGGTGGATTGGGACTTTTAAAGCGGGTGCTCACGCGGAGCCTGAAGATACAAAGCTACGCCCCGTATGAGCGCTTTCTCCAGGCCCTTGCAAAGCACGAGGACGTTTGGGTGACGGCCCTCGGTCCGTATCTGGCATGGTGGCGACAACGCGCCACCAGTAAACTGCGGATAGCACTCTCGGCGGGCGTGCTTCAGGCAGAAACCGATTTGCCCGACGCTGTTATGGAAATCTGTCCCGGTCAGTGGCAGGCCGCGACCGCGTTGACTCTACCGTGTCCTGAGAGCGATTTCTCTGGGGAAGTGTGGATCGCCATTGACCCGGCGCTCGAATTAAAACACCTGTTGAAAGAGGCGCTCGAGCGAGAGGGCATTCTTAATTACGTGGAGGCCGACTCCGGCCCCTTCCTGCTGTCTGGGGAAGTCGCCCCGACCCTGGAACGGATGGCCCGGGCGCTGCGCGAGACCCATCTGGATGAGTATCACCAATGCATCCTGGACATCCGGCAGATCGTGGCGGAGCGTTTGGCGCAGCATCAGTTGCCTTTGGTGCGCCTCTGGTATTATCCCTGTGTCGCCGGCAAAACCATCAAGACAGTAGTTTCGGCGCGGTATGACGTGGATCGCGCGCTGACGAACATGCCCAAGATCTGGGCCTTGGAACACAAATATGGGGCCAGCAGCACTGCACACATGCGACCTTTTGGCCCGTTCTATAGCCAGCGCACGATCGCCAGGATTGCCCGGCATCCGCTCTGTGCGGAGGTGGCGGTGCATGGTGAATTTGTCGCCCACGCGCCCCTGTTTGGCGGGGTGCCGGAGGCTGCGGCTGCCGAAAGGCGCCAATTGGCCGAACTCACCGGGCGCGAGGTCAGTGGTATGTCGCTTCATGGCGGCGAACTGATCGAGAACAATACGCCTGAAGCGCTTCGGGCCGCCGTGACCGCCGGATTCTCGTATGATGTTTCAATGCCGCCAGCGTCCTACTACTTCCCTTACCGCTTGGAGTCGCAACCGGGGACGTTGGAGGATGTCTATCGGGTGCGCTTTGGGTTTGGGGATATCATGGTGCGTGACTACGAGCACTATGGCGAGGTTTTCTACCGAGATCTGATGCGGGTTTTTGAGACGATCCATGATCACCATGGCGTTTTCATTGTCCTGTTACACCCCATCTACTTTGGCCTGGGGTCTTATTTGTTGAATGGCGGGAACCTGCTCCGGCTGCTACGGTTTGTGCCGACTTATTTCCGACGACTGCTCGGAGCCGGCGCTAAAGCGTAGCCTGAGGTTACACTGTATCATCAGGGAACGCCCGCGGATGGATAAAATTTCATGCAAGGCCGCCAGGGGCTTATTCTTTACGTTGCATCTCTGCGCCTTCGCGTGAGCTGAATTTCTTTTTTTGAAGAAGTCGGCTTGAACTGGATTCGCCGGTAAGAACGAAAATGTGTCAACGGATTGAAACGAATTTTTGATTCTATCATTCCGTAAACCCTGTTATTTTTGGAGGAGTTGCTATGAAAATCAGTATTTTTGGGTTAGGGTATGTGGGCATTGTCTCGGCGGCTTGCTTTGCGCAGGAAGGCCACCAGGTGATTGGGGTGGACGTCAACCCTGACAAAGTCAGTATGGTCAATGAGGGGAAAAGCCCCATTGTCGAAAAGGACATAGATGAAATGGTCGCGCGCGGCGTCCGTGAAGGCCGGTTGCGCGCCACCACAGACGCGCGGGAGGGAGTGCTGAATTCCGATCTGTCGTTGATTTGTGTCGGGACGCCCAGCCGCGACAACGGAAGTTTGGACCTCACGTATGTCGAACGAGTTTGCAGTGAAATTGGTCGCGGGTTGGCGGCGAAAGACAGTTTCCATGCCATCGTGTTGCGCAGCACGGTGCTTCCGGGGACCACGGAGGACTGCGCGCTCCCCATCCTGGAGCAGACTTCGGGGCGCGCGGCGGGAGAAACCTTTGGAATCTGTTTCAACCCGGAATTCCTGCGCGAAGGGACTTCCGTGTATGATTTTTATCATCCTCCCTTTACGATCATTGGCGAGGCCCATCCCCAGGCGGCTCAAATGGCCGCGCAATTGTACGCGCATTTGGACGCGCCCTTGCTGATCACACCCGTCAAGACGGCCGAGATGATGAAGTATGTCAATAACGCTTTTCACGCCCTCAAAGTTGTGTTTGCAAACGAGGTTGGTGATATTTGCAAACAGATCGGGGTGGATAGTCACCTGCTTATGGATATGTTTTGTCTGGACACCAAGCTAAACCTGTCCCCTTATTATCTCAAGCCGGGTTTTGCCTTTGGCGGTTCATGTTTGCCGAAAGACTTGCGGGCTTTGCTGCATTATACGCAACGTCTGGATCAGGACTTGCCGTTATTGGAATCGCTCCTGCCGAGCAATGAATTGCAGGTCAAGCGCGGCTTTGAACTGATTCGGCAGACCGGCTGCAAAAAAATCGGTATGCTGGGGTTTAGCTTTAAAGCCGGCACCGATGATCTGCGTGAAAGTCCGCTGGTATCTCTGTTGGAGATGCTGATCGGAAAAGGGTATTCAGTCAAGGTTTATGACAAAAATGTATCTTTGGCGTACTTGAACGGCGCCAATCGCGCTTACATCGAGCGCACCATCCCGCATATTGCGAATTTGATGTGTGACACCATGGCTGAGGTGGTGGATGCCAGTGAGGTCATCGTGATCGGCAACAAATCGTCGGAATTTGCGAATATTGTAGCGCTGGTGCGCCCGGAGCAGACAGTGATTGACCTGGTCAGAATCACGAAGGACATTCCCCAGATGGGGGCGCGCTACGTGGGCATTGGTTGGTAGTCCTTCTTGGGCTAACGGTGAATCAAGTCTGACTGACATGGGACGATGGGAATCTATCGCGGTAGCCCTGGCCGGTAAAGGGGGCATACGCAATTTCATGCGCCGGTTAATCCAGATTATCCGGTGCTACGGGTTATCGCCCGCGCGCGTGAGCGCGATCCTGGATGCGTATATTGCTTTTATCCAACAATGGGACTTCCGCGCGACATTCCCCATTGTGGCGACCGTGGCGCAGCGTTATCCGGCGTTGCTCAAGAAATACCAGGCGCAGGGCGTGGAGTTTGCCGTTCATGGGTATTCGCATACCGATCATCGCCATCTTTCTGCGGAGCGCCTGAAGCGGGATTTGGCCGCCGCCAGGCAGATTTTCGCGGAAAATGCGATTGTGATTGATGGCTTTCGCGCGCCCTATCTGCGGATGACGGAGAGCACTTTGACCGTCTTAAAGCAAGAACCTCTGGGCTATGATAGCAGTCAGGGGCTTTTTTGGGATGTGCTTCAGGGCGCAGAGACCGCTGCGTATCATTATGTCCTGGATTTTTATGGGGCGTTGCCGGTCAGAGACTATATGTCGCTGCCCAGTATTGAGGGATCCCTGGTGCGTATTCCCTACAGTTTGCCTGACGATGAAGCGTTGGTATATCGTCTGGGTTTTGATTCCGCCAAAATGAGCGCAATTTGGGAGGCTGTGTTACAATCGAGTTATGAGTCGGGTGAATTGTTCGTTTTGGGCTTGCACCCAGAGCGATTTTTGTTGTGTCGGGAGGCCTTGGCGCACACATTGTCGGCGGCCTCCCGGCTGGTTCCCCATGTCTGGGGCGCGACATTGGCAGAAGTGGCCTCCTGGTGGCGCGCGCGGCTGGCTACCACCGTCACCGTAAGCGGGACGAGTGATACAGGCTTCACGGTCAACGTGGCCGGCCCCCAAGAGGTCACCCTGTTGGCGCGCGCGGTGGATACGAATGCGCCTACCGCGATCTGGAAGAATGGCTATGTACGCCTCTTGACCACGACCTGCCGGATAGCATCTCCGGTGCGCCCCTTGATCGGCGCTGCGCCAGGATGTTCCCCGGCTCTGGTGGATTTTCTGCGCCAACAAGGGTATATCGTTGAAGTCGGCGGAGAAGCTGCGCAGTATGCGTACTATTTCGACGCTCCTGATTTTGTTGTCACACAGGCGCGCGCGCTGTTGGCGCACATCGAAACGACCACCCATCCGTTGGTGCGCCTGGGGCGTTGGCCGGCGGGTGCGCATAGTGCGCTGTGCATCTCAGGAGATATTGATGCGTTGAGTATAATGGATTACATAAGACGTCTTTTTGAAAACTAGGGGGCAGTTTCAGGAAAGGAGCAGTATGGTAAAGCGTTTGTGTATTGTTCGGCATAATTATTTTCCAGAAAATGTGTTGGTGCAACGGGAGGCGCTCGCTTTGCGCGACTATGGCTTTGTCGTTGATGTCATCTGTCTGCGTGGCCGAGGGCAGTTGGCTTCTGAAGTGCTGGATGGCATCAATGTCATTCGCTTGCCATTGCGGCGCGTTAAAGCGGGCGCGGGACGTTATATTTATGATTATCTTTCCTTTTTTGTCTTAGCCGCTTGGGTTCTGCTCGTGCGTCACTTGCGGTATCATTATCAATTTATCCAGGTCAATAGTATGCCGGACTTTTTGGTCTTTGTGACCTTGATCCCCCGATTGTTGGGCGCTAAGGTGATGCTTCAGATGTATGAACCAACGCCGGAATTGTGGGCGGCCCGTCAGGGGTTGGTTAACCAGGCTTCATTGGATGCGGCGCCTTTCTCCAAGCGCTTCACGTACGGCGTGCTGCGTAAGATTGAACAATGGAGTCTGCGTTATCCTCACGCCGTGTTTACCGTGACCGAGCAATTGAAAGAGAATTATGTGAAATATGGCGCCGATCCTGACAAAATCACGGTGATCTTGAACGCGCCAGAGGCCCGTCTTTTCTCGACAGCGCCAGGCGCTGAGAAACTGGCTGCGGCCCCTCAGGAGCGGTTTGTTTTGATTTCCCACGGCGCGATTGAGGAGCGGTACGGCCACGACACCATGGTGCAAGCGGTTGCCAAACTGAAGGATGTGATTCCCGGCCTGGAGTTGCATATTACCGGCGTCGGCAGCTATCTCCAGGAGTTTCTTGCGCAAATCGAAACATTGGGCCTCCAGCAATACGTGAAATATCTGGGGTATGTCTCGTGGGAGGAGTTGATGGCAGAACTCTCCCAGGCGGATGTTGGGATCGTAGCGCAGAAATCCTCGCTGTATTCCAACCTGGTGCATACGTGCAAAATGTATGATTTCATGACGTTCGACAAGCCGGTACTTGCCTCGCGCCTGCGCTCAGTGGAAGCCTACTTTGATGATCAGAGTCTGTGCTTCTTTACCCCAGGGGACTCTGAGGATCTGGCGCGGGCTATCCTTGAGCTTTACCATCATCCCGAAAAACGCCGGCAGCTAGTCGCCCATGCGGGGCAGCTTTATCAACAATATTGCTGGGAAAAGCAGCGCGAGTTGTATTGGGCCGGCTATGCGCGTATCGAGCGTGGGCAGGCGTAATTACGACGCGAACAGAAAGGATCGCCAATGGCTGATTCTGGGGGCGCAATAAGCATTGTAACGGATGTGGACCATCGGGCGTGGCGCCAGTTTGTTGAGCGCACCCCGGATGGCAACGTGTTCCACTCGCCGGAGATGGCGCAGGTTTTCGCGCGTACTCAGGGGTACCAACCGGCAACCTGGGCGGCGGTGGACCGCCGCGGCGAAATCCTGGCGCTGCTGCCTATCGTGCAGGTTACGCTCCACGACGGTCTCCTGCGCCGCCTCACGAGCCGGGCTATCGCGTATGGCGGGGTATTGTGGCAACCGGGGGACGCCGGCCTTGCAGCCCTGGAAGGGTTATTGCGCGCGTACACGCGCGCGACCGGGGCGCAAGTGTTGTTTATCGAACTGCGCAACTTGTCATCCCTGGGCAGCGCCCAGCAGATTGTCCAGGACTGCGGTTTTGTGTACGAAGATCATTTGGACTACCTCATTGATCTGACCCAACCGGTAGAAGCGTTATTACAGAGCCTTGGCGCGCGCACGCGCAAGCATATTCGCCAGGCGCTCAAGCGGCAAGACATCGTCATCGAAGAGTGTGCCTCCCTGGATCAGGTGCGCGAATGTTGCCGTCTGATTGAAAAATCCTATGCCGCCGCGCACACCCCTCTGGTGGATCATTCCCTATTTGAGGCCGCCTTTGAACTGTTATACCCTCATGGCATGGTGAAATTTCTGTTGGCGCGTCTGGGAACGCAGCCGGTCGCGGCTTCGGTGGAACTGCCGTATAAGGACACCATCTATGGCTGGTACAGCGGAGTGGATCGTGAGTATGCCGCTTATACCCCCAATGAGGTGTTGATGTGGCACATCCTGCAATGGGGCGCCGAACATGGCTATCGCGTCTACGACTTCGGCGGCGCCGGACGGCCGGAGCAAGCCTATCGCGTCCGGGATTTTAAGGCGAAGTTCGGGGGGCGGTTGGTATGTTTTGGCCGCAACCGCTATGTTCGCGCGCCCGGACTCTTGCACTTGAGCAGCTTTGGGTATCAACTTTTGCGCCAATGGTTGTGAAAAACCTGGATAGTATGGCGAACCTCCGTTTTTTTTCAGGCGAGTCCGATCGGAAACCCTGGAATGATTTCGTGACCGCTTCTCCCTGGGGACACCTGATGCAGTCCTACGAGTGGGGGGATTTTAAGGTCGCGTTGGGATGGCAGGCAGTGCGGCTGGGCGTCGAGCAGGCCGGGCGGATCATTGCCGGCGCGCAAGTGCTCTTCAAGAAGATCCCTTTGACCCCCTTTACCCTGGCTTACATCCCCAAAGGGCCAGTCGTGGATTTGGACAATGAAACGGTGGCGCGCTCGTTATTCCAGGCCATCCATCAAGCGGCCCGCAAATCCCACGCTATCTTTTTGCGCATTGAGCCAAACGTGCTAGACGCGCCCCAGGCCCATGCCCGGCTGGCGAGTTACCAATTGCGCCCCACCGCTCAAACGAATCAACCCCGCAGCACGATCGTCATCGCATTGGATTCCCAGGACGAAACCACGTTGCTGAGCCAGATGCGCAAAACCACCCGCAAGGTGATCCGCCGCGCCGCGCGCCAGGGCGTGACGGTAGTAAGTGGTCAGGCCTCGGACCTGGGCGCTTTTTATCAAATTCTGGCGGCTACGGCTGCCTTAAAAAATATTCCCTTGCACCACCGCGAGTTCTACGAGCAGGCCTGGAAGGCCTTTGCTGCCAGCAACGCCATCCACTTATTTTTGGCATACTACCAGGAGCGCGTTGTTGCGGCCAAGATGGTGACGCAGTTTAAGGGCCGGAGCCTACACCTCTGGGGAGGCGTTTCTTTGGAGGGACGCGAATTGGGCGCCAGTTACCTCATTCAATGGGAATCCATCAAATGGGCGTTGGCGCGCGGGTGTCACACTTGTGATCTGTGGGGTATCCCTGATGAGATCGCCGCCATCGTGCGTGCCGGAGGTGAAATCCCCCAGAATATCACAGAGGGGCTGTGGGGTGTATACACGTTCAAGCGGGGGTTTGGGGGAGAAATTGAGTGTTATGTGGGCGCCTATGACTATGCCTATCATCCTCTCATGTACATCCTGGGAATGAAGTTGCTGAGAAATCGGGCGGCTGCCGAAACCTTGTCTATTTCAGTGGATAATATGCGGACGGGAGATGCAGAAGGATGAAATCGTTGCGTGAGTATCTGGCGTTGTGGTCCTACACATTCGGTAAAAGCGACATTTTGCAATACCTGAATGAGTTGCGGCAGTTGGAACGGCTGACCGTCTCCGACCAGTTGACCCTCCAACAACATCATCTCTTGCATTTGTTGGAATATGCCGACCACTACATCCCCTATTACCATGACCTCTTCCGGGAGATTGGCTTTCGGCCGAAGGACTTTTCGGCCAACCCGGCTACTTTTTCGCAGATCCCCCTGTTGACAAAAGAGATTATCCAACAGAACTACGAGAAGTTTATCACCACGGAGCCAGAGAAACGCGAGCAATTGATCAAAATCAAGACCGGCGGCACCACTGGCGAACCTCTCTGGTTGATGCAAGACCCCACCTATCGCGCGTATAACACCGCGCATGTATATCAAGAAATGACCTGGTCCGGTTGGCAGGTGGGCCAGCCGCAAACCTGGCTCTGGGGTCATCCGGTGGTGGGCGCGCCCTCGCCGGTGCCGGGCTGGCTGCGTTTCAAAGATTGGCTGGCAAATCGCACGGAGTCGAATGCCTTTCATATCACTGACCAAAGCATGGAATTGTTGGCGCGCCATCTCGAACAGCAGCCGGGTGGGGTGTTGTGGAGTTACGTGTCCACGCTGTACCGGTTTGCGCGTTTTCTGGAAGAGCGGGGGCGCACGATCCGCCTGCGCGCCGCCTACACGGCGGCCGAACCCTTGTATGACGCTCAGCGCGCCTATATCGAAAACGTCTTGCGTTGCCCGGTGTTCAACAGTTACTCGTGCGTCGAAATCGGCTCCATTGCCTGTGAATGTGAGCAACATCAGGGATTGCACATCCGCCCTCGGAATTGCTACGTGGAAGTTCTCCGTGACGGAACGCCGACGCCCGACGGCGAAGAGGGCGAGTTTGTGTTGACGACCCTGACGAACTACGGCTTTCCCCTGATTCGTTACCGCATCGAGGATTGGGGCCGGAAAACTTCACGCGCCTGCCCTTGTGGGCGCGGCGCCCCCTTGTTGGAGGTGGTCGAAGGGCGCATCATTGACCATTTCCGTGCGCCAGACGGAAAATTGGTGTGGGGCGCCTTTGTGATTCCGATGATGCCCCTGTTGGGACCGATTCGACAATATCAGATTGTCCAGCAGTCGGAGACGCTCTTAGTGTTTCGTGTGGTGAAGGATGGCGACCTTGCGCTGGAAAAATTTGAAGACATCCGGCAAGCTGTCAGGAAAGTTCTGGGGGAAACGGTCGAAGCCCGGCTAGAATTTGTGGATAGTTTGCCGGCTTCGCCAACGGGGAAACATCGTTATACCGTATCAGAGGTGCAGTAGAGGGAGGGAAGGAATATGTATCCAACAGTGTATCGCGCCACGCGCTTGTTGTGGCCGGGAGGGATGGAAACCCGGCGTCATTTGCGGGAACTGGAACGGACACAATGGTTGTCGCGGGACGAACTTCAGCAGGTGCAGTTGGGCAAACTGCAAAGGCTAGTCCAGCATGCTTATGACAATGTGCCCTTTTACCATGAAAAATACCAACAAGCCGGGATTCACCCACGCGACATCCGCAGCCTGGCAGATTTTCAAGCCCTGCCTTTTTTAACGCGCGAAGAGGTGCGCGCCAACCTGCCGGCGCTCACGGCGCGCAATTTCGAGCGCGACAAGTTGTTCCCCAACGAAACCGGCGGCTCCACGGGCGAACCCCTGCACTTTTTCGTGGAAGGCGCTTTTTGGTGGTGGAATGCGGCTACCTGGTTCCGCGCCCGCCACTGGCATGGGGTGCAGGAGGGCGACCGGGCCGCCTGGTTATGGGGTGCCCATGAAGATATGCCCGAATGGAGCTGGCGCCGGCGGTGGCGCGCCGCCTTGATGCAAGAACGTTATCTCAACGCCTTCGCCATGACCGAATCGAAGATGCAAGAGTTCGCCCAGATGTTGCGCGTCTGGCGCCCCAAAATGTTGAAAGGGTATGCCTCCACCCTGACGCTGTTTGCGCGGCATCTTCAAAAACAAGGGATCTCAGATATCCGCCCACATTATATCGAAACTACTTCCGAAAAACTGACGCAACCGCAGCGGGAACTGCTGGAAACCGTCTTTCACTGCCCGGTCGCCGACCATTACAGTTCACGCGAATTGGGGACGATGGCCTATCAGTGCGCTCAGGGCGGATTCCATATCTGCGCCGACGTGCGTTATCTGGAAGTCGTAGCCAACGGCCTGGTCGCGCCGCCCGGTCAGTTGGGGGAGGTGGTGGCGACATCGCTCAACCAGTTCGCGATGCCCTTCATCCGCTATAAAAACGGCGATGTCGCGGTGTATCAGGAACAACCTTGCGCGTGTGGCCGCCCGCTGCCTTGTCTGCAAGAAGTGGTGGGGCGCACGAACGATTATCTGGTATCCGGCGACGGTCAATTTGTTCACAGTGAGTTCTTTGCCTACATCTTTCGTGTCAAGCCTGAAGTGGAGCGGTATCAGGTATATCAACGGGATGCGCGGCATCTTGAAGTGCGCCTGGTGTGCAACCAGCCAGTCAGCGCGGCCTGGCTGGAAAATGCGCGGCAGGAAGTGCAGCGCCGGTTTGGCCCGGCTACCCAGGTTACTTTGCAACGGGTGGACCGTCTCGAATTGACCCCGGCGGGGAAACATCGCTATATCATTTCCGAAGTGCTCCCCGTGTTTTAAGGTTCCCTCATAAATTTTTAAAAATTCGTTTACAATTTAGATACCTTTTTATAACCCTCTGTGTGTAAGATGGGGTAACGCGCCTGCGTGCGTAGTCATAAACCTAGGAGGAAATGCTTATATGAAACGGCGTTTGATGCTAAGTTGTGTTCTGACGATGTGGTTGGTCTCATGGTTATTTAGCCCAGTCACGGGGGCCTTCGCCCAGGACTGGGAGGATTTATCCACCGACATTGATCGAGATGGGTTACTCAACACCTTTGAAGAGGCCGGTTGGTATAACGAGGCCGGCGGCCCCTTCGTGACCGATCCGCAGGATGCGGATAGCGATGACGATGGCTTGAGCGACGGTGAAGAAAAACTGTTTGGCACCAACCCGCTGGACAATGCCGATCCGGGGATTTACGTGCGCTATCAAAACAGCTTCCTCACCCGCGATTACTACCGCGCGGCAAACCCCGACTACATCTCCATGAAGCAAGGTGGGGATAAGGTTCTGTTGACCGAGGCGCTGGTCGTGCGGCGTGGCACCACCTTTTCCATTGGCGGCCCGACGACGGCCACGCTGACCCTCACCAGCAATGGCTTGACTGCGCTGTCGGCGATAAAACAAGATGCCCACGAAAGTCGCTGGATCGTGACCTTGCCCGCCGCGGCCAAAACGGGACATTACACGGCCACCTTGACTATGGCGGGATGGGCCACGCCTCAAGTATTGCCGATCTACGCCATTTTTGAATTGCCGACCGGTCTGTCGCAGACCGAATTAGACGCCTACGTCTACAACGACGATCCGGACGATGTGCGCGATGAAACCTCCGTCTGGTGGTATACCAGCGAGTGGGCCTATGACTGGACATGCGCCGCACACCCTGGTCAGCCATGCGACAATGAAAAATACCACTATACCTGGGGAAACACCTTTGCCTTCTGGACCCATCAATACGAAAAGGACGTCTTCCTGACCCACGTTATGCCCCGAATTGAGGGCAAAAGTACGCCGTCAGAAGCCATCACCTCCCTGACCTCTTGGGCCAACCACGAGTCGCGGGTGGATTACGATGGCATTAATAACAACACCTATGCCGTATTGGAGAGATATTGGGATTCCAATGTAGGTTGTTACACCCAATTCGGCGGCGCGTGTCAGGATCAAGCGAACTTATTGACCGCCTTCCTGCGTTCCGCCGGGATCGCGGCTCGACCCTTCATCGTAGATTGGAATCGCACTCCCGGACATGGCGAGGGCACCTCGGGCGGCTGGTATGATACCTCTGCCCTGGTGTGGCAGTATAACGATTGGCGTGTATCGCGGAGCTATGGCTCGCCCGGTGAGGAACCCGCGTGCTATCCTTTTGACGAGGACAACACCAGCACGAATCGTTCCATCTATAACTGGTACCCGGATAGTTCGGGAGATCTCATTGTCGCGTCCAATGCCACCTGGGATTGGAACGCGGTCAGCACGGTATGGCCCGACATTTGGTCGGACTTCACCAATGGGTGGGAATACTCATGGGATAGCCGCCGCCCTCTGGAGTTGCAGGGAAAATCGCCGCAAATTGACACCCTGAACATTCCCTCCTGGCAGGGGGATGGTTGGCGGCCCAACGATTTCGGCACCGCCGTCTACCAACTGCCCAATCCCTACCCAGGCGGTAACATGCTCGAAAACTGGCCCATCGAACCGAAACCGAAAGCCTGCACCCCTCAACACGTGGGGTCTTGTCCTTATCCTACGGTATTGGCTGCCGGCGAAGCCCTGACCGTCGCCGCCACCCTTGCGTCGCCGACCGTTGCCCCGCAATACTCCGTATATCTGCCGCTGGCTATGAACCATGCGCAGCCGCCCGCGGCCCAATTGCGGCCCATTCAGGACGAGTATGCCGTGGACTTGAACGGGAACGGGCGCTTTGATGCTCTGATTGTTGAAGCCGTCGTGGATGTGGCGCGCGCCGGCGATTACACGCTTGGCGGTTTCCTGGCCCTGCCCGGCGGAACTGCCACCTATGGCGGCGTCTTTGCCGACAAAGTGACCGTCTCGCTGGCGCCGGGCACGCACATCATTCCGCTGACATTCGAGGGCTTGAGCATCGGCAAGGCGGAAGCGTCGGAACCTTACATAGTAGATCACCTGTGGATTAGCGATTTTGCCGATTTCGATGGGCGTTTGGGGCCATGGGACAAAGTGACCGACTTGCTCCAGGCGGGCAACGTGATTGACCGGTATCCATCCGAAAAATTTGAAAAACTCTCGGCGGAACTCGCCGATGTCTATCAGCACCGTGGCGTAGACCAGGACGGCGACGGCCTGTATGATGCGTTGGCGGTGGATGTGAGCTTTGACGTAGTAGCCAAGCGTCCGTTCCGCGTCGAGGGCGCGCTCTATGATCGCCAGGGCAATTTCGCGGGCCAGGCCGTCTGGACCGGCGTTCAGTCGCCGGCCACGCTGGTCTTTGACCTAGGCCCGGTTGTTGCCGCGCCTTACCAATTGGCACGGGTGAAGCTCTTCGAAGACGGCGGCGCCTTCCTGGATTCACGCGATCAGGCCAGTTATACCATTGCCGAGGTTGGCCCTTCACTGACTGATGGCCCGATTACCTTGGATATGTATCCCACCGGCGTTGTGCGCCAGGGAACCTATGTCACGCCCACCAATGTCTTCACCGACAGCGCTGTGGACCTGGACGGCGACGGCCGTTACGACCAACTGAACGTTGCTGTGCAAATGCAAGTCAACATTCCGGGAACCTATCGTGTAGAAGGCTGGTTGCAGGATGCTGCCGGGACTGAGTTCGTCTACACCCTGAGCGATCCGACCGCTCTGCTGACCGGCACACAGGCATTGACCTTGACCTTTGATGGCCGTGCGATTAATCAACGCGGCGATTTGGGCGGCCCCTACACCGTCGTCGCGCTCAGAATCCTGAGCGCCGCCGGTTATACCGTTCTGGATCAGGTCCACGAGACCGACCTGGCCCTGGCCTACGCCCCCGAAGAGTTCGAACCGGTGGCGAACGCCATTCAGGTCTTTGGTGACGACATGGAAGGCAGTCTAACGCAGTGGGCCAGTTGGGAATCGCCCTGGAACCTCAACACCAAAACTTGGCCGCTGCCCACCAAGCTGTGGAAGGCGACTGCGGTATCGCCTATCAGCGGAACCTTGACCTCGCAAGTGTTGGATTTGTCGGATTACGCGCGACCCATGCTGCAATTCAACACTACCTACACCCTGCCGACGCCCAGCCAAGGCTACATAGAGGTCTCTACCGGCGGCCCCACTTGGAGCAAGGTCGTCACGTACTCGAATGGAATAGATCGCTGGGCCACGGGTGTGCTGGATCTGGCCGCCTTTGGGGAAAAGCCCACCGTCAAACTCCGCTTCGCGGCCGATGTGCGCAATAATGCCCAGTGGCACATAGATGATGTATACCTCTATGCCTGGCCCGCTGTAAAATCGGCCTCCTTTACGCACACACCGGCTACCATCATGCCAAATGAACCCATCACGTTTACTGCCAGCTACGAATCCATCACAGACACCCTGCCTATTACCTATACCTGGGACTTTGACGATGGTTCCGTCATTGTAACCTCCAGCCCCACTATTACCCATCAATTTACTAATGACGAAGACCGTCTGGTGACGCTGGTGGTAGCCAATCCTTACGACACCGCCGAATATGCACGGGTATTGAGCGTTCACCAACCTGTCTTGCAAACCAGCTTCACCTACACGATCACCGCGTTGGAAGTGGGCGTTCCCTTGACTTTCACCGCCTCATACACGCCCACCGCGTCCGATCCGCCGATCACGTATACGTGGAACTTTGGGGATAACGGCAGCATGATGACGAACGCAGCCATGATTAGCCACACCTACGCGCATGGCGGCACGTATAACGTCCAGCTGACCACGGCGAACAAATACGGCGCCGCCTCCGCCAACCACATCTTTGAGATTGACGAAGGCGTTGGCACTGTGTCGTTCACCTATGCGCCGGAGACGCCCATGGAAGGCGAGCCGATCATGTTTGGCGTCAACTTTACCCCGGACACTGCTTCACAACCGATTACCTACACCTGGGACTTTGGCGACGGCGCCGCGCCCTTCACTACCACTTCGCCCAATATCGAGCACACCTTTACCGCCGTCGGCGTCTATCTCGTGACCATCACGGCTGACAATGGCTATGGCGTCCCGGTCACCTATCAAACCACTATTGTGATCACCGGACGGCCCCTCTCCGATGTAACGTTTGTCGTTGCCCAGGCCGGTTTGACAAACGACTACACCGCCATCTTCACCCCCACCTACGCTCCGCCTGACGCGACCACGCCTGTCACCTATACCTGGAACTTCGGCGACGGCCCGGTGGTTGTCTCCGGCGCGTCCTCCATCACCCACACCTTTACAGCATCGGGAAACCCGACGCATACTGTCTACCTCACCGCCACCAATGGCTACGAGACCACCCCTATCACGTACGTCCAATCTTTCATCGTTCCGTTTGACGATGATGGCGATGGGCTGGCTAATTCATACGAAATCAACATCGGCACCGATCCCCACAATCCCGACACGGATGGCGATGGCCGCACCGATGGCGAAGAAGTCACCGGGTATCTCTATATGGGCTATTCACCGCACGTGGATTACGGTCAATGGATTACCACCGATCCGACTGATGCGGATAGTGACAATGACGGCGTCAGTGATGGGAATGAATTTACCAATGGCACCCACCCGGGCGACTCTGACACGGACGACGATGGCCTGAATGACGGGCTAGAGCCGGGCACAAACGGGATGCCCAGCGCCCTGGACCCGGATAGCGACGATGACGGCCTTTTGGATGGGGAGGAGGTGTTGGTCTATTACACCTCGCCGGTGTTGGCCGACACGGACGAAGACACCCTCTCCGACCCCATGGAGGTCTTCACCACGACCACCTCGCCGCTTGATCCGGATATGGACGAGGATGGCCGGCTGGACGGCGCCGAATGGTATGGCTACGTCTACACCTCCACCGCCTCCACCACCGTTTACACCGCCCACCCAGACTTCGGCTCGGTCATCACCACCTCCCCCCTCATCAGCGACACCGACGGCGACCTTCTGCACGATGGCTATGAATTCCTCTTTGGGACGCATCCCGGCGACCCCGATACCGACGACGACGGCATTGATGACTACACCGAAATCGCCGATAACAACGGCGTCATCGGCGCGGCGCCGATAGACACCGACGGCGATGGGATCATTGATGCCTTCGATGATGACTCGGACGACGACGGCGTCCCCGATAGCCTGGAAGGCGCGTGGGACGTGGATGATAACGGCATCCCCAACTGGCGCGACCCCTACGATAACTATCCCCCGGTCGCCGTTGACGATCTTGCAGCCCTTGTCGAAGACGCCTCGGTTGTGCTAAACGTCCTCACCAATGACCGCGATCTGAAGAACGACGCCCTTTCCTTGCTTGCCGTGGGCTTCCCCAAGCGCGGCAGTGTCCTCTACGATAGCGCGCTCATCACCTACACCCCCGACGTGAATTTCTTTGGCACGGATGCTTTCACCTACACGGTGAGCGACGGCATCCTGACCAATAGCGCGTGGATCACCATCACCGTGAATTCGATCAACGACCCACCGGCAATAGAACCTATAGCAGATCGCCTGGTCACTGAAGGGATCGTGGTGACATTCCCCATTACCGCCACCGACGTGGACCCGTCAGACATCTTGACGTTGACCCTGGCTGCGGGCGCGCCGGATGGCGCGGCGATCACCTCCGTGGGCGAGTTCGTCTGGACGCCGACTGAGGCGCAAGGGCCGGGCGTCTATCCTATCACCGTGCAGGTGACGGATGGCGCACTGGACGCCAGCGAAACCTTCACGATCACCGTCACAGAAGTGAACGTTGCGCCTGTGCTGGCGCCAATTGGCGCGAAGGCGGGCGTTGTGAGCGTCCCGCTGACCTTCGCGGTTGTCGCCACGGATGCGGACGTTCCGACGAACACCCTTACCTTCAGTCTGGATGCGGGGGCGCCGGCCGGCGCCGCCCTCACGCCTGGCGGACAGTTCAGTTGGACGCCGGCGACGACAGGGACCTACACCGTGACCGTGCGCGTCACCGATGACGGGACGCCCGCCCTGGAAGATGCCGAAACCTTCCAGATCATCGTCACCCTGGTGGCCGTCAACCTGCCGCCAGTTTTGAATGAGCCTGAGCCTCAAACAGTTGCAGAGGGTACAGTCTTGGCCCTCACCGTGACCGCTACTGACCCGAATGTGGGCGACACTCTGACCTTCAGCCTGGACGCGGGCGCGCCGGACGGTGCTGGCCTGACCCCCGCTGGCGCGTTCACCTGGACGCCGACCGAGGCGCAAGGGCCGGGTGAGTACGCCATCCCTGTGCAGGTGACGGATGGTGAGTTGACCGACAGCGGCGTGTTCACGGTCACGGTGACAGAAGTGAACGTCGCGCCCGTGCTGACGCCGATTGGCGCGAAAGCGGGCGTTGTGAGCGTCCCGCTGACCTTTGCAGTTGTTGCCACGGATGCGGACGTTCCGACGAACACCCTCACCTTCAGTCTGGATGCGGGGGCGCCGGCCGGCGCCGCCCTCACGCCCGGCGGACAGTTCAGTTGGACGCCGGCGACGACGGGTACCTACACCGTGACTGTGCGCGTCGCCGACGATGGGACGCCCACCCTGGAAGATGCAGAAACCTTCCAGATCATCGTCACCCTGGAGGCCATCAACTTGCCCCCCACCTTGCACGCGCCTGAGTCGCAGACGGTGGATGAGGGCGTGCAGTTAAGCCTCCCCATCACTGCCACCGACCCCAATGCCGGGGACATCTTAACGTTGACCCTGACTGCGGATGTGCCGGAGGGCGCCGTGCTCACTCCCGAAGGCGTGTTCACCTGGACGCCGACCGAGGCGCAAGGGCCGGGCGTTTACCCCCTCACGGTAGCGGCGACGGATGGTGAGTTGACCGACAGCGGCGTCTTCACGATCACCGTCAACGAGGTCAACGTCGCGCCCGTGCTGGCGCCGATTGGCGCGAAAGCGGGCGTCGTAAATGTCCCGCTGACCTTTGCGGTTGCCGCCACGGATGCAGACGTTCCGACGAACACCCTCACCTTTAGCCTGGATGCGGGGGCGCCGGCCGAGGCCGCCCTCACGCCCGACGGGCAGTTTAGTTGGACGCCGGCGACGACGGGAACCTACACCGTGACCGTGCGCGTCACCGATGACGGGACGCCCGCCCTGGAGGATGCAGAGACCTTCCAGATCATCGTCACGTTGGAAGCCGTTAACTTCCCCCCGACGCTGGTAATCCCTGAACCTCAAACGGTGGCGGAGGGCGCAGAGTTAGCCCTGACCCTCATTGCTACCGACCCGAATGTGGGGGATATTCTGACCTTCACCCTGGGCGCGGGCGCGCCGGATGGCGCCGCGCTCACCCCTGAGGGCGCGTTCACCTGGACGCCGACTGAGGCGCAAGGGCCGGGCGATCATGCCATCCCCGTGGAGGTGACCGATGGCGCGTTGAGCGCCAGCAGCGCCTTCACCGTCACGGTGACAGAAGTGAACGTCGCGCCCGTGCTGGCGCCAATTGAGGCGAAGGCCGGCGTCGTGAACGTCCCGCTGACCTTCGCGGTTGTTGCTACGGACGCGGACGTTCCGACGAACACCCTCGCCTTCAGCCTGGACGCCGGCGCGCCGGCCGGCGCCGCCATCACGCGCGACGGACAGTTTAGTTGGACGCCGCCGACGACGGGGACCTACACCGTGACTGTGCGCGTCACCGACGATGGTGTACCTGCCCTGGCGGATGTGGAGACTTTCCAGATCGACGTCAAGTTGGAAGCCGTCAACCAGCCGCCAGTTTTGAATGAGCCTGAACCTCAAACGGCGTCGGAGGGCGCGGAGTTGGCCCTGACCATCACGGCTACTGACCCGAATGTGGGGGATATTCTGACCTTCACCCTGGGCGCGGGCGCGCCGGATGGCGCCGTGTTAACCCCCGCCGGCGCGTTCACCTGGACGCCGACCGAGGCGCAAGGGCCGGGTATCTACTCCGTGACCGTGCAGGTGACGGATGGCGCACTGAGCGATGCTGCGACTTTCACTGTGACCGTCAATGAGGTCAATGTGGCGCCGGTGTTGGCCGCGATTGCGAACCAGACGATCAATCTGGGCGCCACCCTGACCTTCACGGCGACGGCCACCGATAGCGACCTCCCGGCCAACACCCTGACCTTCAGCCTGGATGCGGGCGCGCCGGACGGCGCCGCCATCACCCCCTTGGGGCAGTTCAGTTGGACCCCGACGGCGCTCGATGTGTATACAATGACGATTCATGTGCGCGATGACGGTCAAGGTCAGTTGAGCGATAGTCAAACCTTCACCGTGACGGTGCAGGAGACCGGCGCCTTCAACTACATCTACCTCCCCCTGGTCATGAGAAACAATCCATAACACTTTCTCTCAGGAGCACAGAGGGCGATCCTGCCGGGATCGCCCTCTATTTGTTTCTCCGCCGGGATTGCCTCAGCCACAGATTGCAGTACTATAGCATTGAACCTTTTCCCACCACCCTGCATGGAATAGATAGCACACACAATGACGGCTTTCGCGCTGAACACAAACGCCTATGCGCCAGGGGAGCGACTGACCCAGGCCCTGCACGCCGCCGTGGCGTCCCTGGCCCGCTGGGTCTTCTACGTCACCGGCAACAGCCGCGCGGCGGAAATCGGCGGCGTGCCCACCGCCGACCTCATCACCCGCTTCCAGCACGGCCAGCCGCGCATGTTCGAGGCGCTCTACGACCGCTACAAGGACTACGTCTACCGCACCGCCTTCTTCGTCCTCCGCCACGCCCAAGAAGCCGAAGAGGCCACGCAGGAGACGTTTCTCGACCTGCTCAAGGCCCTGCCCGCCTACGACGTCAACGGCCCGGCCCGCTTCGAGACCTGGCTCTACCGCGTGACCGTCAACCGCTGCAAAATGCGCCTGCGCCGCAAGCAACTCCCCTCGGAAGAGTGGGACGATGTGGAAGACCGGCTGGAACGCCTGCCTGCGCCGCACCGCGAGCGCCCGGAAGCCGTCTTCCTCGACCGCGAGCGCGCCGCCGCCCTGTGGCAAGCCGTGGACGCCCTGCCCGACGAACACCGCGCCGCCATCGTCCTGCGCTACCAGCAAGACCTCTCCTACGACGAAATCGCGCAAGCCCTGGGCGTCAAAGTCGGCACCGTCAAATCGCGCCTCTACAACGCGCACCAGAAGTTAAAGGAATTACTGGGGAAGTGAGAAATGAGTAAAGAGAAATGAGAAATGAGTAAAGAGAAATGAGTGAGAGTTACTCGCCACTCATTACCCATTACTCATTACTCATTACTCATTACCTCCTATTGAGGCAAATGTGACTGACCTACACGTTGAACCCGACCTGCTCGCCTACCTGGACGGCGAGCTAAACGCCGCCGACCGCGCCCGCGTGGACGCGCACCTGGCGCGCTGCCCGGCGTGCGCCGCCCGGCTGGACGAGCTGCGCGTCCTCCGGCGCGACCTCGACGCCACACTGGACGCCGCGCTGACGCCCGTGCGCCTCTCCCGCGCCGCCGACCAGGCCATCCGCGAGACACTGCGCGCCCGCCTGGAGCGCCCGCGCTGGTGGGAGGCGCTGTGGGCGCGGCGGGGCATCCTCGTGCAGGCCGCGATGGCCGTGCTGCTGATCGTGTTCTCCCTCAACGTCGGCGCGATCGTCACCCCCGCCGGGCCGCCCGCCGCGCAAGAGACGCTGGTGTTCGGACAGGAACGCCTCGCGCCGGGGGGCCGCGCCGCGCTGCGCGTCATCGTCCGCCGCGCCGACTCCGCGCTGCCCCTGGCCGGCACCGAAGTCCTCGTCTCGCTCGTCAAGGCGTCGGGGCTGGCGCAGCAGGTCTACGCCGGCCGCACCGACGCGCGCGGCACGGCGGACGTGGCCTTCATGACGCCGGAAGACTTCGCCGGCGACGCCGAGCTGGTGGTGGAAACCCGCTCGGACATCGGGAGCAAGCGCCTCGCCCGCCCCATCGTCATCGCCCGCGCCTACAAGCTCTACCTCAGCCCCGACAAGCCCGCCTACCGCCCCGGCCAGACCGTCCACCTGCGCGCCCTCGCCCTCGATGCCGTCACACTCAAACCGGCGACGGATGGCGAACTCACGTTCAACGTGATCAACGCCGCCGGGCGCACCATCGCCCGCCACGCGCGCCCCCTTTCCGAATTCGGGGTGGCCTCCGCCGATGCGATCCTCGCCGCTGACGCCCCGCCGGGGACCTATACCCTGCGCGCCACCCTGGGCGACACGGTCTCCGAGCGCACCGTCACCGTGGGCGACTACACGTTGCCGCCCTTCCGCGTCAGCTTCGAGACCGACCGCGCCTTCTCCCGCCCTGGCGACCGCGTGACCGTGCGCGGCGCCGCCGCCTACTTCCACGGCGCGCCTGTGGCGCAGGGGACGGTGACACTGCGCGCCACTGCCGAATCCGCCGACACGCCCTTCCTCGAATTGACCGGCCAGACGGATGCAGAAGGCGCGTTCGCCTTCACCTTTGCCCTGCCCACCGATCTGGGCCAGGCGACCATCGCGCAACTTGAGCTGGCCGTCTCCGTCGCCGACGCCGCCGGGCCGAGCGCCGGGCTGCGGAAGCTGCTGCCGGTTTCCAGTCACCCGCTCATCATCAAGGCCGTGCCCGAAAGCGGCCACCTCAAGCCGGGCGTCGAGAACGTCGTCTACGTACTCACCGCCTATCCCGACGGCACACCCGTCTCCGCCGACCTGACTGCCATGACCGACATCTACCGCTTCACGCTGACGACCGACGCCTACGGCCTGGGGAGCTTCACCTACGTCCCCCGCGCGGGCGGCGACATGGGCCTGGTGGGCCGCACCCCCGACGGCTTCATCGGCGCGACCACCCTCTCGCTGGACGCTGACGCGGCGGCGCAAGTCGTGCTGCTGCGCGCCGAGAAGGCCGCCTACGAAGTCGGCGAGACGCTGCGCCTGCAAGCGTTCACCACTGCCGGTGTGGACGCGCTCTACCTGGACGTGCTCCACGCGCAGCAGACGGTCGCCGTCCTCTCCGCGCCCGTGACGGACGGGCAGGCGACCTTCGCGCTGGATTTGGACGCCGCGCTGGTGGGCGCGCTGGAGCTGCACGCTTACTTCGTGCCGCCCGACGGCAAGCCGGTGGAAGATACGCGACTGGTGGTGGTGGACATGCCGCAGCGCGTCGCCGTGGCCGTGACCGCCGACCAGCCGACCTACGCGCCCGGCGACGTCGCGCAGGTACACATCCAGACCGCGCTCGTAACACAAACTTCCAGTTTGTCCGCCCCCGTGCAGTCCGCCCTCGGCATCGCCGTGGTGGACGAGTCCGTCTACGCCCTCGATACCCTGCCGCCCGGCTTCGCCCGCGCCTACTTCCTGCTGGAAGATGCGCTGACTGCGTCTGCCGTGGTTGACGCTCCCGCCGACGCCCGCGCCGCGCAGGATATGGCCGCCCGCGCCGCCTGGGCCGGCGCGCCGACGGTGGGCTACTCCTTGCAGGCGTATGGCGCCATGTCCGCGCCGGATTCGGCGGCTGCTGCGCGCCGCGCGCTGGCGGGGGCCTTGAGCGGCGCGCTCGTCGTGTTGCCGGCGCTGTTGGCGCTCGTGGTCGCGCGCGGACTGTCCCCCTTGGGCTTGTTGGGGCAAGCGTTGCGCCGTCTGGGGATCGGGCTGCTGGTGATGTTCGTCCTCTCGCCGCTGCTGCTGGTGGGGGGCGTGCTGGGGGTGCTTGTGCCGCTGTTGGGGATGGCGGCGCTGGTGGGCGTGCTGGCGCTCGTCGCGCTGCTGCTGATGGGGCTGCTGCTCCACGGCTGGCTGCGGCGGGACGTGCCCTCGCAGCTCGTCGCCGGGCTGCTGGCGGGCTACCTTGTGCTGGGCGGCGCGCTCGTCGTGCTGGCGGCGCGCGGCGCGGACTTGCCGGGCTGGCTCCTCGCGCTTCTTGTCGCTGCGTTCCTGGGGCTGGCAGGGGCACTGGCGCTGTGGGGGCAAGGGCTGGCGCTCGCCGGTCGCCGCGCCGTCGGCTGGCTGACGACGGCCCTGGCGCTGCTGCTGCTCGTGCTGGCCGTACTGTTGCCCGCGTTCCCCCGCTTCGCCTCCGACTTCACGCGCGCGCTCGGCGCCCCCGGCCTCTATGCCGGCCCGTTGGGGTGGCTGAGCGGGTGTGCGGTGCCGAGGCCACAAGCAATTCAAAAAACTGTGGAGGTCGAAAAAGTGGTTGAGAAAACGGAGGAAATTGAAGTAACATCCGAACCCACCAAAGCCCCCGAAGCCACCAAGCCGCCCGCCGCCGCTACCGAAGTTCCCACCGCGGCGCCGGAGCCCACTGCCATGCCCAAGTCAACCGTCACCCCGGCGCCGCTGCCGCCCGTCGAGACGTACCCGCTGCGCACCCTCCTGCCGGAAACGCTCTACTGGAATCCCGCCGCCGTGACCGACGTCGCCGGGCGCTTCGCCTTCGAGTTGCCCCTGCCGGATTTATCCACGACGTGGCGCGTCACCGTGTTGGCCTCCACGCTGGACGGCGACATCGGCGCGGCGACGCAGCCCATCGCGGTTGTCCCGCCCTTGTCCGCCGAATAACCCTGAACACCTTCTTAAACTTTTTCAACCTGTGCAATAGGGAGAAATTTATCAGCAGATTAAGCAGATTAAGCAGATTTTTTTCTTAATCCGCTAAATCTGCTCAATCTGCTGACAGAAAATAGGCTATTCAGTAATGCTATCGCACAGGTCGAACTTTTTCACCGCAGAGGGCGCTGAGAAAATAAAAACTCAGCGCCCTCTGCGTGCTCGGCGGTAAAAGATGTCTCTATGCGCTACAAAACGAACTTTTCCTTGAGGTCAATGATCTTGAGGCGTTGCAGCACATACGCGACGTAGGTGAAAATGAATTGGACAATGCGCGTGATGATCTTGCGCGGAGGGGGATAGAAATTATCCTGGCGGGTGCTGAAGTACCAACGCCGGCTGCGCCCCATCGCTTTATCCCAATCGTTGTAGAAATTCCAATCCGTCCAGTCGGGCAGCACCAGTTCTGCGTACAACCGGCGGCTTTCGGAGATGTGATAATTGGCGGCGTCTTCTGGAAAGGCGAAGAAGTAGATTTTGTGGGACTCGTCTTCGAGCGCGTCGTATTGGTCCAGGTCTTCGCGGATTTTCGTTCCCAAGTCCCCTTCGGCATAAATCGCCGTGTGGACGCGCGCGTCCCGGAAGGCCGGGAGAATTTTGGCGACGTCCTGCGCCGTGCTGGGGCCATCTATCTCGATGGTGGCCTCAAGGTCGAAGTGTTCGTTGGAAAAATCGTAGATGAAGGGGCCATTGATGAACAGCGTGGCCTGCTTGAACTTCTTCTCGATCTTTTTCAGGAGCAGGATGCACGTTTCATTGTCTATCACCAGGGGCGGGCGTTTGTAGATCGCCTGACTTAACTCGTGTCTGGATCCCATGCAATAGTCGCATGTCTCATGCGCGGCCAGGCACGCGCCGCGGGAGGTGATCAGCATCGGCAGATGATACCGGCCGCCCCGGGGCGGGATGCGCCACTCGAATTGCGGCGGCAGGTCCCGGCCCGGCTTTTCCCAATACTTGGGGTACAGGGGCATTCGGCTGAAATCCACGGCGATGTCAACGCCCGGATGGGGGAAATCGGGCCAGTATTTTGCAAAATCGGGGAACCAGTCCAGGTTGAATTCCAGGGAGGGGTAATCCTCCTGTTGAAAGGCATACGTTTGTGGATTCTCGAAGTCCCGCCCGACCATGTTGGGAATTTTCCGGGGGTCTACGCCCTCAACGAACTGCTGGATGGGCACTTCGTTATCCCCCTTGATGAAGTAATCCACCGGCGCGTGCTGAAACACTTCTTTGTATTTGAGCTGGCTGTAGAGGCCCCCAAACAGAATGCGCGCGCGGGGGTTGTATTTCTTGATAAACTGCGCGATGAGTTGAAATTCGTACAATTCGATGAACCAGTTAAGTTCTACGATAAAAGAATCGTACTTTTGGACCGTTTCCTTGTCGAGGGAGAAGCTGTAGATGCCCTCCACGCAATCCACGTGACGGCTGAACATCCAGGCGAGGGGAGCGGAGAACGTATACTTGTGTTGCAGACACGGTATGACCACTAAAGTTTTCATGTTCGGATCCTTGTTGGGTTGGAGATCATTCTTTTGACGAGCATTAAAGATTTTGCGCCAGGTAAACCTATTTAGAATCTATCCGAAAATTCATTTTGGCCCACGATTTGCGCCTAAAGGCGCGGTTTGAAGGGTATTTTTTCGTGGGCGGGCGTAGCCCGCCCACGAAAAAATACCTT